>JANQSY010000149.1 GCA_028279065.1 Cytophagales bacterium
ATAAACAACGCATAGTCCTAACCTCTGACAAAGAAGGCAATCATCAGATCTATATGATCTTTCTTCTTTCGGGCCACATGGAAAGGATTACAGATGGTGAAAACCCAAGGACCTCCCCTGTTTTTGCTCCAGATGGTGAGCATGTTTATTTCAAGGAAAAAGAAGGAAAAGAGTGGTTCCTCCATAAAATGAATATTCACACAAGGGAGAATGATAGGATCAGTGATATTCCACTCGAAGGAAGATTTCGTATCTCCACCTTGGGGAAGTCGATCTCGTTCGTAGTAAAAGAGCAAAAGCGATTCCCCATTATTCGGATTACCCTGGATGGTTACCTCCTATCCAAAACCAATGTTCCTTTTGAATATCCGGGGAACCCTCATTACTCAGATCAGTTGGGACTTTTCCTTTTTGATGCCCATTCCAATGGTGAGGATGAATCCGGCGATGGAAAATGGGAATTGTATACTATAGACGCCAAGGGAAGGGAACTCTCCAGGATCACTGAAAACAACCTGGATGACTGGGGAGGGTACTGGTCGCCAGACAGCAGAATGATCACCTTCTCAGGATCAGGCCTGAACAACACAGGTTATGAGATCTTCTTGATGGAAGTTGAATCCAGGAAAATTGAGCAACTAAGCTCCAGAAAGTAAAAAACCCGGTGCTTTCACACCGGGCTTCCCCAAATCAAGCTACTCCTCTAAAAAGAAGCTGTTCCTGATGGAAGGGAGGAGAGATTCTGGTTTAGTGAATGAGTTGTTGGTGCCAGACTCGTTCCTGCAGTTCCCAGCAATGGTTTGATGGCAAAAGGGGCATCGGAATCATCGGGTACTGGCTCCACCGAGATCACCACGGTTCTGTTTCTCACATCCAATGGAAATGTTTCACCGCTTGGCGCATTGTTGAAGAAATCTTCACCTGGTACAGGAGGTCCTGATTGAGAAGTTCCGCTATAAGGCGCAGCATCATCTGCCATATCAAAAGCAGTAAAAGTTCCGGTTGTCAATGGACCCGCATCCCCTACTACCCATCCTTCGTAGGCCCATCCGTCTGGAAGAGTTGGGAGGACAAAATTTGGCGTGGGAGGCATACCCGGATCACCAAACCATACACCATTTTCATCGTTTCCATTATTGGTTCCGGTTTCATCGGTTGGAGTCCTGAGAAAGAAGGAGCCTGCTGCGGATGAAAAATCTCCAATAATATCTGTGTTGAGACTTGCTGAATCATTGTTAAAAGCTCCTGAAAGGATCTTGGTATCAGCTGGTGCAGGATCCGGATCCTGGGAAGGTTCAATTGAAAGAACAAACATGCTGGCATTGTTCAGGTCGCTCTGGGCAACCGAAAACGAACTTTGACTCAGAGATCCATCCGGATTAACAGAAAAGGTACCGGTACTTACAGGTGAACCATTTACAATTACCCATCCCTCATATAAGAACCCTGTACCCAAAGGCTCCAATCCGTTCAGATCAAGCTCAAGATTCCCGTTTGCCGGAGTTGGCGGGTTGTCATCATCGTCGTCACTACAAGAGAACGTGATAAAGCTAAGAGCAAATAATAGAATTAAGATTTTTTGTTTCATCGTCAATTAATTTTTCTCAAAGTAGAGGTTGGGAAATTGCCTTTTGATCACAGGGGTTTAAAGTTTTTATAACAGTCAAAACTGCCAATAGGTGCTTTAGAAGCGAGTTTTTAGAAAATAGTGACAGATGTTTTGGCTATTGGCAATTTGCTGACAGAAAAAGAGTAAAGGTTTGTGACCTTTTTGTGATACAATTCTTAGCTATTTGTAAACCATGGAAACGAAGAAGGTTATTGTAATAGAGGATGACAAGGAAATCTGCGATCTGCTAAAGATCCATTTGAAGGACCTTGGTTGTGAGGTTACATTTTCCCATGATGGTCTGGAGGGTCTGGAAATGATCCAGAAAGGTCACGACCTTATCATTCTTGATATCATGCTTCCCGGAATGGATGGTATCGAGATCTGCCAAAAGGCCAGGGCACTTGGAGTTAATACGCCGATCATGATGTTGACTGCGCGCTCAGAAGAGATCGATAGGGTGCTTGGATTGGAGATGGGGGCTGATGATTATATGGTGAAGCCTTTCAGCGTTCGGGAATTCATAGCAAGGGTTAAGGCCATCTTCCGGCGGACAAAGATCCTTGAAGAGCAATTCCAGGAGTCCAACACCAAGGGTGAAATAAAATTTGAGGAGCTGAGCATCGATGTGGAAAAACGGAAGGTTTTGGTTGATGAAAAAAAAGTTGAGCTTTCTCCAAAAGAATTTGAACTTCTTGTTCTGATGGCCTCAAATCCGGGAAAGAGTTATAAGCGCTCAAGCCTGCTAAGCCTGATCTGGGGCTACGATTTTGAAGGATATGAACATACTGTTAATTCACACATAAACCGGCTTAGAGCTAAGATTGAACCCGATATGGATAATCCAAAATTCATCCTGACAAGTTGGGGTGTGGGTTATAGTTTTAATGAAGACCTAAAAGAATCATGAGTAACAATTCTGTATCCCAGCGCCTCATCATTAAGATCATGGCTTCTTTCCTTATGTTGATGGTCCTGGTGGGAGTCAGCTATGTTCTGATGACCTTTTATTTTACCAGCAAGTATTTCGAGGAGACCACTCAAAAGCTTAATGCGGAAGTGGCAAACCATCTGATCGAAGAGAAATTCCAGAACGCCTCCCCTTTCCTGGAAGATGGATCGGTAAACAAGCCTCTGTTTGGTGATCTAATGCATGATATGATGGCGGTTAACAGGGGAATAGAGGTATATCTGCTTGATTCGGAAGGCGTCATTCTATATTCCGTGGTTTTGGATCACAGTTCTGACGAGAAAACACGAGCAAAAGTTGACCTCGAACCTATCCAAAAGTTCATGGCCTGCAAGGGGGGCGATTACATCCTTGGTGATGACCCAAGGAATCCTGAGAATCAGAAAATCTTCTCTGCCGCACCATTTTCGGTAGATGGGAATGAGGGCTATATCTACATTATCCTGGCTAGCCAGAGATACGAGGAAGTTACTTCCAGCCTTATCGGGAGCTACTTTCTGAAACTTGGCGTTGGCGCCTCTATTACTGCGGTTCTTTTTGCTGCGGTGATCGGGTTGATCTCGATCTGGTACCTTACCAAGAACCTGAGATCCATTGTTGAAAGTGTAAAAAGATTCAAGGATGGGGACTTGAGTTCCAGGGTTCCAAATGCCAGTGAAAACGACCTTTCTCTGCTCGCTGAGACCTATAATGATATGGCTGATACCATAGTGGCCAATATAGAGGAGCTTAAGTCCGTTGAATCCCTAAGAAGAGAACTCATCGCTAATGTATCCCATGACCTCAGAACTCCCTTGGCTATCATGCAGGGGTACGTAGAGACCCTACAGATGAAAGTTGAATCCCTAAATGAGGATGAAAGAAACAAGTACCTTGGTATCATTCAGAAAAGTATTGAAAAACTTTCCGGTCTGATCGCTCAATTATTTGAATATTCAAAGCTGGAAGCAAAGCAGATAGAACCAAAAAAAGAGCCCTTCCCTATTTCGGATCTCGCTCATGATGTGGGTGAAAAATACCAGCAATTGGCCAGCGAGAAAGGAATTCAGATCCAATTGGACATTGAAAAGAACCTTCCGCTTGTTTTTGCTGATATAAGTCTAGTAGAGCGGGTCATTCAAAACCTGATGGATAATGCTTTGAATTATACCCCAAAGGATGGAAGGGTAACGATCCAATTGAACTCCGATCAGAAGAACGTTATAATTGCCATCAAGGACACTGGCCCGGGAATCCCTGAAGAAGAACAATCCTACATTTTTGAGAGGTTCAAGAAAGCTTCCAGCTCTAAGGCCGGTCAGGGAACAGGTTTAGGGTTAGCCATTGCAAAGAAGATCATTGAGATCCACGAATCCACCATTCGGGTGATCAGCAAGCCGGATCAGGGCACAGAGTTTCGATTTAGCCTTCCCCTATATACTGCCTAGGTCCGGTTATCCCTTTTGCTTTTTAAATGGGTATCAAGATCATTGAGCTTGTTATGCCAGAAGCGTTCATAGGTTTCAATCCAATTGTCGACCTCCTTTAAGGGGATAGAATTGGCGATACAGAATTGCTCCCTACCCTTTTTGGTTATTTCAACCAGGCCGGCAGATTCAAGGTATTTAATATGCTTGGTTACCGCCTGCCGGCTCATTGAAAAGTGTTCGGAGATCTGTGTGATGCTCAGGGCGGCCGAACCAAGGATAAGGAGATGGAATATCTCCCTCCTTGTTGGGTCCGCAATTGCTTTTAGTATGGTACCAAGCTTATTCAACAGGCCCTTTCTTTAAATACTTACCCAGATTGGCAAAGCAATTCTCCCAACCTTCCGAAAAACTATTGAACATATTCAAAGCCATCTCTTCATTTGGATAGTTCTCTATACCTGTGTGTTCCAAAGTTACCTGAGTTCCTCCATCTTTTTCTTCCAGTTTCCATCTGACAGTAGTTTCTACTCCAGTTCCCTCTATGACCCAGGTATAGACCAGATTGTGGAAAGGATCTGATTCCAGCACTGTTCCAACAATATTGGTGTTTTCGTGGGTGAAACGGTACTTGTAACCAACTTCCGCTTTGAAATCCGCTTTTATGAACCAGGCTGAGATCTCCTCGGCTGATGAGATGGCATTCCAAACCTCTTTCATTGGGAAATCATATAGTTGTGTTCTTTCAATTTTGTTCTTCATGATCTTCGATTTTAAATGCAACTAGATAGTTGCAAATATACAATATTCCAACAAGACGCAACTAAATGGTTGCTTTTATTTCAAGATGTGTATGAAGCCCTTATACTCCTGCAATATGTCTTTTTGTATGCGCAGATGATAATAGTATACTCCAGGATTAATTTCTCCTTGAGGCCAATCATTCTGGTAATTTTCAGAGTGGTAGACCGAGACTCCATTTCTATCAAATATTCGAAGATCATGCTCCGAATAGACCCAGAGGTTAGGGATCTTCAAAACATCATTTAGACCATCCCCATTGGGAGTAAGAGTATTTGGCATCTCTATACGCCTTTCCACTTCTTTGCAATTCAAATTTGACCAGCTATACAGTTCAGAATTTGAGGTATTCCTTGCTTCAATAAAAAAGCAATGCTCCGAAAGGCGATGGGCAAGGATTTCTTCTGCGCTTTGACCGTATGTTGAAGAAACAGCCTGGAGTTTTCCATCTGGGAGAATTTCCATGATCAGATAATCCACCTCATTGGTCCATGCTTCGTAAGGATTCCAAAAAAAAGAAAATCGATTGTCTTCATCTTTTGCTTCGATATTTAGGATAATGTTATTATGGACGTCTGATAAAATCGTATCTCCACATGTGTTTATGGCGGATAGTTGGAAGTAGTTTATTTCCTGGCCATAAATGGAGTCGAGCTGAAATGATATGGATTTCGGGCCATGGACAATGCTGTCAATCAGGTTAGACGCTTCACCTTCTTTCCATGAATACAAGAAAATTTCATTTCCCGGATTAAAGCTTGGGGGATTGCTCCTACCATTTAGGTCCAAATTGTTGAAATCATCGATGTGTCCAAGTCGGTCAAGATCTATTGCCATGTTGTCATTAAACAAGGGAAAACTAAGTTCCAGAGTTGTACATCCCACATGACTCCTTTCAAGTACGCTTAATGACAGATCTGAAGTATCTGTCCATAAAACAGAAATGGTATCATTAAGTTGTCCGGCCTCGATCTGCCCTCCCGAAATTTGCCAATGGAAAGTACTTAAATCCAATCCTTGCACCTGATAAGAAAACGGACCCTGTTGGGAAACACAAACTATAGAATCAAGATCAAGGATTTCGGTATTTGGATTTGGAAATAATTCGATCCTAAGATCAGCGGTATCCCCTACGCAGTTGAATTCTGATGTCTCTAAAACCGAAAGGAAAAACTCTCCTGTGCTGACAAATCGTAATAGAACCGAATCTGTAATTGAGGGTGAACAGAAATTTGCATCCGTGAACCACTCAAAACTGGAATTGGTCCAACCCGGATATTTAAAAGGAATGCAATCCGGCTCATAACAAAGGGTATCATTCCCCAAAAAATCAAAGCCCCTTTCCGGGTTGGGATATAGGTAAATTGCGATGGTATCAGAGCTGCCAAAACAAGTATCTTCGGTAGCAAAATTGACCTCCTCAACAAACAGGAAGATTGTGTCCGGGTCCGTTACTTTCAAGGTCATATTTTCCAAGCCCTGCCCCGAGACTATGGTCCCGTTGCTGGAACTCCAATTGTAAATCGAACTATCATATTCATCTTTGATCGAAAAGTCGATCAAGACACTATCCCAAAAGCAGATCTTCAGGGTGTCGGTAAGGATCTCAGGTCGATGAAAATAGCGCATATTTATAGTCTCCCTTAGCGTATCTCCATAGCAGCCGTACTGACTATACTCAACGACATTTAAATCAATATCCCCATCTGCCTGAAGGCTCAGTAAAACAGAATCGCTATTGTGGCCAGAAATGAATTGGGAAAGGGTATCGGTGGACCAGAGATATACAGAAGATTCATCCCCATTCGCATAGAACCATACACTGTCTGTATCATCGCAAAAATCAAATGTCCCAATTATCTGGTTGGATGAGGGAAAAGGATGGACAATTATCTCAAATGTATCGGAGAAGGTAAAGCAGGTATCCTGGTTGGTATTATTTATCTCATCGACGAAGATTTTAATTGTGTCAGGATTTGGAACAAAAAGAGTCATATCTGGATCACCCTGCCCTTCCACAACCTGCCCCCCAATACTACCCCATTGGTAAACTGAATTCTGAAATTCACGCTGGATCCCAAGGTCGATCAGAAGGGAATCTTCCCAACAAAAATGAACCGTATCGGAAGTGATAATTGGTATTTGAAGAAAACGAACATTTACAACTTTTGACAAGGTATCACTTGTACAACCATATGGGGTTTGGATAAAGGAGGCAAGCTCAAAATCCCCGTCAGAAAAGGTTGTAATCAGTATCGAATCATTGTTGCTACTTCCAATGATCCGGGAGATAGAATCCGATGTCCAAAAGAAGGTCCCAGCAAGGCTTGAATTGCTGCGGTACCAAATACTGTCTCCGAAATCGCAAATATCATCAGGGCCATAAATACTATCCAATACAGGATCCTCAAGGATTTGCACAGTTATGGTATCCGAGCCTCCGAAACAACTATCGGTAATTGTAATATTCTCTTCCTGGACCCACAGCTTTCCTATCCCGATTCCGTTCCAATTAACCAGGATCTGATCACTTCCCTGACCAATGGAAATCGATCCATTTTGAACCTGCCATTGATAATTTGATGAGTTGATAGGGTATTTTATCTCATATTTTACAAGGTTTTTCTCCCTTTCACAGATGCTGATGGTGTCGGCCTCAATTTCTGGCCTTAGCAAAGGGTTTATTCTGACTGACCATGAGAATGAGTCACCTGTGCAGGCAAAATTGTTAATTGGAATTATTCCAATACTTGCCGCAGCATTGGTTGAATCCCAGGAAACAAATACAGAATCATTAAAGCTTGAGGTTATCGAGCCACCATTCACAAACCATTGGTAATTGTAATCGGTAAATGATCGCGAAGCCAAATACATTGCAGAGTCCACCATTGGGCAAACAACATCCGGTCCTGAAATCTGATCATAGGGTTTTGGCTTGAGGTCAACAAGAATTGAGTCCTTTTCAATACAACCCAGGTATTGAGCAACGAGGAAATATTTGATCTGGATCAAAGAATCCGAGCTATTGTCAAGGCTGATTTTGGTGCTGTCTGAGTTTGTGGAAACTACTCCCAACGCGGGGGACCAGCTAAAGACATAATGGGGGTTGTTGGTTTTTCCTATTGTAATGGTATCAGAGCCACAAAGACTAATATCTGGTCCGGCATCAACAAAAACTTGAGGCTTAATTTCTATTTGAATGCTATCGCGCGAGGTGCAACCGGTGGAAACCTCTATTACTTCCAGGATTTTTAGGTGGGTCACGGCCTGGCTATCCGCATTCAAAAACAAGAAGAAAGGGTCTGAAATAAGTGAGTCCGAGAGATTTGATCCATCCAGCCAGGTATATTGAAAAATGGTGTCAGGTAAATTTCCTATTTGAATCCTCTCCTGTGAGCAGATAATTGTATCCATCCCTGCTTCAGTATTTAGGGCCCTATTAACCACTATCTTGATTGAATCATATCCGACACAGCCAGTCAGAATGTTTGTTTTGCTTAATGTGTAATCAAACTCCTGATTGGATGAAGAATCATTTTGAAAGGAAAAAATTGGATTCGCAATGATTGTTGATGAAAGCAGACCTGTACTTGGATTTCCATTCCAAGAAAATGAAAAGCCATTTTGGGATGTTGTATCTCCTAATTCGGTTAATGCCTGATCTGCACACAGAAAGGTGTCCGGTCCAGCGTTGATTGGAAATTCCGGATACACAGTTAAGACTGCGGAGTCTGTATGAGAGCAACTATTTGTGCTGTCGAAGACCGTCAGAATGATTGTTCTGAATATTGGGGAGGGTCCAGGGTTGGAAATTGGAAATAAGGTTGGAGAAACAGAACCGGGATTTTGAAATAAAGTATCCTCCTCCCAATAGACTGACCCAGGGCCCAATAAGTTTAAGTTAAGGGTTTCCGTGGTTTCCGGGCATACAAAAAAGGTATCGGGGAGTACATAAGCCGGTGGTGGAGAGAGGATTACCTCAAATGAGTCCACAGCATCACAAACACATTCTTTTTGGCCTATTGCGGCAACTACAGAGGAGGAATTAACCTGAAGAGAAAATGTAGAACCTGACATTTGGAATACGCCATCCACATACCAATCAGGATTCGTTATTGAAGATGAAAGGTCTAACGTGTCAAAGGGGCATACCTGAATGAGTGAATCTATTCCCTCAAAGCTTTCCCCCTCGTAAAGCTCTAGGGCCTCACAATCGGATAATGACCTATTAAAAAAGGTAAAATCATCAAGAACCCCGTAGAACCAAAGCGTGGATGAACCAAAGCGGTAACCAATGCCAGCGTTGGAGTTGGAATAGTATAATGCGCCTCCGGAACCTTGATACGATTTTCCCAAGTCCTTGACACCATTTAAATACAATTCCATCTCAAGGGGACCCCGACAAACGAAAACTACATGTTTCCATGTGGTATCAAGAGGCATGGAACCGTGAACGGTTCTTCTATTTGATGGTCCAGCCCCAGCCCCATCACCAACATTCGCCCTCAGTTGTCTTGCATTTACATTATAAAAGACGCTAATTCCGGAATGCACTCCAGAAAGTTGGTTGTTTGAGAAAAAACCATTCCAGGTAGGTCCGAAATCTTCAATTTTTGTCCAAAAAGATGCTGAAAATGGAAGTTGGGGTTTTAAAACCGGATCATTTGGCAGGATTATTTGATCATTGATTCCATCAAAGAAATATGCCGAATTTGGATTCCCAAACCGATCATTGGTAAGAGTAGCGCCTACAACAGTTCCGTGCATTCCAAAAGGTCCTGTATCCATAGCATTACCATTGAAGGGATACTTACCGATCAATTCATAATCCAGATTTGAATAAAGCTGGTGGACATCACACTCCCTTAGGGCCACATCATATATTGCAAAATCATCGATTGCACCACGGAAAAACCGAGTTCCGGTCGGACCTGAGCTGAAAGTATAACCTAAGCCTGGGATCCCGTTAAAGTATTGTATTGCGCCACCAGTTCCGGAATAGACCGCGTTGTCATCTTTTGTCCCGTCAATGTAAAGGTCCATATCTGTTGGGCCCCTACAGACAAAAACCACATGATGCCAACCAGTAGTAATATTTACCACGGATCTGATGGCTCGTCGATCAGAGGGGCCGCCCCCTGTCCCATCCCCATAACCGCCATTCATAGTTGGACTAGTCGGCGAATAACTTAACCAAAAGCCGGAATGAAACCCATTGTTCTGGTCATTACGGAAAATCCCAATATTCGCCTGTGCAAAGGTGTCAGGTTTTATCCAGATGCTAATGGAAAAGGGTAATTGAGGTTTTAAGGCTGGGGAATTTGGAAGGTTTATTTGGTCATTGACCCCATCGAAGTGCATAGCGCGGTTCGGATTTCCGAAACGATCCGTAGTAGGAGTAGCACCCAGGACCGTGCCATGAAGATTATTTACCCCTTGATCAAATGCATTTCCGTCCAGTGGGTAAAAAGCGGCAAGCCCATTGGTAGGTATGGTTTGACCTATGGACTCAAAATTGGCCAGGATGAAAATAGCCGCAAAAAATAGCCCACAATACCCACATATAGTAGAAGAAGGTTTCATGTTAAGGTCTCATCGCAAAGCTACGAATTCGGGAAAAACTATGCTCAAATTGAATAAAGAAAGGCTTTCAAAAAAAAACCTTCAAAACCTATGATTCCATTGAGTGAATTGATTTTAAATTCCCAATTTCACGACCCATATATTGCTTTTAAGTGAATTTGAAAATTGAGCTATGATTACCCAAACCAAAGATAGTCAACAGCAGATCACTCCGGAAATAGCGCTTGGGATGCTGCAAGAGGGAAACCAAAGATTCGTCCAAAAGAACCAGAAAGAACGAGACCTCATGGTTCAGGTAGATCAAACCTCAACCGGGCAATTTCCCTTTGCCACCGTTCTGGGCTGCATAGACAGCCGAGTATCTCCAGAACTGGTCTTTGACCAGGGGGTTGGAGACATTTTTGGAATCAGGATTGCAGGAAATATTGCAAATGAAGACATATTAGGGAGTATGGAGTTTGCTACCCAGGTTGCCGGAACAAAATTGGTCGTGGTTTTGGGGCACACCAAATGTGGGGCAGTTACAGGAGCGTGTAATGGTGTAGAACTTGGCAACCTTACCGGTTTGCTTGACAAAATAAAACCTGCAATTGATGCAGAGACTGAGGTAACTGAGAACAGGGATGGAAGCAATCCTGATTTTGTTCAGAGTGTCTCTGTGAAGAACGTACATCTAACCGTGGAAGGAATACGTCGGAGAAGTGAGGTGCTTCGATCCCTTGAAACCGATGGGAAGATCAGGATAGTTGGCGGAATGTACGACGTGAAGACTGGCAAGGTAGATTTCTATACTGATTGAGCAAGTTCAGGGACCAACTTGATTAATGTTACGGCCTTAGCTGACCTACATCAGACCGGGAGGCCATCAGGCAAGCTAGATTTGTTTACCATAACAATTAGAAGCCATGGTAATCAGATCTTTTCTAGCTATTTTTTTTCTTCTATGTACTAGTTCCACAGCGATCTCACACCCGGGACACGGTGTTGAAGATGGATATTCATTGGGACATTACCTTTTTTCTCCCCTCCATGCTATAGGCTTTGCCCTAATGGCCGGTTTGTTATCGACTTTGTTCTTTAAGATCTGGAGGCAATCCCGAGACAATGCATGAGCTTTCCATAGTAGAGAGTATTGTCAGGATAGCTGAAGAACAGGCCAAGAAATTCGGGTCCCAAAGGGTATCCCGAATTGAAATGGAGATCGGAAAGTGTTCAGGTATTGAGATGGATGCCTTTGATTTCGCATGGACCGAAGCGATAAAGGGAAGCTGTCTTGATACTTCTGTACGGGAGGTCATAATGATCGAAGCTAAAAGCAAGTGCTCATCCTGTCAAACGGTCTTCAGTGTTGAAAACATCTACGATATCTGCCCCGAATGTGGAGAGATCTGCTGTGACCTTGTTCAGGGAAAGGAGCTGAAGATCAGTTCTATTGAAATTGAAGAACCTGTTTTATCTGAAAAACCCATGAATTATGTGTAGCACCTGTGGATGCGGCAATACCGAAGAACTTTTGATCGATGGGAAAACTGCGATAGCGAAAGATCATCATCATGAAGAGTTCCAGTCAAAGGTCGTCAGCCTTGAAAAGGACATCCTTTCGAAAAATGATCATCAGGCCCATCATAATCGGGAACACTTTGATTCCCACGGCCTGATCTCCTTTAATCTTGTAAGCTCTCCTGGATCTGGAAAGACTACAATTCTTGAAAAAACCCTTCAGGAATTGGGCCGTGAAAACAATTGCTATGTCATTGAAGGAGACCAGCAGACCGATCTCGACGCGGAAAGGATCAAAGCGACAGGAACTTCGGTGGTCCAGATAAATACAGGAAAAGCCTGCCACCTGGATGCCGAAATGATCCATAAGGCATTTCACCGGTTTGAAAAAATTGATCCGGGCTTTCTGTTTATTGAGAATGTAGGAAATCTGGTTTGTCCGGCTTTATTTGACCTGGGTGAACATAGCAGAGTGGTTATAATGTCAGTTACCGAGGGGGAAGATAAGCCCCTGAAATACCCTGATATGTTCTCTTCAGCGGATGTCTGCCTCATAAATAAGATCGACCTCCTACCCTACCTCAAATTTGACATGGACATTGCCATGAGGAATGTCCTGAGAACAAACTCCAAAATGAAATTCTTTGAAGTTTCCGCTGAATCGGGTGAAGGGTTGGATAATTGGATAGCCTCTCTAAAGGATAAGATAAGCGAACCAATCACTTGAAGACCTACCATTTTCATATTGAAGGCCAGGTGCAGGGGGTAGGATTTCGACCATTTGTCCATCGTCTTGCGAATAAGTATGGATTATGTGGAAGGGTAAGCAATGATAATGATGGGGTTCATATTTGGGTAAATGAGGAAGACCCTAAAAGCCAGGAGGATGGGTTCAAGGTCCTTGACTTCATCATGGAGATACAGGATGCACCACCTAAGAATTCAATTATCTCTGAGGTGAATATTGCTCGGGAGGATCATCCTCCTTTTGAAGGATTCCAGATCCAAAAGAAAAACGGATCAGAAATCCCAAGGCTACTCCTTACCCCGGACCTAGGGTTGTGCAAGAATTGTAAATCGGAGATCAATGGTCCCGAAAATAGGAGAAATAACTACCCTTTCATTACCTGTACCAATTGTGGTCCGCGGTACAGCATCATCGATTCCTTACCCTATGACAGGGAACGGACTTCCATGTCTGCATACAAAATGTGTCAGGACTGCGGATCGGAATATGAAGAGGTAACAGATCGAAGATTTTATTCACAGACCAACTCATGCAAGAACTGCGGAATTCAACTTAAGCTTTTGGACCAAAATGGTGAAACCCCATATCAAGTAGAGGAGCTGGACCAAGCTGGATTGATTGACTTCACAGTCAATGCTTTAAAGGAAGGGAAAATAGTATCGATAAAAGGAATTGGAGGATTCCTGTTGTTAGCAGATGCCACCAACAGGGACTCGGTAAAAAGTCTTAGAGAAAGAAAGAAAAGGCCTTCAAAACCGTTTGCTCTTTTGTATCCAGATATTGATTCGCTGGCTCAAGATGCCTATTTCTCCAAACAAGAAATGGTCAGCTTGGAATCGGTTCAAGCTCCTATTGTCCTCTTAAAAAGAAAGCAGAAATCCGGAACGGGTGTTCAGACTGAGCTAGTGGCTCCTGGCCTTAGCCGATTAGGTTGCTTTCTCCCTTACTCAGGTTTGCTGGAGATGATCTCCAACTCTTTTGGTGGTCCGTTGATCGCAACGAGTGGTAACTTTTCAGGTTCCCCGATCTATATTGATGATCAGGAAGCTATAAAGGGACTGGGAGAAATTGCGGACTATTTCCTTTGTCATGACCTCGAGATCAAGGTGCCTCAGGACGATAGTGTCGTCTGCCATTCTTATTGGACCGGCACAAAAGTTTTTCTCCGAAGATCAAGGGGATTTGCTCCGAATCTCATTCTTGGGAATCCATTTCCTGATGGCTTATTATCAATGGGGGCAATGATGAAATCCTGCTTCGGAATTACCAATCAGGGAAACACCTACATAAGTCAATACCTTGGGGATACCGATAATTTTGATGTTCAAAAGAGCTATGAAAAGGTATTATGTCATTTGAGCAAACTATTGGAATTCAATCCGCGGAAGATCATAGTAGATCTCCATCCGGATTATTTTTCCACTCGCCTTGGGGAGGAGTTATCAAGAAAATATGGGGTTCCGTTGGTTGCGCAACAACATCATGAAGCACATTTTGCTTCCGTTTTGGGGGAAAATAACCTATTAGGATCCAAAGACCCTATCCTTGGTGTGGTTTGGGATGGATCAGGATTTGGTCATGATGGACATATCTGGGGAGGAGAATTTTTCAAATACCATAATGGGCGCATTGGCAGGGTAGGAAATGTCAGTCCCTACGATGTTCTAGCGGGTGATAGGATGTCCATCGAGCCGAAATTACCTGCCTTTTCCTTGCTTTCTTCAACACATGAAGGAGCAGATCATTTAAGGGATGCCTTCCCTCCTACGGAGTACGATTTCCTGACCAAAAGTATTCAGAAGGAAGATGGATTGAAGACCACAAGCATGGGCCGGTTGTTCGATGCTGTAGCATGGGTACTGGGTTTCAAAAAGAACCAAAGTTATGAAGGTGAGGCCGCACTATTTGTCCAGGAGCTGGCTGAAAGAGCTTATGCATCTATGGGTGGACCATTTGTCGAATTCAATTTGGACGAACCTAATCCGAAGTCCTTACTTGAACTGATATTTATTGAAATGAAAGCTGGTGTTGATCGCGAGATCCTTGCCGCGAAGTTTCATCTGAACCTGGTTCGTTGGATCAGGCATCAGGCAACCAGGCACGGTTGCTCATCGATTGCGTTCAGCGGTGGAGTGTTCCAAAATACCCTACTTGTGGATTTGATCATCATGGAGTTGCAGAAGGAATTTGAGCTTGCTTTTCATAATAAGCTGAGTCCAAATGATGAGTGCATTCCCCTTGGTCAGATCATTCTTGAGAGCCTCCGAGAAAGACCTGGGGTTTCTTTTAAGAACAACTCAGAACTTAACACCTGAAAAGTAATGTGCCTCGCGATTCCCGGAAAACTCACTGAAATATACCCAGAGGAAATGGATCATTTTCAAAGGTCTGGCAAAGTACTTTTCGGAGGGATATCACAAAGCGTAAACCTATCCCTTGTCCCGGAAGCAAAGGTTGGTGATTACATTTTGGTTCATGTTGGGGTGGCTCTTAGCGTAGTGGATGAAGAAGAAGCAAAGAAAACCAAGGAGTATCTGGATAAAATGGATAAGGAGGGCGGGAAATGAAATATTTGGACGAATACCGATCTGGAAAAACTACAAAAAAGCTTCTTAAGGAGATCGGAGAAATTACCACTCGGGAGCATTCAATTATGGAAGTCTGTGGTGGACAAACCCATAGCTTGGTGAAGAATGGGATCCTGGACCTCCTTCCAAAGGAAATAACCATGCTTCATGGCCCGGGTTGTCCTGTTTGTGTTACCCCGGGGTCTGTAATAGATGAAGCTATATATCTTGCTGAAAAAGAGGGAGTTATTTTGTGCACCTTCGGGGATATGATGAGGGTGCCCGGGAACAATGGTTCTTTGACCCTTTCAAAATCAAAAGGTGCAGATATCCGGGTTCTTTATTCTCCGCTTGAAGCAGTCAACATCGCCCTGAACAATCCAGAAAAAGACATTGTGTTTTTCGCTGTGGGGTTTGAAACCACAGCTCCTGCCAACGCCCTGGCTTTGGTGCATGCAAGGCAAAGGGGCCTTGAAAATTTCTTTATCCTTAGTTCACATGTTCTTGTCCCTCCTGCCATTGAAGCGATCCTTGCTGATCCTGAAAACAGGGTCAATGGGTTTCTTGCCGCGGGACATGTTTGCACAATAATGGGATTAGAAGAATACGTACCTATAGCGGAAAGATATTCTGTGCCTATTGTGGCTACGGGATTTGAACCAGTTGACCTTGTTGAGGGGATCCTGATGGTGGTGAAACAACTTGAAGACGGAAGATCAGAAGTGGAAAATCAATACACAAGAATGGTAAAAAGGACAGGCAATCCCAAAGCCAGGGAGCTTCTTGATCAGGTATATACAAAGGGCGACAAGGAGTGGAGAGGGATTGGAAGAATTCCTTCTTCCGGGCTATTTGTGAATGATGAGTTCAAAAGATTTGATGCCAGAGAACATTTTGAGATCCTGGTTTCTCAGGAAATTGAAGGGGGATCGGAATGCATTGCCGGAGAGATCCTGAGCGGAAAGAAGAAGCCAACTGAATGCCTTCTTTTTGGAAAAACATGCACCCCGGAAAACCCTGTTGGAGCCCCAATGGTTTCATCTGAGGGTGCCTGTGCGGCTTATTATCACCATTCAGACCTTATAATCAATGACTAAAAAGGGAATTGCGATCTCCTGTCCACCGGAAATGGTGAATAATGATCTGATCACCCTGGGTCATGGCAGCGGAGGCCTTCAAACCAAGCGACTTCTGGATTCTCACATCTTTTCAAAGCTAAATAATGATTACCTCAGAAAAGCTGATGATGGAGCCATTCTCGAAATGAATGGAAAAGCCGTGGTATCTACAGATAGTTTTGTCGTCTCCCCTTTCATTTTTCCGGGCGGGAATATTGGTGACCTGGCCATTAATGGAACCGTAAATGATATCGCCATGTGCGGTGGCATACCAAAGTACATTTCTCTCTCTTTTATCCTTGAGGAAGGTCTTGCCATATCGAGTTTGGATCTGGTTTTGGATTCCATCAACCATGCTGCAAATGAATCCGGAGTGGAGATCGTTACCGGAGATACCAAGGTAGTCGAAAAGGGAAAAGGAGATGAAATCTTTATTAATACCACAGGTATAGGTGAGTTGATGGAAGGATGCCAGCTGGGGATCGATAGGATAAAGGACGGAGATTCAATTATTGTTTCCGGTAACGTGGGTACCCATGGAATTGCCATTCTTTCAAAAAGAGAAGGATTGGAATTTGAAACCCAATTGAAGAGCGATTCAACAAACTTGAATCAGCTGGTTAATGGTGTTTTGAACGAGTTTGGAAAGGATATCAAGTTTCTTCGGGATCCGACTCGAGGCGGGGTTTCATCGACGCTGAATGAAATCAGCCAATCTTCAGGTTTGGGAGCCGAACTTAACCAGATCGACATTCCTATACTTGAAGAGGTCGGATCAGCCTGTGAAATGCTTGGTCTGGACCCCCTCTACGTGGCTAATGAAGGAATATTTGTTGCTATTGTTTCTGAAAAGATCGGTACGAAGGTGGTGGAGTTTTTGAGAAAAGAAATCAAGGGAAAGGATGCAGCTTTGATTGGGGCAATCAACCAGGATCTTGATTCCAAGGTAGTCCTCAATGGCATCATAGGAGGCCGACGGGTAGTCCACATGCTAAGCGGTGAACAACTGCCAAGGATCTGTTAATTGCTTGCGGGAAATCACCCTACCCGGTGATTATTGTCATTAGATTTCCATTGGGATTTGGAGACATTTAAACCCCAATAAACAAGCAATGAGCAAGTCTCCTTCTCCCCTAACCCTAAACAGAACAGAAGTTCTGGATCGCCTGTGGTATTATCAAACAAAATATAGGAGAATCCGGAAAAAAGACGTGAGGGAAAGTTCCGAGGCTCTTGGAATCTCTCCGGTAGAACTTGAAGGGATCATTTCTTTTTATCATTTCTTTCATAGAGAAGATGCAGGAAAATTCACCATCTACCTGAACAACAGCATTGTTTCAGAAACCAAGGGATTTGAGAGGGTCAAAGAAGCATTTGAAAAGGAAACAGGAGCCAGTTTTGGCACAACCGATCCAGGCGGACATTTTGGTCTTTTTGAGACATCATGTATTGGTTTGAGCGATTTTGAACCTGCAGCCCTCATCAATTTTCATCCATTTATCAACCTGAATACACTTAAGGTTAAGAGCATAATTTCTGCTCTTAAGAAGGGGGCCAAACCGGAGGACATTTGTGACGAGATTCCCGATAACATCAGACAAACCCCCGAAAGCAGCAAATCCATCTTTTTTAAACCCTATCACTTGGGCTCTGCGGTTCCAAAACTCCAAAAGTCCAAGCCTGAAAAGGTCATTGAGGAAGTTAAGAAAGCTGGGATTCGGGGTATGGGTGGAGCATTTTTTCCAACTGGAATGAAATGGGAATCCTGCAGAGCTGAACCCGAAGGTCCGAAGTATGTGATTTGCAATGCTGATGAAGGAGAGCCAGGTACTTTTAAGGACCGGGTTCTGATGACCTCGATGCCAGGCCTTGTTCTGGAGGGAATGATCATAGCTGGATATGCGGTTGGCGCAACTGAAGGGATCGTTTATCTGAGGGCGGAATACACCTGGCTTTTGGATAAGTTGAATGCGGCCATTTCCCAACTGGAGAAAATGGGGTTATTGGGAAAGGATATCCTGGGTATTAACGGCTTTGATTTCAGTTTACGCGTGCAATTAGGTGCCGGTGCCTATGTATGTGGTGAGGAAACGGCGCTTTTGAATTCGCTTGAAGGAAAAAGAGGAGAGCCAAGAACAAAGTACTACTTTCCTACACAAAAGGGCTATTTGGACAAACCCACAGTGGTAAACAACGTGGAAACCTTTGCTGCGGCAGCCAGGGTGGTTGAGTTGGGAAGCGATCATTTCCTTAAGACAGGAACAAAAGAAAACCCCGGAACAAAACTCCTGAGCATTTCAGGTGACTGCAGAAAGCCGGGTATATATGAGATTGAATGGGGTACAACGGTAGAGGAAGTGTTAAAATCCTGTGGGGCGGAATCCCCAAATTTCATTCAGGTCAGCGGACCTTCAGGTCAATGTATCACTGCCAAGGAAGGCAAAAGGAAAATAGAAGTCGGTGATCTGGTTTGCGGCGGTTCCTTTATGATCTTCAATGATCAAAGGGACATACTACAGATCCTTACCAACTATTCCCGCTTCTTCAAGGAAGAATCCTGTGGTCTTTGCACTCCTTGTCGCGCCGGGAACTTCATCATCCAAAGGAAATTGGAAAAGATCAGCAAGAAGCTGGCCTTCCAACGCGATTATAAAGAGATCAAGGAATGGGGGCATGTAATGGCCATGACCAGCCGATGTGGTTTGGGAAAAGCTGCCACCAATTCCCTCATTCAGGCCCTTGATAAGTTCCCGGAGTATTTTGATAAGCTGGTTGATAAAGACCAGGAGGGCTTAAACACACGATTTGATCTGGAGGCAGCGGTAGCGGATTATGACAAATTCAAAAACTGAT
>JANQSY010000154.1 GCA_028279065.1 Cytophagales bacterium
CGTAAGGGAGATATCATCGTAAGCATCGATGAAACCAGGATCAAATCCGTTCCGGAGTTGATGGAATTCGTGGCAAGAAAAAGGCCTGGAGACAGAATAAACGTTGATGTCATAAGGGACGGAAACCAACGGAATTTCACCGTTGAACTTGTAAACCGCCAGGGAAAGTCGGAATTCATCGCCCAGACACCCTCCGACAAAGCGTTAAAGGATCTGGGGATCGAGGTGGCCGAATTATCAAAAAAGGAAATTGAGGACCTCGAAATAGATGGAGGTGTGAAGATCACTGAGGTCAACGCTGGAAAGATCAGAAACTTCACATCAATTAAGGCCGGTTTTGTTGTTACTCAAGTAAATAAGAAAAAGATCAAGACCATAGATGATTTCCTTGAAATCGTCGAAAATGAATCCGGTGGGGTTATGCTCGAGGGCATTTATCCTGATCGATCAGGTAAGTATTACTACGCCTTCGGGAAATAACCCAAAAGCCGGCAATGCCGGCTTTTTAATTTGTTATTAGATCTACAGAGATAAGAGTATCCCCTACCTCTAACTGATATACTATCTCCATTTCTTGGACTGACCCAAAATTGGTGTATTTGCCGTCAAGATGGTTTGAAGGGTAATGGGTAATAAACCACTGACTTCCCTCGGTATCCTTTCCAGCTGAAGCCATTCCAACGCTACCGGTCCCATAATAAGTTTGACCAAATTCCGACCTGATCGAATACTCAGGGCTTCCCCAACCATCACCGCGAGGACAGCCTCCCTGAACAACAAAATTGTTCTCAACCCTATGGAATCTTGTTCCATCGTAAAATCCTGAAATCGAAAGGGAAATGAAGTTCGAAACTGAAATAGGAGCCGAATTCCAATCAAATTCAATGGTGAACTTCCCTTTGTTAGTTTTTACGGTTGCGGCTCGGAATTTGGAGTTTTCCTCGATCTCAACCCAATTCGGCGGATGAGAATACTTAACCTCTGGTTTTTTAAACTTCTCCCCTTTGAGAAAGGCAATGGTCTTTTCGATTTCGTATAGAGTCTCCGTCTCAGCTGGAAGATCGAGGTTCTGCTTTGCCGCCTCAAGAAATTCGGTTTCCTGAAGATAATCCTTCCATTTGATCTCCTCATTTCTTAAGGCTATTGAGCCATAACCGATCATTGTTGGGTCCCCGGAGAGAACTCCATATTTGAAATACTCAGCGAACGAACCTAAGATCCTATCAAGCTCTTCAGAAGAAAAGGAACTCAAAAATTCTTCTTCCTTGGTCATCGACAATAGGCTACCCATTGCAGCTGAATTAACTATTATACCCAAAGACCGGTTTCCTACATAACTAAAAACCAATTGATGGGAAGGAGGATATTTGCTCAAGGCCCTTAACAGATCCGCCTTCTCAAATTCATTCTGAGAACTGGCAATCCTTCTTTCCATGTCTCTTACAACCGCTTCCTTTCCCTTCGGCGGGGTATGCCTAAGCAAAGCACGATAAAGGTTATCTCTGACCCTCCAATCCAGGTCTCTATTTACTAGTTCCCTAATCAATTGTATTTCCTCCGCTTTGGAACAAGTGGTAATCCACTCAGAAGCGGCGATCCTTTCATTTAAGGTTTCTAACTCCGGAACAAGATAATAATCTGAAGAGTCAAGACTGAATTGGGCATTTCTCAAGGATTGAAAACAATTGACCCTTACCCTGAAATCCGGATCATCAATGGCCTTTGAAAGAAGGGCTGATCTTGTGCTTTCGCCTTTCCCTGCAGCAAGTGCCGTGGCTATGTTCATTCGAACAACTGGATCTGGGTCATTTATAAGTGAACTTAATAGTTGTTCTTGCCTATCCATGATGTCAGATGAGCGAACCCTTGCAAAGAAATTTGATGAAATTGACCTTACCGCCGAAGGATACCTTTCCCTCAGGTATTCCGCCATCAATCCAATGCTTTTTCTACTTATCAGATTTCTTAATCCCATTCTATAGACCCCAAGAGCCTTTCCATATACCAACTCATTATCCCCTTCATCTGGGTATTTACATAGATGATCAAGCTCCTTTGGTCCGCCCAGTTTTCCAATAGCTTCCATAATTTTCAATTGGACGGATGAGCTTTGACCAGGGAGTATCTCAATCAATTTTTCGAGCTCTGGTTTCTCAATTGATAATTGTCCAAGAGAAAAGGCTGTCTGCTCTTTGATTACATCCGGTTGGTCCTGGCTTAAGATTTCCACAAGGATCTGGAAGGCATTGGAATCCTGAGTAGACGCAAGAGCGCCTATAGAGTAAAACTTTTCTTCAGGAGTACCAGCTTTCAACAGCTCAAGAAGCTCTGCATTCGCCCTTTTATCCTCTAGGGTTTTTACTTTTTGAAAGATTTTATTACTTATTTCAAAGGAATTTGGAACATTGATGGTTTCAGCATCTTTTTTGCATGAAAAGCAAAATGGAAGAAGCAGCAAAACCTTGAGAAACTTTGATATTCCGTAATCGTTCATAAACCAAAAGAAGTAAAATGAAATTTAAAATCTCGCTTATACTAATCGCAGGCCTTATGGTTTTCTTTTCTGAGACCCAGGCCCAGGAAAACAAGATCCTAAATACTAAATTGCAGATCACCGTTTTGAATAGCCTTGGCAATCCGGTTATTGGAGCCAAGGTCTCTATCTATGAGTCTGAAGAGGATTATTTGGCAGATGAAAACGTAATTGGAACTGTGGTACTTACGGATAAAAAAGGAAGGGCTATGTTCAAGGATCTGCTTCCAAAGAAGTACTACATATTCGCTCGGGATGGCTCAATGGATAACGCCGACGGGAATCAATCAACCGATAAGCTCACTCAGGGAGTGAAAAATAAGGTTACTGTAATTATTTCTGATTAGGGTCTAACCTTACCCTTTTTCCAACATTAACCTTTAACATGAAATACAATCCTATCAAGAAATATATGGATAGGATAATAGCCGAAAACCGCATGGAGCCAGTAAAATGCTCAACGAGCCCAAAGGAAAAAATACCGGTAACGATAGAAAGGTAGAAGGTCACATCAAAAAACCCGAAGTAGGAAGCATGGTCATTGGTGTCTTCAGGAAGAAGTTTTGAGTAAGTTGCCCGACTCAATGCCTGAATACCGCCCATGATCATTCCAACGACAAATGCAAGGATGTAAAACTCCATTGGAGTATAGATGAAATAGGCAGAGACCGCTACTACTACCCAAATTATGATCATGGTCACTAGGGAAAACTTGTTTCCTCTTCTTTCACTAATTCTTGCAAACAAATATGCCCCACCAATGGCCACCAATTGGATTATTAGAACTGTAGAAATAAGCTGGCTTGTTTCCAATCCAAGTTCCTTTTCCCCAAACAAAGAAGCCATATACATCACGGTTTGAACACCCGCCTGGAAAAAGAAAAACGCGATAAGGAAAAATCTGGCATCTTTTAGTTGAGGAAGTGTCCTCCAGACCTTTTGAAGCTCCTGGTATCCTCTGGTCAGATAATGGCCTTCATTCTTTTTATTGTAAGGGTTCTTAGGGAGGAAGTACAAGGGAATATGAGTGAAACCAAACCACCAAATTCCAACAGATAAAAATGAAATCTTGGCTGGCAAAAGGGGATCGGTAATTCCAAAAAGATCAGGTTTTAAGATCATTACAAGGTTTCCAATAAGAAGCAATACACTTCCTATGTACCCATATGAATAACCTTGAGCTGAAACCCTATCATAACGATCCTCAGTCACAATTTCAGGAAGAAAAGAATCATAGAACACCAAACTTCCGCTGTAACCAATGCTCGCAAAAACAAACATGAGGACCCCATAAAAAAGATTGGAGCTGTCATACCAAAACAGACCCGCACAGGCGAATGAACCTATGTAGGCGAAAATCCTAAGAAACAATTTCTTACGTCCGGTATAGTCCGCAATCCCGCTAAGCAGCGGAAGGATTATGGCCACTATAAGGAAGGAAAACGAGAGTGCATAGTCGTACAGTACAGAATTTGGAAGCCGGAAACCAAGGAATATCACATCCTCTCCTAAGGCCTCGCTTTTCGTAACATTCAAGAAATAGATCGGGAAGATAGCGGTTGTAATGGTAAGAGAGTAAACCGAATTAGCCCAGTCGTACATACACCAGGCCCTGATCACTTTGGTTTGGTTTAACTTCATAAAAAAACCCTGGAAATTATTTCACAGGGTTCTAAGATCTTAGTCCGCTAAAGGAAGTCGGCTCGAATAATTCAAGAGCCGGGCATTTGCTTCCCGGAGTTGTTGTTTGATGTCTCCAATGATACCCATCTTGGTATCCTTGTCAACCTTAAGAGAAATAATTATTTGATCCCTTTCTACCTCATCAAGTTTCCCTTTTTCTTCTTCCACGAACTGTACTATCTCCTCGGTAGTGATAAAAACATCATTAACCTGGATCAGTGGTTCGTTTCCAAATTTAGCCTTCAGGTGTTGAAGAGGTTTTCCAACATACATATAGGTTACAAGGGATTTCCTTTCAATCTTCTTTAGCTGGGTAGCAGGTGGTATTCTTTGCTCAACCTTCAGGGTGTTCTCTCTCATTACAGTGGTAACCATAAAGAAGAAAAGGAGCATAAAGATGATGTCTGGAAGAGCCGATGTTGGGATCTCCTGGCTGGCCTTTGTCTTTTTCTTAAACTTATGCATGTTAACCGCCTATATTGGTTGGTTCAGCTTCAGAAATCTGAAGAGGATATTCTCTCCGGGCATAATCATAAGCCGCCTTCTGTTTGGGTTTCTTCATATCCAATTGAAGGTATTGCTCAAGGGTAATACCCAGATGCTGTGCCCGCAATTCATTATAGGCTGCCGTAACTTCATCAAGCACTATGAGGTACTTTTCATAGGTAGTTCCACGGTCAGCCTTTATTGAAACAACAGCTTTTTGAGGGCTCTCAGATGAAGAAGGGTTCTTGCCCCTATTGCTTAAAAAGATCTTACAATTTTCCCGGATATCATCAACCTCCATCGGCTCACCTTCAACCAGCAGTTGGTCTTTAGAGTTGATTAGGACCTTGAAGATATTCCGGTCTTTTAGTTTGATCTCTTCTTGCTGATCAGATTTTGGAGGAAGTACCATAGGAATCCCCTTATCTGATGCAATAGTGGTAGTGACCAAAAAGAATATCAGAAGCAGGAAGGCGATATCCGCCATCGAGCTTGAATTAACCGAACTTTCTCTTGATCTGTTTGCCCTTGGCATTATCTGTTAAATAAAGTTCTAATCTCCGAAGCCACGATTCCAATAACGGCAAGTAAAATGAGCAGGTACATTGTGGTAAGTGCTCCACCGATTCTTTTTGAACCTATCTCTTCAACTCCAAACTGCCTGTAAATGCTGGTCACTTCGTCACCCGACACACCCCAACTGATCAAATAAACAACCAGCAGTCCAGCAATTCCTATCCCTCCGGTCAGAAGGGTCTTGGGTTGTCCAAGAGACTTCACCAAGGGAAGAATCACAGCCGAAGCAGCGGCAATAAGGATCAACGCATAGGCTACGTAAATGAATATATCTATTCCGTCCATAACTTGGATCCTCCCGGATTTATTTTGCTACGTTGTTCCTTACCAAAAGATCAACAAATGATATGGAAGCATCTTCCATCTGATTTACGATCCCGTCAATTTTTGAAACAAGGTAGTTGTAAAACAGCTGAAGGATCACGGCAACGATCAGTCCACCGACTGTAGTCAAAAGAGCAACCTTGATACCTCCTGCCACGATCTGTGGTGAAATATCTCCTGCAGCCTGGATAGAATCAAACGCCTGGATCATACCAATTACCGTTCCCATGAAACCAAGCATTGGTGCCAGTGAGATAAAAAGTGAGATCCAAACCAATCCTCTTTCAAGCCTACCCATTTCAACGGAGCCATATGATATAATCGACTTCTCAACGATCTCAATACCTTCAGTGATCCTTGTAAGGCCCTGAGAAAAGATGGAGGCAATAGGTCCTCTTGTTCCAGCACAGATCTTCTTCGCTTCATCAACGCCTCCACTGGTAAGCGCATTTTCTACATCAGAAAGAAGCTTATTGGTGTTGGTAGTCGCGATGTTCAGGGTGATGATCCTTTCAATCGAGATTGCCAAACCGAGAATCAAACAAAGCAATACGATCCCCATAAACTCCCATCCACCTTCGATAAATTTTTCTTTAACTCTTTGGTGAAAGGATGGCTCTTCCATGGACTCCTCAGTATCCGAATCATCCAATGCTATGGGCTCAGCCTCAGCAGGTTCGGGTTCTGCCGCCTCTTCAACAGCGGCTGTATCGGTTTCTTCAACAACCTCAGTTGTATCAGAAGCAGTTTCGTCCTGGCCGTAACTCATCGGAGCAAGGAAGAACATAAAAGCGAAAAGCAATAGCGCATTCGACAGTTTTCTCATGGCTTTATTTATTGTAACGTAATTTTTAATTGTTTCTTTCTTTCAGCGGAGAGACAGGGATTCGAACCCTGGGTACCCTTTTGGAGCACACACGCTTTCCAAGCGTGCACCTTAAGCCACTCGGTCACCTCTCCTCTTTCCCACCTATTATGGGGGGCACAAATAAACTGAGAATTTAAAGTAAGTGCAAACAAGCTAGAGGCGTTTTGACCCATTATCTTTCATCTCTCCAGATATTGGACTTAAGACAGCTTTGCAAATATTCTCATACCCGTTATTATTTCCTATACAATACATCATTTTTGTCAGTCCGGCCTCGAAACTGAGGTCACTGCCATCCAGAACTCCAATATCATTTAATACCTTACTTGCCTGGTATTTTCCCTGATTGACCTCACCTCCAGGACATTGGCTTAAATTCAATACCGGTACTTCTTTCTTGATAAGCCCTTCAAGGAAATCGATCAGACCTTTTTCATTTGGGATATTTCCTGACCCAAAACTTTCGATGATCATCCCCTTCGGAGGGTTTTCCATCAACATTCCCTCTAAACCTCTTTCCATGCCCGGGTAGATCCGAAGAGCGGCTACGTTTGGGTCCAGGCTCTGAGAATAGGAAAACTCCTTTTCGGGGGTGTTAAAAAGAAAGGCCTGATTAAATGAGATATCAACACCTACTTTGGCCAAAGGGGGATAATTTTCAGAACTGTAGGCATCAAATTGATGACTTTCTATTTTGCTCACCCTATTTCCCCGAAATAAAAGGTAGTCAAAGTAGACCGCTACCTCCTGCACCACAGGCTTATCATCCTCATAGCATGATGCTATCTCAAGGGCCGTAATGATATTGTTCCTCGCATCTGTTCTTTGAAACCCTATTGGAAGTTGAGCTCCGGTCATTACCACAGGTTTCCTTAGGCCTTTCAATAAGAAGCTTAGGCAACTTGAGGTGTATGCAAGCGTATCTGTACCATGTAGAATTACAAACCCATCAAAATCATGATAATGATTGCCAATCAGTTTTGCCAGTTCCAGCCAATGATCCGGGCCGATATCTGAGGAATCCAGTGGAGGGGAGAAAGAACACACCTGAACATCAATGCTCAAGTTGGACAACTCTGGTATGTTTTTCCTTAAGTTTTCAAAATTCAAAGGCTTCAAGGGTCCACCCGGCTCGGTTCTAATCATTCCAAGGGTCCCTCCCGTATAGATCATCAAAATTGATCTTTCAGGATTGGATTGAGCTTGAGTTTCAAGGCTTAAGAATTCCATGAGGCTAATTTAAATACCCGATCGGCATTTTCGGTGGTCCTTTTTCCGACCTCCTCAATCCCTATTTCTTTTTGCTTTGCGAGTTCGGCAGCAACTTCAGTAATGAAAGCCGGTTCATTCCTTTTACCTCTGTATGGTACGGGGGCCAAATACGGAGAGTCTGTTTCCAGGAGCAAATGATCAAGATCAAAGCCTTTTACAATCTCTTTTAAACCACCATTCTTAAATGTAAGGACACCACCCATGCCTAGATAATATCCCATATCGATGCATTCTTTTCCATAGCTCTCAGATCCCGTAAAACAATGAAGGACGGCTTTCAATCCTTTCTTGCTGTATTTCCTGAGAGGCCCAATCAATTCCTCAAAAGCCTCCCTGCAATGGATCACCACTGGCAGATCGCTCGAAATCGCAAGTTCAAACTGGTGCTCCAGGGCAAGAAGCTGGTCTTTTAAGGTGGTTTTATCCCAATACAGATCCAATCCGATTTCACCAACCGCAATAAATTCCCTATCAGAAAACCACCTATCTATCACTCTCAACTGTTCTCTAACCGTATTTCCAACCGAACACGGGTGCAACCCCATCATTGGAATGCAAAATCCAGGATAATCCCTCTCTAATGACAACATAGGATCAATTGAATCCTTGTCAATGTTTGGCATCAGGATCTTAGTAATCCCTTGGGACCTTGCCCTCTCAATAACAGTTGACAGATCATCTGAAAACCTGGACGAATAGATATGGCAATGAGTATCAACAATTTTTGCCATGCCTCAAACCTTATTGTTGTTTGTATATGATTCCATTGGAATGGCTTCAAAGCTAAACCCCCTATTTGATAATCCCTCCAGTACTATGGGCAACATTTCTTTTAGATTCGACCATGCTTTCTCACTATCATGAAAAACCAGAATAGATCCGGGCTTCGCCAATTGCACCAATTGCTTAGCATTCTTTTTCGGGTCTATTCTTTTATCAAAATCACCGGAAAGAAGGTCCCACATGATGATCTGGTGGGTGCTTCTAATTAACCTAGCTTGGGAGCTTTTTATTCTTCCATAGGGAGGTCTGAAAAGTCGAGATGATGAATCAAGGACACTTTCACATTTTTCGAAGTTTTCAAAATAGACCTTGGTTGAAGTAGTCCAACCATTCAAATGGTTGAAAGTGTGATTACCGATCGACTGGGTCTCCTTCAAGGCACCAAAGGTCAGAGAATGTTTTCTCACGTTATCACCAATGCAAAAGAAGGTCCCCTTTCCTCCATAGCCTCCTAACTTCTCCGCAGCCCAAAGGCTTATCTCGGGGTGGGGTCCATCATCAAATGTTAGATAAACAGCATTCCTTTTGTCCCCCAGGTCCCAAACGAACCCCGGAAAAGAATTTTTTACCCAAAGTGGAAGTTTTAAAGGATATAATGCCAATTCCTATCCCTTGAGTTGGCAGCTTAATAAGGTGAGATCGTCCAATAGGGGCTCATTTGATTTGAATTCTTCAAGAGAATCCATCATTTTCCTGATTTGAACCGAAGGGCTTTTTTGACTTTCCTTTCTAAACACCGATAACACCCTTTCAAGCCCATATTCCTCTCCTTGTGAATTCCTTGCCTCGGTCAGGCCGTCGGAAAACAAAAATATTTTGATCTCCTCAGCTCTTAGCTCTGCCTTATCCAAAAACGGAAGCTCTTCAAATTCTCCCAATACCGTAGTTCCCTTATCCAACAAAAAGACTTTGTCTCCCAATGCACAGATCCCCGGGAGATGGCCGGCATTGATATAGGTAAGGGATCTTTTCTCCATATCATAGAATGCAATGATCAGGGAAACAAATAGCGAACCTTTCCCATTGAATACCAGGATCTTATTTAGTTCATGGATGATCTCATCCAGCTCCATTCCCTTCCCTACCAAAACCCTGAAAGTGGCCTGCACATTGGACATAAAGAGAGCTGCCGGGATACCCTTGCCAGATACATCTGCAAGACAAATGTGAATCCCTTTATCATTTTCCACAAAATCATAATAGTCTCCACCAATTTGTTTATGTGGCAGATAGGCAGCTTGGATATTAACATTTTCATTTTCTGGAAATTCCTTGGGGATCAAATTGGATTGAACTTCCCTTGCGATCTCCATTTCCCGATCCAACTGTATCTTTTGTTTTTCCCTTTCGGCTAACCGAAGGTTTTCAATGGCAACAACTAAAATGTTGGTGAAGGTCCTGACAAAGGGCAGATCAAGGAAGATCGGCAACTCTTCTTTGTCTTCAAATCCGCCCAAAAGTAGGTATGCATGGATCTCGCCCTTGTGTTGAATAGGTAAAACCAGGGAAAATGGATCATAATGCTCAGAAATAAATCCTGTAAGTATCTGGCATTCCTCGCTTATCTCAAGGATCTTATCGTCAGCTCTTAAACCATTTAAGGAATCATGATCTCCAATACTGACCTCGCATTTCCAATCATTGATCTTCATGAAGAGTGCAAGCTCTTCGATCTTCATCGCCGCTTGCATCAAACTTGAATAAATAGAAAACAAGTGGTCAGCAGATCTATTCTCGTTGATGGCTTTGGAAAGATCAAGCAGGGAGTAAATCTCCAGTTCCTTTGGATCTTGAATATTTTCCTTGGAAATCATACTTAAAGTTATGCCAATTCGATTTATCCTAGGAGGAGGTATGCTCTTGCAGCCCTTTCTTAGAGATCACAAACCAGGCATTATCCCAATCGATGCTTTCATTCACTTCATATTCTCTCCCGTCCGGCTCTTCATAAACCCTTAAAAATCCGGAACTCCAAATATTGATAAGTATTTTATTTAGTTCTTCCTCCGAAAGGCCGGTAGTTTCCGCTAACTCAGACCTATTTGTCAGGAAGTAACACTCGTCGAGAACTTGGTATGCAAGGTCATCCATGATCAGATATTCTCCTCCCTTTCCATTCAAACGAAAGAAAACGACTAAACGAGCCGAATAATAAAAAATATAAGGGAAACAGTACCTCAAAGATTATGAGGCCATTTTTTGAAAATGGAAATCTAAACTTATCGGAGATCGAAACACAAAGGAAGACTTCAGAAAATGATTTGAAAAGGAAAAGATTCCAAAAAAATGGATTGGAGACCCCATCGATCAAGGCAAAAGAAATACCTAAAAGGTAGATCAACTGAAACAGGGCAAACGCTATGACCATTATTTCCATTGATCCGATTCCTGAAATCCTCCACTTGCCTGCCCAACGGATCTTTTGGTGAAAAAACCTGGAAAATGAATTCACTTCCTTGGTCAATACAACTGATTCCAACTGATTATTAAAGAAAACTGCTCTCCTTCCAAGTTTTACTGCTGCTTCCATTAGATTCATATCATCTCCGGAAGCCACCAGACCCTTTCCTTCGAAGGGCTTTGATCTTAAAACTTCAGATGAAACCATAAGATTTCCGCCATTGACCATTATCGGCCAACCTCTTGAAAGTCCAAGGGCAGTAACCCCAGCAAGTATTAATGATTCTATATTTTCCCACATACCCCTTATCCCTTTTCCTTCCCTCAGGACAATTCCACCTACCAGATTTGGTCGCCTGTGCAAGGTCCCTGCGAATGAAGAGATCCAATTCGGAGAAACATAGCAATCAGCATCGGTCAGTAAAAAGTAATTGCAACTGGTTCTTTTGAAGACATCATTGATAGCCCATTTTTTTCTTGAACCAACCATATCCGGAATTCTCACAAGGAAGATGTTTTCAGATTGGGTTGCGATTTTCTCAGCCATTTCGCAGGACCCATCTGTGCTGCTATCATCGTACAAATAAATTTCGTAAAGATTTGAGTCAATAGATTGCTTTTGAAGTTCTTCAACGATCCTTGGAATGTTTTCTATTTCGTTTCGGAAAATGACTACCACAGCGATCTTCTGCAAATCTTTGGATAGGGATCCCCGGTTATAAACCCCTTCGAGGATTTTAATTCTCTGGATGGAATATGCCAGAAAGAGCATCAAAAGCCCATATAAAAAGAAAACGATAGAGAAGAATATCACTTTTTGGGGTTTAGATCACCAGAGCAATTAAATTTCAGAATTAAACTAAATTGGGTTGTGGGCAAGTCGAAATTTAAGGAAAAGATAATCCTGGGAATAGACCCGGGAACAACTATAATGGGTTACTCAATTCTTTTTGTTTCGGGTCATGACCTTTCTGTACAGCAATATGGAATTTTGAGATTGTCTAAATACCAAAACTATCAGCTCAAGCTAAAGACAATCCAGGAAAGGACAGATCAGATCATAGCTTCCTATGCTCCTGATGAGTTAGCCATTGAGGCACCTTTTTATGGAAAAAATGCTCAATCCATGTTAAAACTTGGTAGAGCGCAAGGGGTGGTTATTGGTTGTGCGTTAAGGCATGGGCTCCCGTTTGCCGAATATGCCCCAAAAAAAGTAAAACAGGCGGTCACAGGAAATGGAAATGCATCTAAGGAGCAGATAGCCAAAATGTTGGAAAAGATCCTTGGATTGGATCACAAAGAAGAAATTGAATTGGATGCTACCGATGCACTGGCTGTTGCCCTATGCCATCATTATCAGGAAAATAGCATCACTGGTCACAAGGAAACCTGGAAGTCCTTTTTAACCAAGAACCAGGGCCGAATTATTGACCCTTAAGGTTTAGCCGAATCCTTTTGGCCAGATCCTGAAATTCAATTTCAGTAAGGGAAAGCTTGTTATTAGAGAAGGAAAAATCTTCCATCTCCTTGATCGGGATCAAATGTACATGTGCGTGCGGGACTTCCAATCCAACAACAGCAATACTCACCCTTTCGCATTCCACACTTTTTTCAATTGCCTTTGAGATCCTTTTAGAGGTAAGAAAAAGATGCTGAAAAAGATCATCCTCGACATCAAAGATGTAATCCACTTCCTGTTTGGGAATTACAAGGGCATGACCCATACTGACAGGATTGATATCCAAAAAGGAAAAAACCCTGTCATCTTCAAAAAGTTTATAGCAAGGTATCTCACCTTCAATGATCCGAGTAAAGATCGATGCCATTAAAGGGAAATGTCGAGAATCTCAAATTTCACCTTTCCAGCGGGGATCTGAATTGTGGCCTTATCCCCTACTTTTTTTCCTAATAATCCCTTTCCAATAGGACTTTGGATCGAGATCTTTCCTGAATTAAGATCAGCTTCTTCTTCTGCAACAAGCATATAGGAAAACTCAGCATTGTTATTGGTATTTTTGATCTTAACCTTGGAAAGGATCGAAACTTTTGATGTATCAAGCTGCGATTGATCAATAACCTTTGCATCTGCTACCAATTGCTCAAGCTTTGAGATTTTCATTTCCAAGAGCCCCTGAGCATCTTTTGCAGCATCGTATTCTGCATTTTCACTAAGATCTCCTTTATCTCTGGCTTCAGCAATTTGTTTCGCGATCTTGGATCTTTCTTCACTTTTTAGCTGTTGAAGCTCATTCTTTAGTTTGGTTAAACCTTCCTGGGTATAATAATTTGCCATCTATATCTATTAAAACAAAAGAACGGCCTTTGGGGCCGTTCCTTTTGCAAAGCTAGTAAAGAAAATTCTGTTTCTAAAGAGTAACCCTTAGTCCAAGTGTTGCGGTTCCTCCAAAATAATCTGTAACACGGTATCCAAAGTCAATACCGGCTGTCTTATCCTGATTCTCTCCCCATGGGTATTGGATAGTGAATCCTGCAGATGGACCAGAATAAGCATCAGTTCTGTCCTCACTATTAAAAATTCCTTCCCTGTAGTTAAAGCCTAATCTCGCCATGAAGTACTTCTTGAAGGCATACTCAGCTCCAAAAGCAAGCTCATCCTTGGAGTAGGAATTAGAGGTGAAATTAAACAGGGCGCTCAGCTTATGATCCAAAGCCAATTGAAAATCGTAGGCGATTCCAATATGCAGAAGGGTTGGGATCTCAAATTTCTCAGATCTTTGATCTACCCTGATCTGATAATCTCCTCCACCTGCAGGAGTAGACCCACGGAAACTCAAACCATCCCCTGTATACCTCATGGTAGGGCCCCAATTTCTTAGAGCAACACCGAACTTGAATTGCTTCCTTTCACCGGTCTGATACTGGACCCCAGCATCAAAACAAACCCCTTGAGCACTTGCACTAGAGATCGATTCATTAATAACTCTCACCGTGATTCCTCCGGCAATGCTATTGGAAAAGATCTTAGAGTAGCTCAGCCCCAAATTGAAGAACGTGGGAGAAAATTCAGCTCCAGTACCTCCTGGTTGCTGATAAGTGGTCTCTATGAGTTCACCAAAGTCAACACTCATCAAGGTTAAACCCAGGGTTCCACCATTTTCACCCAGCCTCTGGGCCAGTCCCACCGCATTGGTAAAGATATCAGAACCTACAAGCCACCTGGAATGAGAAAGAATTACCTCGGTCTTATTGGTATAGGCTAAACCTGCCACATTCCACCTAATGGATTCAACTCCGGTAAGCATGGCGGTTCCAGCTCCAGAGTAACCGGTACTCTTAGCCCATGGATTCATCAAAAGTTCCGTGGCGCCTGCTTGACCTCTTTTAGAATCGTTTCCTGCAAAAACACTTACAGAGATCAAACATGCTCCGAGGAATATCTTAATTGATTTCATATTTAGAATTCTCATTATACATCAATTTTTTTAGCCTAGAACGTATCCAGATCGATCGGTCTGGTGATATTGAAGAACTTGACAACCTTCTCCCCAAGTTCTCCCGCATCCACATGGATGATGTAGATCCCTGA
>JANQSY010000155.1 GCA_028279065.1 Cytophagales bacterium
CCTGATCCTTTTCCACAGCTCCAAGGCTTTCGCATTCATGTCTTAGAAAAACATTGTATCTGAACCAGATTGGATGATAGATCTCTTCACTAATAATAACAAGGGCATCTATCCTTACAGAATCATCCTTTGAATTATGGTAAAGGTTAAGGCCAGAATCCAGGATGTTCCTGTCATATGATTCCAGCTCTGTAAGGTCAATGGAATCGATCAGATAGGTTTTTTTATCAGCATAATCGGTCCCCGGAAGCTGAGAAAACAAGCTGGGGGAGATAAGGAAAAAAAGCAGGACAAAAGCTATCCTACTCATAGTTTCTGGTAGTTTTCACGGAAACCAATTTAAAGAGAAATGGCGAATGAGAAGATGAAACTCCTGATTTGCAGCCTTTTCCGCTCTTATCCTTCGCCCGAGTAAGAAATCCTCCCTTCGCATAAAATGGACCGACCCAAATTTTCTTCTTTTCCTTTTTTTGAACCATGATTCTGGGCTTTTTAAGGATGAGGTCAAGGCAATTTCTCAGGATGTACAGATCCCTTGGACTGATCTACATGCTTCTCCTTTTTTTCTTTGCCTTATTGGTATTATATGTGCTTGACTCTATCCGTTTTGATCAGCAGGCATGCCTTTCGGTGCTGGGGATCACGGCTACCATTTTGATCCTCATTCATTTCAACCGCAAGGATCTGGCCTTTATACGAAAATTGGACGTGAGGCCATCAGGCCTGATACTACTGGAATATGCGCTGATCACTTTACCTGTATGGATCATGATATTGTTTGGGTCTAATTGGTATTACTCAATCCTCTTTTTATCGTTCCTTATCCCCTTATCACTGTATTTTCCAAAAAAATCCAGGACCATTCATGCATTTATGCCCAGGAATTTTTATTGGCTTGGATACGAGTTTCGCTCGGGCATCAGAAGGAACATTTTAGGCATCCTCATTTTGTTATTACTTGCGATCTCATCTTTTTTTGAGCCCTATCTGGTGCTTGGCTATAACTTTCTATTACTTGTTCTATTGGCTACTGTTTATCAGCAATGTGAATCCAGGGAAGTGCTCGAAGCAGGTGAACTGCCAACCAAGCTATTCCTTAGGAAAAAGATCGGTTCCTTGATGGTCGTATGGTTCCTGAGCATTATCCCAATCAACCTGTTGGTGCTTTTCCTTTTTTCCCCTAATCCTTATTTGATCCTTTTCTCAATTCTTATCAGTCTGGTGATCTCGGTTTATTTCCTGATGGCTAAGTATGCTTATTTTACTCCCAATGAGGATCTCAGCAGTCAATCCGCTACAACCTCCTTGGTTTTGTTAGGCTATTTCATACCTATCTTTTCTCTTATGACCCTGGTGTTGATCCTGATCAACATTCCCAAGGCAAGGTCCAGGCTTAATTCTTACTTACATGATTTCGATTAAGGACCTTGAATTTTCATATGGAGATCACCATGTGATCAAAGGATTGGAGATCGACCTTTCCGAAGGCGAGGTTCATGGGATCCTGGGAGTTAATGGTGCCGGGAAATCCACCTTTTTCAAATTGCTCTATGGATTGGAAAATTCTGACAAGGGGAGTATTCAATGGAAGGGAGGGAACCTTTCCAAAAAGCAATCTTTCCTTCTGGAAACTTCCAACTTCTTTTATCCAATGATCACCGGAAGGGAATACCTCGGTTTATTTCCAGGGGCATCATCCATAATTAATCAGGAAGATCTTGAAAGCCTTTTTCATCTACCGCTTGATGACCTGATTGATAGCTATTCCACAGGGATGAAGAAAAAACTTGCCATTATGGGAATGCTCAAAGCAGATAGAGAGATCTTCCTAATGGATGAGCCTTTCAATGGCCTTGACCTTGAGTCCAGTCGGGTTCTGGTATTACTGATGGAAAGATTAAAGAAAGATGGAAGGACTATCCTGGTTTCTTCCCATATCCTTGAAACCCTGACAAACTCTTGTGATCAGATCCACCTCCTAAGAGATGGCGTATTTGCCGAAACCTTTGGAAAAGACAAATTCGAGGAATTGGAAAAGGACTTTTTTAAGGAGTTCGATAAGTCAATAAGATCAAGACTGAACAGGGATCAATGATCGGCAAGGATCATTTCGATCTTATCAAGACCGGGTCCCCAACCATCCTTGACGTTCTTTATCTGCAAAAAACCATGCTTCTCAAAGAAATGTACAGTATGCTGGGAGGTTCTTACCACCTTCATGAATTCGGGAGGAAGAGTTCTTAGAAGATCGAGCCGGAATTTCAGAAGCGAGCTCCCATATCCCAGTCCATGATAGTCAGATCTTATCATTCCCCAGGCAAGACCGACTTCCTTGGATTTTTCATCAATGAATATCCCACCGCACCCTACAGTAGTTTCACCGTCGAGAATCAAGTAGTAATCTTTCGCTTGCTCACCTCCTAACCATTCTGAAAAATCCTTTCTTTCCGAGGTCGCGAAGTACTTGGGGCAATTGCTGTCAAAGATCTCAAGGCAGGTCTCCTTATCGCCTTTTTTGTATTTTCTGAATAATTGAGACAATTGGCTATTTTTCAATCCAAAATTATCCTAAATGAGCCAGGTCGAATTCCTTATTCTAATACCGGGGATTTTAATTGCCCTCGCCCTTGCTGAAATTATCATCTATCTGGGCAAAGCGATTCGGAATAAGGTAAAGGTGTATTGGGAGCTTGCACTATTGGTGTTGGTTTCACTGGACCTTCTTTTTGGGAACTGGTTCGCCTTCTATCAGCGCATTCAGTTTATCAATGAAAGCTACTTCTCCTTCTTGTTGATCAATGTAGTGCCGATCTTGTTCTTTATTTACACGGCGCTTTTGATCCCTGAAGGAGCCCTGGAAAATGATATTTCCGATGGCAAAGATCATTATCTCGGTAATCGAAAGATGATCTGGGGCCTTCTCTGTCTATATGTGATTGGAAACTATGTTACGGTCACCATTTTGGGAGAAGATGAATTCCAAATTGTACGGATCATTTTCATTCCTCTGATTGGTCTGAATGTTTTTGTTGACAGTAAGATCCTGCGAAGTTCAGTTATGATCGCAGCGGTAATAATCAAGTATATTCAGCTAATAGCCGAGTTGTAGTAAAAATCAAAGTGCCAAAATGGCTATGAGCGTGAGTCCGATAAGGATGTAGTTGATCAGATTTTTCATTCTTTATTGTCGAGCAAGAAGTTGACTGCGAAGATATCCAAAGAGAAAAAAACCCACTCAATTTCATGAGCAGGTTTCTTCAAAAGTTTTCCACATGTCAACAATCTTAGGTCCTGATCGTGGGAATGATCGGCTACCGGAGCCCCGGACTTTTTATGACCATCAGTTTTTCCCTGACCATATCGGCCATGGATTGAGGGATCCCTCCCATGTTCAAACCACTTTGTTCCTTTCCCCCAAAAGGCATCCAATCCACCCTAAATGCCGTATGGTCATTGACCATTACAGCCATTGCCTTGAGCTTCTGAACCCCTTCAAGGGCCCTGTCGATGTTCTTGGTAAAGATCGCTGCCTGAAAATCGAAAGGAAGGCTGTTGGCCTTTTTTACCGCTTCGTCAAAATCTGTATAGGAGTAGATACAGACAACCGGACCAAAGATCTCTTCACAAGTGACCTTAACATCATCATGTGGGTTTAAGATCACAGTTGGGGCATATGTGGTATTGCTTAGCTTTTTCCCACCTGTCAATATTTTGGCACCCTTTGATTCTGCTTCTTTCACCCATTCATGCACCCTGTCCACCTCACCTGGCCTGATCAATGGCCCAACTTCGGTTCTGGGATCATGGGGGTCACCCACGATCTGCTTTTCTGCAAGGTCTTTTAAACCATTTGCAACTGCATCAAACACATCCTCATGCGCGAATACTCGTTGTACGGAGACACAAACCTGTCCTGCATGGTAAAAAGCACCCTTGGCCAATGGAGCCAGGGCTCCCTGGATATCAGCTTCGGGTTCCACGATCACAGGAGCCGCTCCGCCGTGTTCAAGTGCACATCCAAGTCCGGGAGCAAGCTTGCTTCTAAGCATCCAGCCAACCCTCGACGAACCTATGAAAGTAAAGAAGTTCACGCGAGGGTCAGTGTAAAGAGGGTCCGCATCCTTCACATCGCATAGGACGCATTGGGCATAATCTCTCGGCAATCCGGCTTCATAAAGGATCTTTATGAGATTGAAAGCGGAAAGGGGCGTAACCTCCGCTGGCTTGACAATGACCGGACATCCTGTTGCGACTGCAGGAATCACCTGATGGATGATCAGATTGAGAGGATGGTTAAAAGCTGAAATCGCGGTCACCACTCCTCCCGGCTCCTTCAGGGTGTAAGCCATTCTTCCTTCAGATGCAGGGTTCAGACCCATTGGGATCTCTTCTCCTGCAATGTTTCCAATTTCCTCAACCGCAACCTGGATCCCATTGATTGCTCTAAGAACCTCTGCCTTGGAATCCTGGTATGGCTTTCCTCCTTCATCCGTAGCAAGGCGGGTTAATTCCTCAATTCTGCCGGACATTAGCTTTCCTGCTTTTTCAAGGATGGATTTTAGCTCATGCTTTTTCAACCATCGGCTCCTGTCCAAAAACAAAGCATGGGCTCTGTCGATGGCTTTTACAATTTCTTCTCTACTGATCAGTTCTACCTCGCCTATTTCTTTTCGGTCAAAGGGATTGAAAACTTTTTGCTTGCCCATTTTAGTTTCGATTGAGCTGTTAATTAATCAATTTTTTGCCTTCTTGACTTCCTCTTTCAACAAAACATTCAGGATGGAGTGGTTCATTGAATAATCAACCGCCAGGTCGATCAAATGAACCCCCGGCTCCTCCAATGTCTTGTTAAGAATGTCCTGAAAATCCTTATCGTTTTGGGGCCTGTGACCGATCGCTCCATAACTCTCTGCATATTTAACGAAATCCGGATTTTTATAATCCAGCCCCCAGTTTTCGAACCCCATTCCTTCCTGTTTCCATTTGATCATCCCATAGGCACTGTCATTAAGAACTATAACCACAAGGTTCAGGCCCATCCTCACAGCGGTTTCCAGTTCCTGGGAATTCATCATAAATCCGCCATCACCGGCAATTGCGACTACCGGTGCTTCCGGGTTCAACAATTTGGCAGCCATGGCACTGGGTAGTCCGGCTCCCATCGTTGCGAGGGCGTTATCCAACAAGATGGTATTTGCTTCATAGGCCTTGTAGTTCCTTGCAAACCAGATCTTGTAAATTCCGTTGTCCAAAGCAAGAATTGCATTTCCAGGTAACCTTTTTCTGAGCAGGTGAACAAGTCGTTGCGGAACCATTGGAAATCGATCATCTTGAAAATGCTTGCTCAACCTTTGATCGATCTGATCTTTGATCTCGAACATGGATCCTGAATCCCAGTTGCCTGCATTCTTCACCTCCTGGCTGATCCTCCAAACCGAGTTTGCAATATCCCCCACCACATTTAGCTGAGGGAAATAAACTTCATCCACTTCGGCAGGGAAGAAATTTATGTGGATCACCTTTTTTCCTCCATGCTTCATGAAGAAAGGAGGTTTTTCGATCACATCATGACCAACATTTATGATCAGGTCTGCCATGTCGATCGCATGGTGTATGAAATCCGTTGATGAGAGGGCAGCTGTCCCAAGGAAATTGGGATGACGTTCATCAATAACCCCCTTGCCCATCTGAGTGTTGAAGAATGGGATGTTGAGTTTTTCAATGAATTCCTTCAGCATCTTGCCCGTTCTTTTTCTGTTGGCTGCCGCACCGATCAACAGCAACGGGTTTTTCGATTCATCGATCATTTTAGCTGCAAGCATGATGGCCTTGTCGTCAGGGACCGGTCTGCGGCTGCCGACAGGTTCGAAGACAGTTGGGTTGTCCACCTCTTCAGCTGCGATGTCCTCAGGCAGCTCGATATGGGTAGCCCCTGGTCTTTCTTCTATGGCGATCCGGAATGCTTCCCTGATGATCGAGGCGATCCGGCTGCCATCTACCACCGAATGGGTGTACTTGGTAAGAGGACGCATCGTGTCCACAATATCTACGATCTGAAAGCGACCCTGCTTGCTGGATTTGATCGGTTTTTGGCCTGTGATCATTAGCATGGGCATAGCTCCGAGCTGGGCATAGGCTGCAGCTGTTACAAAATTGGTGGCTCCGGGACCCAAAGTGGAAAGACAGACGCCAGGCTTCCCCGTTAACCTTCCATAGGTAGCCGCCATGAACCCCGCCGCCTGTTCATGACGTGTAATGATCAATTCGATCTTTGACTTACGAAGGGACTCAAGGAAATCCAGGTTTTCTTCGCCAGGTATCCCGAAAATGTATTCAACACCTTCGTTTTCCAGAGCTTTAATAAAGAGGTCGGATGCTTTCATTTTAGATATAGATCAGCCTCTAAAACTAAGTAATGAAAGCTTTTAGTTCCAGTACGTATGAAAAGGGCTAGATCTTAGAGAAACGGAGGGTTTTAAGGCCTTTTCCGGATCTTATCCTTAGCAAATAGCTTCCTGGCACGATTCCACGTACATCGATCTTCTTTTCCTGGCCCTCCATGATGATCTTTCCCTTGAGATCTGTCATCTGCCAGATCTCGATTTCCTCAAGATCGATCCTGATCTCCTCATGAGATGGATTGGGATAGACCGAAATAGCATCGTGCTCATCATCGAATTCATCCGTACCGGTCACCCATAACTGAAACCTTGCAATACGCGAGAGGGGAGTATTGGCTACATCATTTGTATTGGTAAAGAACCCCCCTGCCACGATGGCGCCATCCCAATATAATAGACCCTCCACATCGTTATTCAGGCCATTGTTCAGAGTGCTCAAGGAATCTATGTATTGTCCGTTGGATTGGATCAAGGCTGCAATACTTCCGGCCGGAACCGTGCCATTTGGGTATTGGATCTCATCGAATCCACCGGAAATCAGGAATCTACGCCATAGAGCCCCCTCGTCCAAGAGTTTAATCGTATGTACGAATCCGAATCGTTGCGGATTGTTCATTTTTAGATCGAATCCGGGGTTTTCCCAGGCCGTCCCATTCCACCGGGCTACCATAGAAGTTCCTGTAGAACCTGACATTGTAAAAGCCCCCCCGACGTAGAGGTCTCCAAGTTCTGTTGCTCCAATGGCGTAGACCGTATTATCGAAACCGGAGCCCATAGCCTCCCAACTTGCCCCATTCCATTTTGCTATTCCATTAACCGTGATCCCACCGGCCTTCAGGAAGTTTCCGCAAACCAGGAGATCCCCGTTGTATACGAACAATTGATGAGGGTTGATCACCGACCCGAACATGGGATCTGAGAGCCCGGAGCCAAAGGGATTCCAATCACTCCCATCCCACCACGCAATTCCATTGATCGTATCGGAACCGACTCTGTTGAATTCTCCACATGCTACGATCTTGTTATCCCATTCGATCACATCGAACAAGTTGCAGGTATAGAATTGGGAGGGGTTATTCCCCTCCAGAAAAAAACCTGAACCCAGCTTTTTCCAGCTCCCGTTGTCAAGGTAGTGGACCCAATTTGAGTCTGAACCCAATTCATACCTGACCAGGAAGAGCGTGTCCCCGATCTTTTCCATGGCATGGCCGGCGTCGTCCAGTCCTCCTCCAACCTCTACCCAATTTCCGACTCCAAAATCATATTTGGCCGCATAACTTGCGGGTACTCCTTCAATAGTGGTAAAGAATCCAGTTGCATAGATCTCTTCCAGGTTATGGGGATCGCCATTATCAGAGTGCAGATCAACAATTGTTCCATTTGTGGGACCCTTGTATTGATAATCGAATGGTACCCATTGACCGAATGAAACCTGCCAAATAAGAACTAAAGGAATGGTTAAAAGTATTCTTTTCATCGCAATACAAATCAGGTATGGAACCTCGAAATCTGAAATAATTTGTTTTGGTTGTTTTTTCAGTGCCCTATGACCTTTAAGTAGAAAAAATTGCATCCTCTAAGGATTTTACAACCGTAACTTTCTATCCTCCGTAAACCTTTTCACCACGCATTTAAATCGTTATTTTTAACGTGGGAGAGTAGCCTTCAATCCTATGAGGAAAAAGGGAAACATCCATGCGCTGGTCCACGCACTGACCAAGACCGAGAAGAGGTATGTAAAAGTTTTTGCTAAACTCCATGGCGATAGCCCCAATTACATACGCCTGCTTGAGGCGATCGAGGAACAGGTCCAGTACGACGAGGCCGCAATCAAAAAGAAGTTTGAGGGAGAAGCTTTTACGAAACAGCTCCATGTAACCAAGAACTATCTTCAGAACCTTATCCTCAAAGCGCTCCGAAATTTCTATCATCATCCGCTTTCCAGGGCGGAGCTCCTTGACATGCTCCGTAACATCGAGATCCTTTTTGAGAAGGGGTTAAAGGATCATGTAGAGTTCTACCTTTTAAAGGGCATAAAATGGTCCCGGGAGATCGAATGTTTTGATCTTCAATTCTCTTTTCTGGACTGGCAGAAAAAATGGCTTCAAAGCTTCTGGTCTGAAGCATTTAGGGAGCACAGCAAGTATATGGACCGGGATTTTACATCCTGTCTGAATAGCATGATGAATCTGGATGAGTACCGGCACCTTTACGATAATATGGACAAGCTGCTTTCGAGCTCCAGGATAGCGAAGGGTTATTACACCGATGAGGTTATAGGGAGCCCATTGATGGAGAGTTCCAAAAAAGTACTTTCCATCAGAGGAAGGATGATCTTCCATAAGATACTATTCAGGTACCATTATATCCATAAGGACAATCTAAAAAGAGGCATCCAGGAAGGCAGAAAATTGCTGGAGTTGGGCAGGGACCATAAACACATAATAGTCCACCATTTGGAAGATTTCCTTGAGGGACTTTGGTCCATGGTAAGAGCCCTCTTTAAAGCTGGCGAGACCGAGATACTGCAGGAGTTTCTCAATGAGCTGAGCGCGATCTTCAAGTCCCTTGGGGATGGCCAATCTTTTTCCAATATCCACGTGAATCAACTCGAGGTTCTTTCCTGGCAACTAAGGGTGCTTGAGATTGATCCCTCCAGATTTAACCGGAGCCAGTGGGAGAAACAATTTGAAAGAGAGGTTGAGTCAAATAAGTCTCGTCTGTTTGCGAAACCATTAGCCAAAACCCTATTGATCAAGGCGTGGATGGCATATTACTACGGCGATCTCGGTAGCTGCAAGGAATTCTCAAACCAGATCCTGGGCGAATTCAATTATCCTACCTATATCGCCTACAGGGATTCCGCATTGATGTTCCTGAACCTGGTGGCCTTGAGAAGCAACCGCATCCCATCCCTGAAGCTGACCTACAATAACTCTCGGAAGATCTGGGCCTCAGACGGGAAAGGACCCCTTTCTGAAAGGAGGAAGATCTTCGGTTCTCTGGTGAATCAAAAAAGGGAAAACTGGGGCAGGGAGATCAACAAGACCATTCAATCAGAGAAAAAGAAAAGAGATAAAAGGTTTCTCTCAGCTATCAACGAAAAAGAGGTATTTGTTTTCTTTGGAAAACAATATCTGGAAAATGCTTAAAGCAGCAGTTGCACTCAACGTCTTTGCTTTCATTCTTTTTACCGCGAATTCATTTATTCTTTTGGACCGGGATTCAGAGCAATATAAATTCTCATTTACTATGGCGGCCCTATTTTTGATCCTTTCGGTCTTTTATGGAAGGAAACTCAGAAAACTCAATAAATAGATATGCATAAGGCCTTAATACTTGTATTCGTACTCGGTTTCATTTCTGAAGAGATCTTCTCACAGGACAAACCATCATTAATGCCTATGCCTCAACATCTGGAATGGGGTGTTGGACAAATGAAGGTCACGGAAAAGATCAAGATCACGTATACCGGGAATGTCGACGGAACCCGTGTTCGTCCGAACATGGATAGATACTTGAAGTTTTTGAATGAGACTACAGGACTATTCATTCTGAAACATGCCCACGAAGAAAATGAGAACGGAAACCTGTCTATCACGGTCCAAAGAAGAGGAGAACTGACTCCCTGGGAAGATGAGAGCTATGACCTGCACATCGATCCCCGCGGCATAGTGATCGAAGCAGAGACCGACCTGGGAGTGATCCATGCCCTTCAGACCCTCAGGCAATTATTGGTCCCGGGCGATAAGCATTATTATTTCCCCTTTGTCAGCATTCATGACGAACCCAGGTTCAGATGGAGGGGATTGTTGATGGATGTTTGCAGGCATTTCATGCCTATGGACGTGATCAAGAGGAATATTCGCGGGATGAATTTTCTCAAGATGAATGTCTTCCATTGGCACCTGACGGAAGATCAAGGATTCCGTATCGAAAGCAAGAAATTTCCAAAGCTTTTGGAGGGCTCAGGAGGAAAATACTATACCCAGGAGCAGGTGAAGGAGATCATTCAGTATGCGGATTCCTTCGGAATAAGGGTGATCCCTGAATTTGATATGCCGGGGCATACCACCAGTTGGTTTGTCGGTCATCCGGAACTGGCGAGTCGGCCGGGTCCCTACAAGCTGGGGACCACCTTTGGTGTACAGGATGCAGCCATGGACCCCACCAAACCGGAGGTCTATAGTTTCCTGGATACATTTTTGACTGAGATGGCGGGATTGTTTCCCGATGAGTATATCCACATCGGCGGAGATGAGGTCAATGGGAAGGTCTGGGATTCGGAGCCCCATATTGTAGAGTACAAACTGATGAACGGGCACCATAGAAATGAACAACTTCAGGCCCATTTTAACCGGGAGATCTATGGGATCCTGACGCGGAATAACAAAAAAATGATCGGTTGGGATGAGATCCTCCAACCCGAACTTGGGCAAGGACATATTCTGATCCAGAGCTGGAGGGGAAAAGAGGCAATGTTTGAAGCAGCGGAGAAGGGGTATCAATCTATACTCTCCCAGGGGTATTATATTGACCTGTGTCAGCCCAGCTCATACCATTATGAAAATGACCCCATACCTATCGAAACGAAGGTTTCAGAAAAAGTCCGGAAGAATATCCTGGGTGGCGAGGCGACCATGTGGGCTGAGCTGGTTGATGAGCTGACGGTGGACAGCCGCATCTGGCCGCGAACCGCGGCTATAGCCGAAAGGCTATGGTCTCCTGTTCAGATCAGGGATGTGCGCGACATGTATTTCCGTCTCTGGGACATCAGCAGAGAGTTGAGGTCCTTTGGACTGCTCAATGATTCAGCCCAGGAGATATTACTCGACCAAACCATCGGGGATGCTGATCATAGCAGTCTGAGTCAAATGATACAGTATATCCAGCCGATCAAGGGTTATGCAAGGCATAGGTCACATAGTTACACAACTTCAACACCTCTGAACAGGATACCGGATGCGGCTGTGCCAGATCCACTGGAATCTAGGAAGTTCTATTATGCCGTCCAGGACCTGATTAAGGGAATAGATGTGAGCAAGAACCGACTGGATGTCCAATCCCGGCTGGAGACCATTCGTTATTCCTTTCAACGCTTTCTTGAACTGGAGGCTCATAGTGTCACCTGGCAGGAGGATAAGCTGATCTTCCAAAACCTTGATGAGGCTGCCGCCCTGGGACTGGAAGTCCTCAAAGCCATGGATGAGAACGCTGCCTATAGTCCCGAATGGAAGGAAGAGAAAAAAGAGATCCTAAAGATCCTGAATCAGCCTACCGTGGAGTGCGAATTGGCGATTTACGATGGCCTTTATTCGCTGATCGATAGCTATCACTGATCAGCGATAGTCGTTCAAACAAACCACCCTGAGTTCTAAGGCTCCTTGAGATCTTTCTCCTGATGGGATGAATTTTACTATAGTTTTTTGCCCTGGTACCAGATCCAGGAGATTGTTTTCGAAGTAGCCTTCCTGGTTAATCGCCTCCAGCCATACATCTTTCGCAAGGAAATCTGAGCTGAGCTCGATAAGAAACCCCTCTTCTGATTTTGTGATATCATACTTCAGCTCTGTTTTTTTTAGCCATAATGACCTGGGTTTTTCCAGAAAATGAATGTCTTCCTGGACGAGATCGGCCCCATTAAAAACCTGGGTCTGAAAGAAGGTCCATCTTCCTTGTCCGGTATCCAGGATACTGCCAATATATCTTTCAAAAAGAATCGAAGATTGCCCTTCATCCAATCGAAGAGGAATTGAATCCCTGCTAAGGGTTGTCCCGAAAAAGTTCTTGCGAAAAACCATTGCATGACCTCGGAAACTAGTCCCGGATTCATTCAATACTTTGGTCTTTAGTCTTCGATTTTTTTGATCTGAGAAGATCACTATGGGCTCAAAAGCCTTTTTCAGACTATAATAAGCTGGTTTTTCAACCTGTCTGTGATCCAGAATCGACCAGGAAATTCCAGGCCAGGTATCATTGATCTGCCATACCAGGACGCCCATGGTTCTTGGTTGCTCCAATCGCATGAATTCCGCAGCCTTGCCAATGGCCATTGCCTGATGAATCTGGCTAAGGTAAACCTGGTGTTCAATAGTTCTGGGCCTTCGATACTGTTCTGATAAGTATCGGTTCAGCCTTTCCCAACCCAAATTGGCCTGTTGCCTGAAGCTCATGAATTCATCACCGATCAGGAGGGTATCCTCTGTATAGTTGTTGAGAAGGGCCAGGGAAGGAATACTTTGCATTCCGAACTCGGAATTAAACCTTGGTGACCTGTCAGTCCACGCCTCGATGGGTTTATCTCCATGCCAAACAGCCCAATCATGTACATTCCCTGAACGAAAATCCGAATCATCTGAGAAATTGGAAATCGGGCTGGAACTTAGGTAACTTCGGTTGGGGTCAAGTTCTCTTAGGATGCCTGGGATCAAACTATCGAACAGGTACTTTTGGTTTTTCCAGATCAATACTGAATCAGCTGCTCCAATTCCAAGAGTTTCCTGCCATCCCCAGTTCCTCCAGGCTAGCTCGATCTCATTGTTCCCGCACCAAAGAACTATGCATGGATGATCCTTCAGGCGGGTGACCTGATGTCTGACCTCATCTTCAACCGCTATGAGGAATGCAGAATCCCAAGGATACAAGGTGTTGGCAAACATCAGATCCTGCCATACCATTATCCCGTTTTGGTCACAGAGATCGTAAAATTCATCTGCCGGATAATGTCCTCCTCCCCAAACCCGGATCATATTGAAATTGGCCTTCTTTATCTTTTCGATCAGAGACAGATAGTCTTCCGGTTTGACCCTGTCCAGTTGAATATCCAGAGGGACGAGGTTTCCGCCTTTGGCAAATACCGGCTCGCCATTTATTCGGAAAAAAAAGCTTTCGCCAATACTGTCTTTTTCCCTGACCAGGCTGGCATTGGAATAGCCAACGGTCTTTTCCTTTTCATCCAGCCCACGGAGGTCCTTCATGAGCTTTACATTCATCAGGCTCAATTCCTGCTCACCGATACCTATGGGATTCCATGGTTTGATTCCATTGTCTTCCAGTTTGATCAGATGACTGTTTTCACCCTTCTTAAGATCAATACTCTCAGAAGCAGTGACAGAATTATTGATCCTGATCTGAACAGAATAGGAGCCTGCATCTTCCGCGATCGTTGTCAACCTGCAAAAGGATACGTCCTCCATTCGGACCAGATCTATGCCCTTGATGATCGCAGAGCTCCATGCATTGATCACTGGTAATGAATATATCCCTGCTGTCATCAGCTTAGGGGAAAAGTCCCAACCAAATTGATATGCAGGCTTTCTAACAAACGGGCGGAGATCTTTCTCCAATCGTTGAAAACTTTGCTCGGCTTTGGTAAAATGGCCCAAGGCCATATCTTTTTCAATTTTCTTTTCAGGATCCTGGAATACCAGCTTTATCCGGTTTTTTCCCTCTTTGAGTAAATGCCTGATGGGCAGCTGTTGCTCAACAAAAAAATTGGAGCAGGACCCCGCCGGACTATCATTGACAAAGACCTGCGCATAAGTATCAATCTGGCCAAGTGTCAGGTCGATCCGATCATGCCTGAAAAAGTCTGTTGAAATTTGAAACTCAGTTTCGTAAACCCAATCATTTCCCCAGATCCAATCCAAGCTATCCAGGTTTTGATCTCGGTATGGGTCGTTTATCAACCCGTTTGCAAAAAGTACCGAATGGATGCCTGAAGGCAGGCTAATATTGAACTTGCTTTTTAAGACTTCACTGTTTAACGACCAGTTTTTATCCAAGGCTAGGCTTTTGGGCTTTTCTGGCTTGTGAAAACAGGAGGATAGCCCCAGAGCGATTATGAGGAGTGAGGCGGTCAGGCGCATTATTCAAAGTAAGGCATTATTTACCAGCTTCTCCAGCTCTGGAACCAACTCCCTTTCGAACCAGGGATTTCTCTTTAACCAGCCATAATTTCTGGGGGAGGGATGGACCGTTGGAATGAATTCGGGAAGGTATTCCCTGAAGTTCTTTACTGTTTCGGTAAGGGTCTTCTTCTTTCGTTTTCCCAGGTAATGATTGATGGCATAACTCCCGATCAGCAATGTGAGTTTTACATTGGCAAGCTCAGGAAGGAGCTTTGGATGCCATTGAGGCGCACACTCCGGCCTGGGTGGTAGGTCCCCGGACCTTCCTTTCCCAGGATAACAAAATCCCATAGGGATGATTGCTATTCTGGACTCATCATAGAACTTCTCCCTGCCCATGTTCAGCCAGGACCTTAATCTGTCTCCTGAGGGGTCATTCCATGGGATTCCACTGTTATGGACCTTCGTACCCGGTGCCTGCCCTATAATGTTGATGCTGGCTGTTTTTGAAGCTCTTAGAACAGGGTTGGGCCCCAATGGAAGGTGCTTTTCGCATATCCTGCAGCCACGGATTTCTTTCAGGAGATCTTCCAATTATTGTTTTTTGTTTTTCATGGTTTTCTGACCTAAGGCATCTAAGATGATTTTTGGAACACAAAAATCCAATTATTGCTAAATTGCCTTATCTACTAACCTATGCTACTATGAGATTTTACATTTCCCATCAGGAGGAGTATTCCAGGCTTGAGTTGATCCTCAGGACGCTATTCGGGTACTTCTACATTGTTCTTCCCCATGCATTCATTTTAATGTTTCTTGCTTTATGGGGATCGATCTTGACCTTTATTGCATTCTGGTCAATCCTATTCACCGGCCGGTACCCGGAGAGTTTCTTCGAGTACCAGGTCAAGCTGATCAGGTGGCAAACCAGGGTCAACGCAAGAATGTACAATCTGGCGGATGAATACCCCGCATTCGGATTGAATGCCGAGGATTCCCATGTCGATGTGCAGATCGCTTATCCTCAGTCCTTAGGCCGAGGGATGGCTATTGTCAAAGTATTATTTGGTGGACTTTATGTTGGACTGCCTCATGGATTCATTCTGATCTTCAGAGTGATCTGGACCTTTATCCTGGTGATTGTTGCCTGGTTTGTGGTTCTTTTCACAGGAAAATTTCCCGAAAGCATGCATGAGTTCATCGTGGGTACAATGAGGTGGTCCACCAGGGTCAATCTTTATTTGGGATTGATGACCGACGACTATCCGCCTTTTTCAGGTGCTCCGGATCCTGACCATGATTCCTATGGAGGCGGCAGTTCAGCCCCTGAGGCACCTGCACCTACAGCTCCACCCGCAGTAGAACCTCCACCTCCACCTGCCCCTGAACCGAGTTCAGAAGGAAGTGCTGATGCGGGATCCGACGAGGTTAGTGGAGAATCCGAAGGTGATAGGGAAGAGAAAAAGGAGGAATAGGATTGACGGAATATCACCCACTACCCCAACCGGACGATATACCGGTTAGAGAAAAGGAAGATGCCATGGGAGCTTACTTCATGATGTTTGCTTCCGTGGCCATCGGCCTTCCTTTGCCCATTGTTAACCTTATTGCTGCCATTGTCTATTATTATCTTAACAAGGACAAAAGCAGGTATGTGAATTTTCACGCCCTTCAGTCTCTCCTTTCCCAGCTTCCAACCACGGTGATCAATTGGGGTGTGTTTTATATCCTTATCAGGTATTTTTTTTGGGAGGATGAGTTCACCCGTATCCATATGGCTTACATAGGGATGGCGGTTGTTGCTAATCTTCTTTACTTTATTTTTTCCATTGTGGCTGCGGTGAAGGCAAGAAAGGGCAGATTCTATTATTTTGTTTTCTTCGGATCATTTTGCTATAACCAGGTTTACAAGATCAGGGAAGAAAGGCCCCAAGGTAAAGCCGAAAACCTACCTCCAAAGATCTGATGCAGGGCAGGATGTTATTGGGCCTTTTGGCCCTCGTCGTGTTTTTTGGAGGAATCATGGGTCTGTTTTACCTATGGGACCCCAATATTGATGCGGAGCTTGCCGCAACCATCTCAATTGAGTCTGAGGATGACCTTGGAGATCTGATCTATGAAAGCCTTTTGGAAGATCCTGATATAAACATTTACTCCGACCCGGAGATCGATTCCATGTTGCTGGTGATTATAGATCCATTAATGGAAAACCATGATCCATCAGATTTCGATTTTCGGTTTTATATTCTCGATGACCCATTGATCAATGCCTTTGCTATTCCCGGAGGAAGGATCTTTGTTGGGCGAGGTCTGATAGAGCTTGTGAACACTCAGGAGGAATTTCTGGGTGTTATGGGTCATGAGATGGGCCATGTGCATCACCGACACGTGATAGAAAGACTGGCCAGAGAATTGGGTATGAATGTCCTTCTTGGCCTTGCGACCGGAACCGATGCCATTCTGATAAGTGATATAGGTAGGTCTCTACTCAGTACGGGGTTTGATCGCAAATCCGAAAAGGAGGCCGATGAATACTCCCTTGATCTACTGGTTAAATGCGGGATCCATCCCCACCATATGGCTACATTTTTCAGGCGCCTTAACCGTGAGAAGCTGAGCTATAATGAAAATCTGGAGTTCATGATGTCACACCCTCATAACAATGCCAGGATAAAAACCGCTATGGAATATGAGGTCCCTGTGGATTTTGAATCCGTAGATCTAGGGGACTCCTGGGAAAGCTTTCAATCCCACCTGGCGAAGGAACCCACTTGAAATTCTTGAACCTATCTTTATCCAAATTGTTGGAGATTTGGGGATAGGAAATGTTCAAACCACTCAAGTATTTTTCGATCATTACTCTGCCTGTCCTGGCAGTGATTGCCCTGGTGCATAAGGGGATATTCTCTTTCCTGCCAGTCATGGAAGCCTTTCTAATGGTACCTCTATTTGAGTTGTTCTTTAGGCCTCAACACGCGAATCATACGGCAGAGGAAGAATCGGAATTGCTAAAAAACCCACTTTTTGACTGGGTTCTGTATCTGTTTGTACCGGTTCATTTTTCTGTCCTGCTTTTGTTTCTTTTTTTCATGTCAGGGTTTGAAGGGGCCTGGTGGGAAGGATTGGGTCTAACCCTTTCAATGGGTTTGCTCTGCGGCGTGTTTGGGATCAATCTTGCGCACGAGTTGGGGCATAGGAGCCGGATCGGAGAAAGGTTTCTTTCAAAAGCCCTTTTGATGACCTCCCTGTATATGCACTTCAACATTGAACATAACCGTGGGCATCATAAGCATGTAGGAACCCCGGATGACCCTTCTACAGCAAGGTTTGGCGAGCCCATTTTCATTTTTTGGTTTCGTTCGGTTTTCGGAACCTGGATCTCGGCTTGGCATATCGAATTTGACCGACTGCGAAAGCTTGGTAAGGGTAAGTTTTCCATAGAAAACGAAATGCTGAGAATGCAGCTTATACAGATCGGGTTCATGATGGCTATTTTCACTGTTTTCGGGCTGAAAGCCCTAATCTTTTTTCTTCTTGCGGCCATTACGGGATTCCTTTTATTGGAGACTGTCAATTATATCGAGCACTATGGCTTGAGAAGGGACAAACTGGAGAATGGGAATTATGAAAGGGTGATGCCCAAACATTCCTGGAATTCCGACCATATTTTTGGAAGGATACTCCTCTTTGAATTATCAAGGCATTCCGATCATCATTACAAGGCAAGCAGAAAGTATCAGATCCTTAGATACCATGAGGATTCACCACAGATGCCAACCGGGTATCCGGGCATGATGATCCTTGCGCTGGTCCCACCTATCTGGTTCAGCGTAATGAATCCAAGGATCAGGAGAGCTTCAAAATGAAACTTGGAGCCTATTTGAACATTTTTGCCGGTATCATGGTCTTGCTAGCCGGAGCCTGGCGGGGAAATCTCGAAATGAACTTCTACGTTATTTTTCCGATCGGGATATTCTTCCTGGCCATAGGCTTGTTTTATTTGTGGCGGCTAAAAAAAGGTCGCTAGCCATGGAGAAAGTCCTTTTTCTCTTTCTGGCAGTTATTTCTTTTCCAGGCTTGGCTCAAAATCCTGCATGGCAGAAAACCTATTCCGGAGGTGGAAGCTTCAGCTCACCGAAGTCTGTGGATCTTAATAATGATGGATTTGAAGACATAGTTCTTGGAGCCGGTAGGGAGGATTCAAGCTCAGTTCTTGGTGTCTTGGCAATTAACGGGCGGAATGGGGATACCCTTTGGACCATTCCCAGCAGGAATCAGATCTATACCTCGGCCGTGTTTGAGGATATTGATGGAGATAGTATACCCGATATTTTCATTGGAGGCAGGAGAGCCCTGCTGTTTTGCCTTAGTGGGGTAAGCGGCCAAAAGATCTGGGAATTTTGGCCGGATCATGTTGGCAGACCCGATACAGCGGGATGGTATAATTTCTACTCCCCTTTCTTGATCCAAGATATTACCGGAGATGGAAGAAGGGATATCATTATCACCAATGGTGGAGATCCGGGAGCATTGGGGGGGAATCCTGACAGACCTGCAGGTAGTCTTTTAGCCATCAATTCTTCAGATGGGTCGATAATTCAGATGGACAGCATGCCGGACGGCGCCGAAACCTATTTTTCACCTCTTGTGCTTGATCATGATAATGATGGTTTGGAATCTATCTTTTTCGGATCAGGCGGGGAGACGCTTCCGGGAGGATTCTGGGAGATCGGCCTTCAGGAATTCCTGAATAATGGACTCTCAAATGCAAACCTGATCGACTCAGATACCAATAAGGGCTTTATTGCCGTATGCAGCTTTGCTGACCTGAACGGTGATGGAGTGTTCGATCCCATAGTCCCACATATGAACTCCAAACTGACTGCCTATGATGGAAGTGATTTCAGTACTCTTTGGGAGCATTTTGTACCTGGTACGGAGGTATATATGTCACCGGTTCCCGGCAACTTCACTTCAAACCTTGCTCCCGATATCTATGTGTCTTTTGCAGTTGGAGTTTGGCCCTTTTATACTTCCTACGTTGCAACCCTCATTGATGGTGGATCAGGGCAATTGATCTGGTCCGATACCCTACAATACTTTCACTTGGCCTCCCCGAATGCTTTAGATTATGACCAGGATGGATTTGATGAGATACTATTTATGGAGAATGTTGACCAGGGCTCAACCACCGTTTCAATTGTAAATAGATGGAAGCTATACGATTTTTCTCCTTTCTCTTTTCAGTACTTGGGTGGAATCCGGCCGGGCAGCAACCTTTTTTCTACCCCACTGATCAAGGATATGAACAAAGACGGCGAGCTCGAGATTGGATTCAACTTTTATCCCGCAACTATTGAATGGTATGGTTTTGAAAGTGTGGGATTTGGAAGATGGGATATAGGGATATTCCAGGATCCGGTCCCATGGGGGGGATACCTTGGCAGTTTCGGGGATGGGACCTATAGGAACAATCTGATCAGCCAATTGAAAGGCGATTTTGAGGAAGAAATTTTTGTTTACCCAAACCCAGTTAGACAATCAGACGAAGTCCTGATCACCACTCCGTTTCACCAAGAGCACATGGTTAGGTTATTCGACCAGGCAGGTAAGCAATTGGACAAAAATGCCATCAAACGCGGTCCAAATCTGATTGCCATGGATGTAAGTGATTTAAAATCAGGATTTTATATTCTTTTGTTAGAAAATGGTTGGAGTAAGAAACTCCTGATTATTGGCGATTAATTGGGTTTTTACAGTCTTAGTTTTGGGCCTTTAAAAAACTACGCCTTATCTCATACTGTAAACAATGAATATTAATCACCTTAGAACGACCTTATTTTCTTTGATCTTAATCGCAGGGACTCTTGTGGAATCACGGGCTCAGGCGGTGTCAGTGCTTTCGATGAATTTACCTCCGAATGCAACAAGCTGCACCCCATCCACCGTGACTCTGAACCTGCAGATCCTCTGCACCAATTACATCTTTGACAGTACAAACTACAATATTGTAGGAGATACCGTCCATGTAGGAGTATATTATTCCGATCCGGGGATCTGTTTACCGGCCATAGGTTTTCCGATTCATAATGTGAACATGGGCAATGTTCCTGCGAACACCTATACCGTGATCGCAACTGCATATTTCGATTTATCCGCAACATCAGCTCAGGCTGCTTTCCCTTGGACAGTGATCTCCTGTTGTAATGCAACTCCTGCATTTACCAGCAGCAGCACATCAGTATGTCCAGGAGATACCGTGAACTTTGTTAATACATCTTCCAACGACAGCGCTCATGTCTGGTACGTCGATAACATGCTTATCGGATCTCCTGACAGTTTTGAGTACGTTTTCAATAATCCTGGGAATGTGGATGTAAAGCTTGTGGTTTATGGTTCAAATTGTGCGGATTCCACCATTCAGGCAATAACGGTTAACTCTCTTCCAGCTGTAGATCTTGGTCCGGATGTGGATTTCTGTGAAGGAACTTCGACCCTTCTCGATGCCGGTCCAGGTTGGGTTGATGTTTCTTGGTCCAATGGGGACAGCACGCGAAGAACTACGGTCAGCCTTCCTGGAGATTATTCAGCAATGGTAACCGATGGTAATGGATGTGTGAACTCCGATACAATTACGGTAACTGAATTGCCTGCACCGGTAGTTGATCTTGGAGGTGATACCGTGGCTTGTACAGGCACCCTGGTTTTCCTCAATGCCGGCAATGCAGGATCCACGTTTAGCTGGAATACTGGTGACACTACTCAGTCAATACCGGTTTCTCAAGCAGGCGGATATGCGGTTACCGTTACCGGAAGCAACGGATGTAGCGGATATGATTCAGCTTTTGTTTTGTTTACCGTCTGCAACAGCCTTTCATCTGAATTTGGAAAAGGGGTTGATCTTTATCCAAATCCTGTTGAAACTGAGCTGACCCTGAAGATCCAAGATGGAACTCAAGGCAGGGTTAACTATGTTGTTGTTGGAGTTGATGCTAGAGAGTATCTAAAAGGGACCGTTGATAAAAAATCTGGTCAAGCAATCATCAATATGGAAAAACTGGAAGCGGGGATTTACTATATTCAAATCTCAAATGGTACCGATTTTGCTACGCATAAGATCGTGAAGCGTTAAGATTTTAATTTGACCTCCAATTGAAGACCCTTGTGAAGCTTGCTTTGCGGGGTCTTTTTTTTATTCGTTCCGGTTCCAGATGTCCAAGTAGATCTGCCAGCCTTCATTGGGATTTCTTCTCCAGACCACCACATACTTTCCCTTGAAGCTGACTTTTGTGCCATCGGGTTTTTGGTTGACAACCGAATAGTAGCCATAATCGTAGGCATGGTCTCCAAGTATCTTCAATTCAAGGACCTCAAGTTTATGTTCCAATACTTTCCAGCCTTCTTTCATGGTCCACTGCTCCTTTATCGCTTTTCGTCCTTCCACGATATCCTTACCGCCTGGAAACATCTTGCCATCAAAGGTGTACATATTGGTAAGGGCATCGATATCTCCGCTGACATAGGTTTCTGAGAATTTTTTTGCGAGCTTTTTGATCTGATCTGCATCTTCCTGCTGGGCAATTCCCTGCACGGGAATGATCAATAAACCAATTAGGATAATCTTTTTCATTTCTTGAATTCTTTATGGTACCAGTCCAGATCGGACTTTTCAAATCCGTATTTCACGTATAGATCCCTTGCGATGAAGTTCTTCTTTTCAACCTCCAGGTGCATTCCGGAAAGATCGAATTTTTCGGCTTCTTCAATTATGAGCTTCAGATATTGTTCTCCAAGGCCCTTGTTTCGGAATTCTTCCTTGAGATAAAACTCATCAAGCAGGGCGTCCTTTCCACCGTATCCAAAACTGAAACGGAAGGGCATGGCCGCATATCCCGCCAACTGATCATCCTGCTTCAGAAGCCAAAGCCTTCCAAGGCTTTGATCTTGAATAAACCCCTTGATATTTGCCAGAGCTTTTTCACGATCAAAGGGATAACTAAACATCCCATAGAAATCATCCATCATCTCCGCGATCTCAGGAGCATCGGAATGGAATGCCGGGATCAGGTTTATGCCTTTGTTGGGGAGCTTATCGGGGATGAATACTTGCAGTTTGCTAGGATCTTATCTCAAAGTTAGTTGAATTGTAGTGTTATAGGATTTGAGATATGTTTTGCCTTCCCACGATTGCCATGATCTCCACATTGCCCTTAAATATTCTATAAAAGATACTATCTACTCCGCATACACATCTTCTATAACCTGGTTTTATATGGTCTACAGACTCGAAAGCCATTGGCCTTTGAGCAATGATCTCGAAATACTCGAAAAATTGATCGAAGTATTTATCAGCTTGGAATTCGCCAAAATTCTTCATTCCATATTGATGGATTCTGATGAGGTCCTCTCTAGCTTCATTACTGAGTTTGTAATTAGCCATTCAATCTATCCTTCGATTGTTGAAGGATATCTTGCTGCGATTCTGTAGTGAATCCATTCTCCTCAGCACTTTCCAATTTTTTCCTTAGCCAGTCTACCTGGGCTTGTTGATTCCTAGCCTGCCGAACCAGATCATTGATCACCTCACTTTTGCTTGAATACTCCTCACTTGCGACCTGCTCTTTCAGCCAGCTATCATTTGGTTTCGTAAGAGATATGCTTTGACGGGCCATTGTCTTGTATTTAGGTGTAAATATACACCAATTTCGCATCATTTTCCTTGATTGAAAGATTTCCTTCTAGCTCCTGGATTCGTCGATTGGCTAACGCCATCTATGACATGATTGAAGATCTTTTATTCCACAATCACAAAAGGAATAGAGTTCAGATCCCAATCGATCACCATGCCTTCTGCGATCTCATCGGCTACCTTTTTTCCATAAAGCAACTCGATCAAATACAAGGAGGCCTCAAACGATTTTGCTCCCCCTACTGAGGTGATGAACTTGCCATCATGAACGAAAAGCACGGAATCATGAACAACCAGGCCCGGGTACCTTTGCCTGTATTCGGGAATGTCTGCCGGGAAAGTGGTACTTTCCCTGCCTTCCAATACCCCTGATTCTGCGAGCACAAAAGCCCCATCACAATGGGACATAACAAATTGAGCCTCATCTGAAACCCTTCTGACAAGTTCCAGCATTTTCTCGTCCTCAAGATCCGAACTCAAATGATTTTCCGCGCTTGGGACAACCAGCATATCTATTTTCGGTAAACTATCTTCCAGGTAATTCAGGTCTGGGATCAACATTAACCCTTCGAAAGTCTTGATGGGCTCCGCTGTGTTTGCAATTGTGAACACTTTCATAGCCTTGATGTTATCTCTTAAAATGGTATGATGGAAGATGTCAAAGGGAGCGGTAAGCTCGGTGTTGTAAACGCCGTCCATGATGAGGAAAGCAACATTGTATCGGGTGGAGTCGAGATTGAGATGCGAGAAACGAGGTAGGTCTCTTGAATATTCCCGTTTGTCCTTTTGACTACAAGAAAAGGTAATTATGGAAAGGAAAATCAGTCCCCAAAGGCCGTGAGGACGAGTTTTCTTGAAGAAGCGTGGTCCCGATGCTCGCAAAGGTAAATTCCCTGCCATGTGCCCAAATTAAGATTTCCGTTGGAGATCGGCATTTGAACAGAGCTGCCCAGTAGGGAAGACTTGATATGAGCTGGCATATCATCAGGCCCTTCATATGTATGCCTGTAATATGGGGCATTTTCAGGCACCATTTTGTTGAAATGGCTTTCAAAATCCTGCCTAACCGTAGGGTCTGCATTTTCATTCAGGGTCAATGATGCAGAGGTGTGCTTAATGAAAACCTGGAGTATCCCTGACTTAAAGTCCGAGATCTCCGGAATTCCCTTAATAACCTCATTGGTGATCAGATGAAAGCCTCTCGAATAAGGGCCCACTATGATCTCCCTTTGGGTTGTCATCCGTCCCCCCTTTCGTAAGCTCCCATATCTGGCTTTCCGTCGTTCCTTGGATCTCCATTCAGGTCCTGGGGCGGAATGGCGATACCTTGATCCCCGACATTTTGTGCTGGAGATAAAGTATCCAATCGATAATCGTATTCCTCAGGATCGACGAACTGCAGGGTATCGGTATTGGAGGAAACTATATTTCCCAGTAATTCCAATTCATTTTGGGCATCCTTGTCCGTCACCTTAAGGAAGTTGAATGAGGCATCAAAACCGTTTCCTACGCCCAGGAATGAAGAAATGAATTCATCCTGGATATTTCCCCATGCGATGGAATTCCTCATATAGAAATTCATAGGATTGATCTCATTGCTGCCCGGAATGCCGGTGGAATCGGGAAACCAATCGGTCACAAAGATGGAAGGGTCTTCCTGCCTGCTGAAATCGAAACCATAACTGGCCACAGTAATGTGTCGCAGATCCCAGGTCCCGCCCAGAAATGCCCCGATACCGTACCTTCCGCAGTTGGTGATCAATAAATTTGATCCTGTGCAGGTTCCTCCATAAGATACTATTCCATCCAGCGTCATGTTCTTTATGATGGTGTTAGTTATTGTGATATCCGGCCTGTTTGCATCATAGACATTCCCGATCTGAACCCCGGAGGTCCCATTCTTGATCACGGCCCAGTTGATCTCATTGTTGTTTGAAGGGTCAAGCAGCCAAATCCCTGCCTGAAATCCTGAATTTCCCCATTGTCCCGGTTGATTGTCAAATTCCTCTTCCAGGCGTGAACCGCAAAAGGTCACAGGCTCATTCTCGGTTCCCATTACCTTTATGGTTCCCCAAACAAAAAAGGTCGACCTGCCGTCCAGATAAACCTTGGTCCCGGGGTCTATCACAAGCGTCTGTGCGGTGTCAACCCCGACAGAGTTCACGATAACAATGGGAAGGTCAGGGGTCCAGTGCAATTCTTCAGGTGGGAAATTGTTCCCCTCTCCAAGGAGATAGTTTTCATAGTAGATAGCATCCTGCCCCCATGATCGGAGATAGATCTGCTGCATATTCCCATTCGTAACAAATAGGATTGAGTCCTCAACCAAGAAAGGAAGGTTTTGCCCGCTGGCTTCTACCTGTACGGTGACCAGGACATAAATGCTATCGTTTCCTCTGATCTCAACGTCCTTGGCCTGATCGGTTTCGTCACCATTCACGATAATGGTATAAGGGGAGGAAGATCCTCCTGCAAGGGTCACCCTGGAAACATTGACCGCGTTTTCCGACGGATTAAATACTCTGATCCTTTTTGTGATGTTCTTGATCTCAGCAAATACAGTATCGAAGATGACCGAGTCGGTTGAGAACCTCAGTTTTGCATTGGGATCGGTAGTGAGAACCTCATCCTTGGGAGTGCAGGCCCAAAGGGCCAATAGGACCAATATCAGGTTTCGGATGTTGTTCATGATCAGGAAGAGATCTCCTCGCCTTCCTTCATTTTCTCGGCATTCTCTGCCAATTGAAGTTCCTCGATGAATTCGTCGAGCTCACCATTCACTATGTTCGGAAGATTGTAAACAGTTTTATTGATCCGGTGGTCGGTCACCCTGCCCTGGGGATAGTTATAGGTCCGGATCTTGTCAGATCTGTCTCCGGAACCCACCATGGATTTCCGTTTTGCCCCGATCTCCTTTTGCTGCTTTTCGAGTTCAATGGCCAATATTCTGGACATCAACTCCTTCTTGGCCTTCTCAAGATTCTTGATCTGGGATTTCTCGTCCTGACACTGGACCACGATCCCAGTAGGCTCATGTGTGAGCCTCACAGCTGAATATGTGGTGTTCACAGACTGCCCTCCCGGGCCAGAGGAACAAAAACGATCGACTCTTACGTCGTTCATATCAAGATCCACCTCTACGTCATCTACCTCTGGAAGGACGGCTACAGAAGCTGCTGAGGTGTGAACCCTTCCCTGGCTTTCAGTCACAGGGACACGCTGAACTCTATGTACACCGGATTCGAACTTCAGCTTTCCATATGCCCCGGCACCACTAACGTTGGCTACAATCTTAGAGTATCCCCCTGCATCTCCCTCGCTAAAATCAGTAATGCTCAATCTCCAGCTTTGCTTATCAGCATAACGCTGATACATTCTGAAAAGGTCCCCGGCGAATATCGCGCTCTCATCACCGCCTGAACCTGCCCTGATCTCCAGGATGGCATTCTTGTCGTCATGGGGATCCTTGGGGATCAAAAGGAATTTCAGTTCGCCCTCCATCGTTTCCTTTTTCGGCTCAAGCTCTTCAAGTTCCTCCTTGGCCATCGCCTTCAACTCGTCATCCTTTTCGTTCTCCAGGATCTCTCTTGATTCCTGAATACCTTCAAGCGTCTTTTTATATTCCCCATAAACAGAAACCAGCTTCTCAAGGTCCTTATACTCCTTTGTCAATTTCATGTACCTGTTCTGATCCGAGATGACCTCGGGGTCCAGGATCAATTGTCCTACCTCTTCAAAGCGGTTCTTGATGGATTCTAGTTTCTCCAGCATGGGAATCTTATTGGCCTGCAAAATTACAAAACCCCGTGCGACAAAAATTTTGATATACTAACGATTTGACCTTGATTTAGTATTCAAATACCCAATTCTATTACATGAAGGCATTCGCGATTCTCTCAATTGTAGGCATGGTTCTCCTGTCATGCGGAGGCGATCAAAGCCAGCTTGATAGTAAAGCATTAAAAAAGGAGATGTCGGATAGGGAGATCAAAAAGATTAGTGAGAGCGAAATTTTGAATCTGGCGAAGGAACGGGGAGATAAGATTGCCACCCAGGCACAGATGGCTTTAGGATCCAAACTGAAAGAAGCTCTTCAGGAAGGTGGTCCCGTGCACGCCCTGGAATTTTGCAATGTAAATGCTTACCCACTCCTTGATGATCTGCGAGAAACCTATAATGTTTCAATCAAACGAGCCAGCCTGAGAACCAGAAACCCCGATGATAAGCCTAATGATATCGAAGCTCAGATCCTGGATGCCTACCAGTACAATATTGAAAATGAATTGGAATTAAATGATAATCTTCAAAAACTGGGAGATTCTGCGATTTTGTTTACCAGGCCAATTAGCCTTAACAATGGCATCTGCTTGAATTGCCATGGCGAGGTAGGAACAGAAATAAACCAGCTCACCCTTGAGAAGATCGAAGAACTATACCCTGAAGACAATGCCAAAGGACATAAATTGGGGGATCTAAGGGGAATGTGGAGTATTGTATTCGATCGGAAGGAGTTGGTTCTGGACCTTTAGTGTCAAACGATATTCTGAACCTGCTCCCTTATCTTTTCCAACTCCTCCTTCATATCGACCACGGTTTTTTGAATACCGGCATTATTGGCTTTCGCTCCCATCGTATTGATCTCCCTGCCCATTTCCTGGGAAATGAAATTCAACCTTTTTCCATTTGATCTGCCATCCATCACTTCCTTGAAATGCTTCAGGTGGCTGTCTAGCCTTACGATCTCCTCGTCGATGTCCAGCTTTTCCAGGTAGTAGATCAGTTCCTGCTCAAAGCGATTCTGGTCCACACTATGATCATCTTTCCATTCCTCCAATGATGCCTTGATCTTCTCCCGTACAGCATTAGCCCTCTCGGGTGCAAGATCACCTACTTTTTTCAGGGAATCGGAAATGGAATCAATACTACTTGAAAGCTGGTCAGAGAGCTTCTGACCTTCGTTCTTTCTGAAATCCTCCACTCCGTTTACTGCCTGATCTATGGCCTGTTGAGTTAGCTCCCATTTTTCTTCAAGGTCTTCATCTTCATTGGATTCAACAACTTCCGGCATACCCAGGGCTATCCTGAACAGATCCTGGCCCTTGTCATCCAATTCTTCCTGAACGGATTTCAGCTGGGAATAATACTCCTTCAGTAACTCCTTATTGATGGAAACTTTTGAATTGTCCTTCTTGCTTTCCCTCCATTCTATGCTGATGCTGACTTTCCCGCGTCCAATTTTCTCCTGAATGACCTCTCTGATCTGGGGTTCGAATTGGTTCAATGTCTTTGGGATCCTCAAGGAAAGGTCGAGGAATTTGGAATTCAAACACCTTATTTCCACCTCTGTTGTGAAGCCGTTATTTGAAAGGTTGGCCGAGCCGAAGCCAGTCATCGAAAGCACCATAAAATCCTTAGTTTTGCCGCGTTTAATCCCCAAAGGAAATGAAATTTGGTGTCATAGTATATCCCGGTTCAAATTGTGATGACGATATGCTTTATCTGATCGGTAATGATCTGGGTCAGGATGTGGAAAAGCTATGGCATAAGGATAAGGACCTCAAGGGTTGTGATTTCCTAATTCTACCCGGTGGCTTTGCCTACGGAGATTATCTCAGGGCAGGCGCTATTGCTCGTTTTTCTCCGATCATGGAATCTGTCATTGATCACGCAAAAGCCGGTGGGTTCGTTTACGGGATCTGCAATGGATTTCAGGTCCTGACCGAGAGCCATTTGCTTCCCGGGGTACTTCTCAACAATGATCATAGGAAGTATACCTGCAAGAACGTTTTCCTGAAACCCCAGACCCGGAATTCACATCTGACCAGGAAAATGGACCTTGATAAGCCCTATCAGATCCCAATTGCTCATGGGGAAGGAAGGTTTTTCGCTGATGAAATCACCCTCAAAGCCTTAAATGACAATGACCAGGTCCTGTTCCGGTATTGTGATGAAAACGGGCAGATCAGTGAAGCATCCAATCCAAACGGTTCACTTGAAAACATAGCTGGAATTTGCAATGAAGGAAGGAATGTTTTCGGAATGATGCCCCATCCGGAGCGTTCAGCAAGCCCTGACCTTGGGTGTACTGATGGTCTAGCGATCTTTGACTCCATTCTGGAGCCGATCAAAAGTCATGTCCCAGGGTAAAATAATACATGGGGTCTTCCGTTCTTTGGTAGTTCTCAACCCCCCAACCAACATCGAATTTCACATAGTAGCCAAACATGGTTGAGCGGAACCCAAAACCGTATCCCACTAGGTATGGGTTAGTATAATTTCTTGTGTTAATGATGAAGCCGGTGGCATCTATGGTCTCTGTATTGAAAGAGTTCTCGTTGCTCAAAGGGCTTTTTCCTGTCCAGGCAGACCCGATATCCATAAATCCTGAAAGCTGAAGGTTTCTAAAAAAACTGCTGGAAATTGGCTTGCTGGAAACGAATTGGAAAACCGGGAATCTCAACTCAAAATTCAGAAGAGCGAAATTCTCGCCAAAAGCCTGATTCAAGGGAAAGCCCCTTAGGCTGGTTGCAAATTCGGTAAACAGAAGATCGTCATTGTTCAAAAGTGCGCCATCAAGGCCTTGGTCTTCGAGCGGACCCTGGCTTTGCCTTTCCTGTGTGATGAACCAGTTATCCATTCCTCCCAACAAATAGTTTTTTGGATCGTTTCCAAAGAATTTTCCAAAGGAAAAGCGCGTTGCGAAGATCAATTCACGATAGATTGGAAAATGGTTTCTTAGATCCAGATAGAACTTGCCAAAGTTTCTGTGGCTGGCTTGGATGCCTTTGTATTCCTTGAAACCCAATTTGACCTTGGTCCCCTGGCTCATATTGATTCCTGTCTCAGAGGAGTTATCAAAAACCACCTCAATATTGTAGCCCAGATAATTCGTTGAGAAATCAGAAACCGGCATCAGGCTGATATTCTGGTAAGTTGTATTGGCATAAAATGGGGTTAAACTTACCCTGAAAGCCTCAGTTACCGGAAGGGACACCGTGAAGTCTCCCTCATTCAAAACATAGTTGTGGAAAATGGTGGCATTTTCACTGACGGGGTAAAAGATCCTTTTTCTGAAGTACATAGCACCATAATCCAAACGACCCTTCAGATACCTGTATTCAGCGTAAAAGTCACTGGATTTGAGATCAAAATAGATCGTGGCCCCTAGTTTGAATTTGTTGTTTCCGAACATATCGGACAAGCCATATTCAACCACTCCACCAAGTCCCCTGAGGTTGTCGCAGATCAATGCTGTGATGATGTTTTCTGCCCTCAACTTGTTTTGTCCTTCATAGGGTCCGAAAATATTCACTGTGGCCTCTTCATTCCTCTCAAGCTTTTTGAGGATATCTGTTTCGGTTTCTTTCCGGTTAACATCCGCAAGTGATTTCTCCTTTTTTTCCGACTCAAAGATCAGGTCGTCAAAATCGATCTCATCTGGGTCCACAGCTTCCAGCTCACGTTCCATCATCTTGTTTAACTGGATAAGATTGTTCTGGACCATGTCATCATCATTCAACCCATATTTCATCCCCTCCACTATCCAGGTATTTCTGAAAGTTTCATGCTCGGTAATGGATTTATCAAGGTCAGGGAGGTTTTGCAGATACACCAATTCTGAACCACCATTATTCATCCGGAAAACCCATTTATTGGTAGCAGGATTTACATCGAAATACTGAATGTTCTGTTGGAAATCCGTGATCTGTCGCTGAACCCTTTTGTCCCTTTCAAGTATGTATAGATTCAGGATCCCATTGAGATCCGACAGGAACAAGACCCGATTTTCATCCAACGGATAGGGTAGATAGTTCTGAAAGTAATTGTTGGTCAGTTTTTCTACCCTTGTCTTTGAAACCTTAGGATCGAATAAATAGAGGTTAAAATTATCAGAGAGGGAAAGCTTGTTTCCTTTCTTTATCCTGAGTGAATCGGTAGTCCTGTTGGAAGAAAAAACCAGCTTGTTCGTTCCAGGAATGAATCTTGGATTGATATCATCAAATTCATCGTTTGTGACCCTTTTGATATTCCCCGACCTCACAGCCATAGAATAGACATCCACCTGACCGAAATTCTCCGCGCTGATAGCAATGAAGGTGCCATTGGAATTAAATGAAACGTCCTGAATATTGGTGAATCTGAAGGCCCGGCTTTTTTTGAGTTTATTGGTCGATACCTGGAAGGTGTTCCTTCGGATCCGGTTGTTTTGTACATCAACGATGTTGAGGTTATCGCTGTTCTGCCAGGCAAGGATCGGCAATGAGAAGTTTACCTTGCGGTCATTGAATATATATCCCGATTTGTAGATCTTCTTTTTCTTCCCGGTCAACAGATCTACAAGGATCACTGAAACCTTTCCGGAATTGTTCTCCGAATAAACGAGATGGTTGCCATCAGGGGAGAATTTCACATGGTTATACCTCAATGAATTCTTGTTCTTCTTGATCAGAAGGGTTTCATCTGCCGGCATTTCGGAATTCTCCAATACCTGTGCGGTCATCGAATAGTAATAATCCTGCCACTCCCTGTAAAATGCAGGAAAAGGTATTCCCAGGGTATTTGTGATACTGTTTTCAGGATTTCTGAGAATTCTGGTCAGGTTCAGAATGCTTCCGATGTTGTTTTTTCCGTACTGTACAGCGATGTAGTTCCAGAGGCTTTGGCCAAGGAACCTTGCATCTCTTCCTGTCAATCCTCTCAGGGTTTTGATTTTTCCGGAGGCGAAAAGATCACGGACGTGATCGTCCATCTCTATGCTCCATCCCCTCGCAGCGTACTCGGCGGCTCCCTCAACAAACCATTCCGGAAGAGATAGCAGATAGGAGCTCTGGATAACATCTTTAAAACTTCCTCCATACATCATCTCGTTAATCAGAGTTTTAGAAACTCCGTATTTGATTTCCTGAATGAACTCTTCGTTGGTTCCGGTAAAAGGAATTTCTACGCTATGAGTAACAAAACTGGTCTCCCCGCCGGCCTTATAGTATTGGATCTTGTAATCGATATTACTTTGCCTGAGGTCTGACTTGGAATTATAGATGAATAGCCGGATACGGGTATAGGGTGTGAATCCTATTAGATCGGAGATCTGGTCGAAGGTTGATTCGGCCAGTTCGGTTGCAAATTTTGCATGCTTCTGGCCTCCTTCATAATAATAGATCTCGAAGTTGTCAGAGACGAAGACATTCCAGTCGATGTTCTTGGTTTGGACACGGTTCTTTCCAAAGATCTCATTGGCATTCTGAGCCCGGGAAAGGGCCGAGACCAGGAGAAGCACAGAAAAAAGACCGTATCGTAGAATGTTCTTCAGATGAATAATTTGATCAACCTTCAAAAAACGCAAAAAACCGGCTTATATTAAGCTCTTTTGGGATTTGTTCCTCCTTAATAATTGCATTTACGAGGAATTGCGCAACAAACGGGCCAAGAGAGACCCCTTTTGAACCTAAACCATTCAAAATACCTATTTGTTCGTGCTCCGAATGAAATCCAGCCAGGGGCCTTCGATCCTTGACATTTGGCCTGATCCCTACCCGATGATCTACCACCCTGTATGAGGATTTGAAAAATGATCTGAGCCGTTCCTCAAGGTATTCCCTGCTTGCAGGTGTTTTTTCCAGGTTAAGGTTTGTCCTGTCATATGTAGCACCCACCAATGCCCGGTTCCCCGATAGTGGTAGAAAAAATACCCTCTTGGTGAAAATGGAATCCTTTAGATCGGCGTTCGTTTCTATCTCCATCAACTCCCCTTTGGTAGGGCTGAAAGGCAACCAGGAAAAATAGGGGTTCCTTCTACCTTCCGGTCCTTCGCAGAAAACTACCTTCTTAGCTTTATATTCTTCCCACCTGACCCCTTCATGGAGTATCTCGATACGCTCGGTATTGAGGCTTAGTCCTTCCTTCACCTTTGAAGGCCCAAAGAATTCTTTGGCGGCTTGCAAAAAGGACTTTACCCGAAGTATTCCTGCGTTTGAGACCTTTATTCCGCCAAAACCGGGATCAATGTATTCCGGAATCTGCTCATCTAGTTCAGAGATAAATGGATTTGGTGATGAAGAATCCCAGTCATTTGAAGCTTTGGCGGTTGGGAAAAGCCGGATCAGCGGCCTTGGTTCAAAGAAATCTGCCCCAAGCTTCTTCTCCATTTTAGGATAGAACTCGTGGATCAATGGAAAGATGTGCTCTGCCTCCCAGGATTTAACAAATTTTCTTCCGGTAACGGGATTGAAAAGCCCCGAGGCCACATATGAAGAATGATTGTTTTTATGGTCGTCAACGAGGATAAAATCCAGCCCCCCCTGCTCGCAGAGCAATGCCAGGCAGGTCCCGGCGATGCCTCCTCCGACTATGATAAGATCGATGTTCCTCGTAGAGCTCAAATCAATATTTTTGGACCCTAAAAGAACGCAGGAATTGCTAAACGTTAAGTCTTTTTCATTCAATCCCTTTGAAGAGAATACCTATGTGGTTTCCACGTCCAATGGTGATGCCATCATTATCGACCCGGGTTGCTACTTCCCTGAAGAAAGAGAGGAATTGGATGCCTATTTAAAGGAAAACAATCTCAAGCCTTTGGCCATCTATAATACACATTGCCATATCGACCATGTTCTTGGGGCTGGCTACGTCAAAAGGGCTCATGAGATCCCCTTGATGATCCATAAGGAGGATCTTCAATGGTTGGGGGCTGTAAAGAGCTATTCTACTAATTACGGATTCAACGATTATGAAGAAGTGGAACATGATGGATTCTATGGGGAGGGGGATAGCATCTTCTCAGGAGAGGATGAGTTGGAAGTGGTTTTTCTTCCAGGTCATTCACCAGGCCATACCGGTCTGATTAACCATAAGGGAAGGTTCTGCATAGTCGGTGATGTTCTTTTCAATGGGAGTATTGGTAGGACCGATCTTCCTGGGGGAGACCATGATACCTTGATCTCATCGATTCAGGATAAGCTATTTAAGCTTCCAGATGATTATACAGTCTATTGCGGGCATGGGCCAACTACAACTATTGGAAAAGAAAAAAGGACAAATCCTTTTTGCGCGGTTGAATGAATAGTTTAAGATCCCATATCCCTAATCTTTTCACTCTTGGTAATCTGTTGTGCGGATGTATTGGGATCTGGATGACGATTATGCAGGAAATAGAGATTGCCTTCTATTTCATGCTTATTGGAGTA
>JANQSY010000165.1 GCA_028279065.1 Cytophagales bacterium
CCTATCTGGAAATGAAAAATACCACCGCCGCTTTGCGGCGGACCGAGATTGGGTAGCCTGCCCCGAAGGCACTTTAGTGTCCTTGGGGATGCCCCCCCCATGCCGGATGGACGCAGTCCCGAAGGGACAATTCAATCCGCATTTCAAGAGATTCTTCGCCCTGATAAGATCAGGACTCTGAATGACGAAAGGGAGGAGTGCGGTGGGCTGAGATTGGGTTGCGGTTCCCCAAGGTCAATTCATTGTGCTATGGGGAAGCCCTGTAAAACCGGAGAGGCAATACGTAAGACCATTTACTTCCAAAATGTATAAGTATTCAACCAATTTGTTTAAGTCCCCTGCGGCATACCCTATGGACCTTTGTATCGCTAACAATTGAAAAACAATACAAAGGATAAAACGATGGAAAATTTAAAAGCAGGAAAAAACGAAGTGACATTCAAATCTTTTGGAGTGGACTTAGCGGGTGATCTATACCTCCCTGAAGGTTTCGATCAAACCAAAAAGTATAAGGCTATTGTAGGTGCCAGTCCGTTCCCGCAGGTTAAGGACCAAATTCCGGCGACCTATGGGCCTGAAATGGCTAGAAGAGGGTTTATCTACCTGGGATTTGATTATCTAGGTATGGGGGATTCTCCAGCATTACCAAGAGAATTTAAAAAGTCCAGGTATATGTTCAGGTTGATCGAAAACACCTGGGATGCGGTTTCATATTTAGGCACTCTTCCTTTCGTAGAGGAGATCGAAGGACTTGGGGTATGCCAGGGTGGTTCGATCATCGCATCCGCGGCAGTCACTGACCATAGGATCAAGAAGATCGCAACGGTTTCAGGTATGATGGCAGCAGATGGATTCCAATGGCTTGGGAGAGAGGTAACAGACCCTCAAATTGCCGCAGCAAATGCTTCAATGCAAAAGCAATATGAGACCGGAGAGCCGGATTATGTGGCACCATTTGGACTTAACGATGAGCAATCCAGGGAAGAATTTGTTGAAGCGGCAGCATTTCCGGAGATGGCCGGAGAAACCTATGATTACTATGGAAGGGATGGGGTTAAAGGACCAAAAGCGGTAAAGAACTTTTCCAATATGCATATAGGTGATCAGGCTATGCAATCTTTGATCTCTATTGGAGAGGCATATGCAGATAAAATTGTACAGCCTACCCTGGTGGTTTACGGAACAAATGCATCTACCGCCTTATGTTCAACCGGGTTTATTGAGAAGCTTACCAATGATCCTGAGGTCTTGGCAATTGATGAGTTTAGCCATGTGGATTTCTATTACAAGCCAGAAGCAGTCAAAGTATCTACAGATGCTGTAGCAGAGTTCTTCAATAGATGATCTCACAAAATGTAGAAACCTGGCAAGGGAAAGGCTTGCTATTTTTTGGAATTTTTGGATCTGTTTTTGATAATGAGGAGGGGCTTCTATAAGCCTCTCCTTGCAAAATATCGACTATCATGACTCATCATGAAATGATAAAGAAGGTGAACAGTCAATGGGTTTCTCAGATTCGCTGCGGCGATCACCGATTCATAGATATTACTATTGTCCAGACCGAGGGCAGATTTTTTGTTCGTCAATACAAATTTGGAGGGCGAAGTTGGTATCATGCTTTTCTTGATCATCCGGAGGGAGCAATGAAACTTGGTGATACCGTTGTTCCAATTGTCGGCAAGGTCCCTGAAGATTTGGAATCTATAAACCCAAAGGTTAACAAAGCCTATTTCAAGAAAATGAACATTCTATATCCCCTTATGCGTTTGACCTATGATCGAAAGAAGCATGAGGCTTCAACTCTTGAATTATCATCAAACTTTAGATGAAAGACTGGGACTAATGCTAATCGATCTTTAATTTAATCTTATGCAAGAGCTCGTTTTTAAGAGTATTGGCGACTTCCATGCCTACAATGGTATGTCTGAACCGGAGAATCCTCTATTCAGTGCCTCATCCAATAAGGGAAAGAAAGATGATGTAGCTACATGTGATGAGAATAATGAAGCGATCAGTCTGACCTGTGATTTCTACGGCATCAGTCTGAAGAATATCATTTCAGGGGAACTGGTTTATGGCAGAACCAAGTACGACTGCAGCAATGGCACTTTATTGTTCACTGCACCAAACCAAAAGCTCATTTTCAAGGGATTGGTGTTCAGCTCTGAGGCCTACCATATTTCTTTTCACAAGGACTTTATTCGGGGGACCGAGCTTTACGACAAGATCAAGAACTATAGCTTCTTTGAGTACAGGGTGAATGAAGCGTTGCACTTGTCTCCTAAAGAGGAAGCACAGCTAAAAACAATATTCAAAAACATCGAAGCGGAATATCATAACAACCAAGATGAATTTTCGAAGGAGATCATTCTTTCACAGCTGGAAACGCTTCTCAAATACTCAGACAGATATTATAAACGCCAGTTCCTCAATCGCAAGACAATAAACCAGACTACGTTGTCAAGATTCACCGAAGTCCTGAATAAATATTTTGAAGACGGCGACTTGCTAAATAAGGGCATACCGACAGTAGATTGGATGGCCGGAAAGTTGGGGATAAGTCATCGGTATATGAGCGATATGATCAAGGCTGAGACCGGGAGGACCGCGATCGACCAGATCAACTTGTTTCTCATCGAGGAAGCAAAGAATTTATTACTTGCTCCCAATGCTTCCATTTCAGAAACCGCGTACAGGCTCGGCTTTGAATACCCTCAGTACTTTTCTCGCTTATTCAAAAAGAAAACCGGCCTGAGTCCAAAGGAATACATCCAATCTGAGCAACTGAATTAGCTTCGTTAGGGATTTTTTACAAGGCCATCATGCCCTCCTGGCAGGTAGGGCTGAGGCTCTCCGATAGGGATGCCTATGACGTGAGTGCCGGGTTTTTTCGGAACTGAGATTATCTGAACGGGCAACCTAAAACCGGATGGCGAAGCAATCCATCCTGATCTCCCTTAAGGCCTCTCAGTTAATTCTGAGGACGTTTTTTATTGAATCTGTCCACTTTGTCCAGTTTCTTCCACTATGTAGGCTATAATACACTATGATATTCTTTAGCACCTTTCTTCCTTCGGTTGTGGGTTTTTTCTCCTGATCAGCTTCAAGTTGTTGATTTCTGATCTGATTCCTCCAAAAGATGTGAATTTTTGGATTCAGATCCGCTTGAAAATGTAACCCTTGTTTAAATGCTCTTGGTTTGAGTTGACAATAGTAATAGTGGACGGTTGAGTTTATATTAGGGGTATTACTTAATAAAAAAGGATAGATGATTACCCTTGCTCGTAAGTTGGGGTTTCTTTTTGCACAATGGATCAATTCTTAAAACGTATTCATGATCTCATAGACCTAGGTGAGGAGACCCTTAGGTCCGAAGAATTAGTTGTTGAAGAGGACCCAGATGATGAAGATGTCGAGATTGAGGAGTATTATGTGGACGAAATGCTCTTCCATCAATTTCGAGCTTCAGCTCTTACTTTCCTGAATCAACTTTTTGGCAAGAAGTATTTTCTAACGAAAGACTTTAATGAGCAAGTCTTTCAGGCAACAAAGGAGAATGTTGAGATTGGAATTGGAATGATGAAATCTGTCCAATTTGACCTAGAAAATGGCTACCTTGAGTCAGTAAGGTCATTGATTACAGGTGAAGTCTTTTCTGATTTTCTCGACATGGCCGAGCATCTGCTCAAGGAGGACTATAAAGACCCTGCAGCAGTTTTAGCGGGTGGTGTACTAGAAGATCACCTAAGAAAGCTTTGCCAAAGCCACAATATTGATTCCGAAGAAGAAAAGGTGGGGAAAACTGTTCCAAGGAAAAGTGATCGTTTGAATTCCGATTTGGCAAAATCAGGGGCCTACGGGAAACAGGATCTAAAAATGGTAACCGGATGGTTAAACCTAAGAAACCATGCCGCACATGGTGAATTTGATAAATACACAAAGGAAGAAGTTAGAATTATGCTTTTGGGGGTAAGGGATTTTCTTAACAGAATTTCGCAGAAATAAATTTAAGTGGGTGAGATAAGTCGATATTGTTAATAAACGTTTATGGCCTTTGAAACCACCTAGGGGAACATATGAAGAACTTGAAGAAGAAGTAAATAGGATATGGAAGCTTCATAGGAATACGAGGTCCGTTTTCCCCTATTTTTCTGAAACGAAACTAGTATTTGAACGAAGCAACCACTTTAAAGTCTGGAATCATCCAATTCTGGAATCAGGATTACTTTCCTTTAAAAAACCGATCAGCAAGGAAATGATACCTGAACTAAATGAAATCGGAGGATACCTTAACCAAAACTTTGTCATTCGATTGTTTGCTCTTATGAATTACTATAATCTGGTAGGGAGCCAAGGTTCAATCCAAGAAGGTGTTTCGGGTTGTAAAGATGTTCTGATTATGGTAAAACTAAGGCAGCATTTTTCGCATAGTTCTGGCAGGGTCAATCCTAAAAGAAGAGAATCTGTCAATCTAAGGGATGAAATCTATAATTTTTACAAAGTGGATCCCAAAACCCAAGACCCTTTAGAGTTTGCTATTCCTCTCATTAAAGTTTTGGAACGAATGAAAAATGGCTGTTTGTCCTATGGCAAAGCCATTTATGAGTTGAAAGAGGATTAATCAAAGAACCAGCCTAATTTAGCCCCTTCGTGGTCCTTGTGTAATTGAAGGCCTGAGGAAGGATGTACGAGGGGTGAGGATTCAATGGAACTTTATTGCGCTATCCCTCGCACGCACTGCCTCAGATACCAGGATGATTTTCCGGATTGACATTCCTCACCCAAAATCCTGAAAAAGGTCGTTTTAATTGAGGTCTTCATAATTGTATTTGGCTGCTGAACCCACTATTGAAGACCATGAAAACCCTGTGGATTTTTGGACTGATCCTGATCATCACACTTTTTCAATCGGCCTTGGCCCAAGACCTCCTGGCCTATGATGATGACAAACCCGACCAGAGGATCGGTGGTATGGATCAATACCTGGGTGTCAGAATGAGCCCTATTGAAGAAGGCGAGATCCTAGAACTTCATTTCGACCTTTCCTTAGCAGGTGAGTCCGGGCAGTTTGAAGTCCTTCTATTTGACTGGGTCGGTTCATCTCCTTCCTCCACACCGGTCTATCAGTTTGTGGCCAGTGTTCATGAATCCGGCCGTTTCATCCATAAGGTCGATCCCCCTATCCCTTATTCTGGGGAGTTCATTGTAGGCTTCAGATCACTGGAAAGCGGATTGAAACTTGGAGCGGACCCTGCCAATAATGACAGATGCTGGATAAGAAGTGTTGGGGAGCCTGGATGGAAGCAAAGCGATCAAAGCTTCTTTATCAGGGCCATGGTCCGGACCAGTTCGGGAAGGAAGAAAACCGACAAGGATTCTAAATACAAAATGCCAAACCCTTCCGACGATATCATTGTGATCGGAACGGATGGAACCATTTCCCGTATTGTTTTTCTGGATTCAGCAGGAAACCTTGCTCTTGAGCAGGACCTGACCAGCGGTGAACGGATGGAGGTCACCAAGTTGGTGCCTGGTCCCTACCTATTGTTGCTGTACTCCAAAGATGAGTTGGTCAGCACCGAGAGGGTCTTTATACGGTAAGTTTATTCAAGCGGACATAGTCGCTTTGGATCTTACAAAGCGTATTCCATTGACCGGGGTCATTCGGTTTTCATTGGTTTTTTATTCGAATATCGAACCTTGTTCATATGAGTAAATAACAGTCCCTCTTCTGGTCAAAAATCGTCCGGAGTATAATCCTGGTGTTTCAATTCTACTCCTTAAGGTATCTCCTGTGGCAGTTTCGATCACCGCATAGCTGATCCGGTCATTCACTCCCATTTCTAAGGTAGGACCTGTAATGAACCTTACAAGAATACTATTCCGGTATAACAAATAGGGTTCGGGAAGGGCATAATAGGGGGAGTAGTTGGAGCTATAATAAATGTGTACTTCGTCCCCAGATCCGGGCCTTTCCACCTTGGTCAGATTTCCGCGCTTATCAAAGGTCAAATAGGCGGTGCCAACTGAGTCTGTAATAGAATTGAGCACTCCATTTAAATAACCGAGTTCATATCGTTTATTAGGGCTTCCGGAACTAAATGTCCTTACTATGCTCCTCAAGGTATCGTCTTCGTAATTAAAAAACACCCTATAGGGGTCACTGCCAAAAACTTCAACTCTTCGAATATTTCCATCGGAGTTATATTCAACTTCGCTGTTTGATGGATTCTTGGTGACTCCGGCCAATCTCCAACCATTCCATTTAAAATGATCCAGTATAGTTTCGGATTGTTCCTCCTCTACCTCAATCAGGGGAGGGAAATTGCTTTTGTCGTATAATCGAGGTTTCTTATCATCACTGCAGGAAAACAGGATCAATAAGCACAAAAACAAGAGGGAGTACTGAGCATCCTGATCGTTCATTTTAAGGTTAGTTTGGTCAATTAAATGTAGAAAAAAATTGGATTGAACTTCCATTAATAAGCAATTCCCCACTTTCCTTGACCTACATCTGACCAAAATCACACCTCATAAAAACCTGCGTCATTGAGTACCCTGCCTGGCATATGGAATATTGCAGCAAACATTGAAAACCATGTCTGGGAAAGAACGATCAAAGAGAATTTACACATTTGGGAACAGGAAGGCGGAAGGAACTGGCGATATGAAAGAACTCCTCGGTGGGAAGGGAGCAAATCTTGCAGAGATGAGCCGTATAGGCCTTCATGTGCCTCCGGGATTCACCATCACTACTGACACTTGCAATGAGTACCAGGAAATGGGTCGGGACAAGGTGGTGAAGCTGCTTTCCAGCGAGATCAATTCAGCCCTTGAAAATATCGAAGACATCATGGGCTCAAAATTCGGAGATGCCGCAAACCCCCTCCTGGTTTCAGTCCGATCGGGCGCAAGGGTATCTATGCCAGGGATGATGGACACGGTCCTAAACGTGGGCCTCAATGATGAGGTGGTCAAAGGCCTTGCCCAAAGAACCGGAAAGGAAAGGTTTGCCTGGGACTCCTACCGAAGATTCATCCAGATGTATGGAGATGTGGTCATGAGGGTGAATACTTTTAGGGACTCTGAACACAATATTTTCGAGGAGATCATCGATGAACTTAAACAGGAAAAGGGGATAGAAGAGGACAGGGACTTTACCCTTGATGACCTTCAGGAATTGGTTAAAAGATTCAAGACAAGCATCAGGAAGCTAAGTGGCAAAGACTTTCCCGAACATCCTGCCGATCAGCTTTGGAATGCGGTCATGGCGGTATTCGATAGCTGGATGATACCGAGAGCAATGCTTTATCGGAAACTCCATGGCTATCCTGAAGACTGGGGAACCGCGGTAAATGTTCAAGCCATGGTATTTGGGAACATGGGAAGTCAGTCCTGTTCAGGCGTGGCTTTCACCAGAGATGCCTCTACAGGAGAGAACAGATTCAACGGGGAGTACCTTGTCGATGCTCAGGGGGAGGATGTGGTTGCAGGGATCAGGACCCCACTTCAGATCACCAGAGAAGGATCCTCACGATGGGCCAGCTTGGCGGGTATCTCGGAAGAGGTAAGAGAAAAGATGTACCCTTCACTTGAGGAATACCTACCAGAGGTCTACAAGGAGCTTTTTGAGAATCAGCATACCCTGGAAAACCATTTTCATGATATGCAGGACATGGAGTTCACCGTACAGGAAGGGAGGCTCTGGATACTTCAGACCCGTTCAGGAAAAAGGACAGGTGCCGCCATGGTGCGTATAGCCATGGAAATGTTGACGGAGGGTCTTATCAATGAAAAGACCGCTCTGAGAAGGATAGAACCCAAAAAATTGAATGAATTACTCCACCCGGTCTTCGATCAGGCCTCAATAAAAAAAGCAGAACAGATCACTCAAGGCCTGCCCGCATCTCCGGGAGCAGCTTCGGGGCAGATCTGTTTCCTTTCGGAAGAGGCTATTCAGAAAAAGGAGCAGGGACTGGATGTGGTCCTGGTAAGGATCGAAACCTCAGCCGATGACCTTCCCGGAATGAGCGTGGCCAACGGGATCCTGACTGCCAGAGGAGGGATGACCTCTCATGCTGCCGTCGTGGCGAGAGGAATGGGCAAATGCTGCATTTCCGGAGCTGGTTCATTGCGGATCGACTACGGTCAAAGGAAGTTGTCGGTGAATGGCAACAGCTACCGAGATGGAGATTGGATCTCCCTGGATGGAAATACGGGAAATGTTTTTAAGGGAAAGGTAAAGACCAAGGCTCCTGAAGTCAGCGGGGATTTTGAAGAATTGATGAAGTTGGCGGATAAACATGCACGTCTGGAAGTTCGGACCAATGCTGACACCCCTGACTCTGCGCGTAAGGCAAGGTCTTTTGGGGCAAGGGGGATAGGACTATGCCGGACTGAACATATGTTCTTTCAGGAGGAAAGGATCATGGCAATGAGGGAGATGATCATCGCCACAGATGAGGCGGGAAGGAGGAAGGCGCTGGAAAAACTCCTACCCATGCAAAGGGAGGATTTTGAGGGGATCTTCGAGGCCATGGAGAGCCTGCCGGTGACAATCAGACTCCTGGATCCGCCATTGCATGAGTTTGTCCCTCATGATGAGCAAAATCAGAAAGAACTAGCCAAGGAGGCTGGGATCAGTCTTGGAGAGGTTCAGGAAAAGATCCATGGATTGAAAGAGGTCAACCCTATGCTTGGGCATAGGGGATGCAGGCTTGGAAATA
>JANQSY010000172.1 GCA_028279065.1 Cytophagales bacterium
TAGAAAATGGTTGGTCAGGACCCCAGCTATACCTTGAGTCCCCGGATGGCAACCTTGGCAGGGCAGCAGCAGAGGGGTGGATCTCCTGGGATGCATTTCAAAGTATTCTTTCAGCCTCAGGAACCGATCCTTCAATTATACAGGATGCAAAATCTTCTGATTTCCTGGCGGTGGAACTAGGCCTCAATTGTTCACTTTCCATCAGCAATAGTATTCGTCACTCAAAGTCTCAAAATGTCATCGCAATGGTGCCAGGGTCTGAGAAGCCAGATGAAGTGATCCTTTATTCCGCCCATTGGGACCACCTGGGTATAGCAAAAGCTATCGACGGGGATTCTATTTATAACGGAGCCCTGGATAATGCCAGCGGCACCACCTGTATTTTGGAATTGGCAAGGATCTTTGGCAGTGACCCAACACCCCCAAAAAGGTCTCTTGTCTTTCTGGCAGTTACAGCAGAGGAACAGGGGTTGCTTGGATCGGCCTTTTATTCAGAGAATCCAATTTTTGAACCCAGGAACTCCGTTGCCAACATCAATATGGATGGGGTTACATTGAACGGTCCGATGAAGGACCTTACCATAGTAGGCTATGGTCAATCCGAACTCGATGAGCTTGCAGAGAAGGCTGCCCACCACCAAGACCGTTATGTTATTCCGGATCCTGACCCAGGTAAGGGTTACTTTTTCCGTTCAGATCACTTCAATTTCGCCAAGATCGGGATTCCTGCTCTTTATTGTGAAGGAGGAAGTGATCATACCGAAAAGGGGAAAGAATATGCAGAAGAGATGAAAATGGACTATTTAACCAACAGGTATCATAAGCCCCAGGATGAATACGATCCCAGTGCTGACCTCAGAGGAATGATGAATGATATCATGATCTTCTATGCTGTTGGAAATGAATTGGCTAATTCCGATACCTGGCCTCAGTGGAAAGAAGGCTCAGAATTTAAATCCATTCGGGATGGGTATATGAAATAGTCCCAGCCTTCTTTAGGGCACTAAAACAATGGGGTGATCAGCACGTTATCCCAAAAGCAAGATGCTAAAAAACTACTTCAAGATATCCCTGAGGTTATTTATCAGGGAGAAGGGATTTACAATTATCAATCTGATGGGCTTGAGTGTAGGGCTCGCTCTGGGTTTTCTCTCCCTGCTCTACCTGAGATACGAACTAAACTATGACCAGTTTCATTCTCGGGCTGATCAGATCTACAGAATACACCAAAAATTCAACGATGGAGGGATCACCGCAAATTGTTCCTATCCTATCGGACCGGCCTTGGTTGAGGAATACTCCTCAATCACTAACATGACCCGATTTGCAACCGCGGGTTTAAGATTTGTAACCGACGAAAAAAAATTCATCGAGGATATCCTTGTGGCAGATTCAACTTTTCCCGATGTCTTTGACCTGGAGTTCGTGATTGGATCAGCCAAGGATGGGAATAGGGAACCAAATTATATTATCCTCACCGAGGAGGTCGCAAAGCGTTTTTATGGAGATAAGGATCCGCTTGATAAGATCATTCGAATAGATGGCTTTGATGAAGGGCCTCCGTTGATCGTTAAAGGTGTGGTAAAGAAATTTCCACCAAACTCTCATTTCCGTTTTGGCATTCTGGGAAATCTCAGGCTGGCTCCTTTCATTGAGGAAGCGGAAAACAATCCAAACTGGAACAATCCGATCGTTCATACCTATGTCACCATCCCGGACAAAAGGGCCGCAAAGGAATTCATGGAAAATCGATTGGAGCCCTTTGTTCAGAAATACTTCCCCTCAGCTATCGGTGATGGAGCCTGGTTACCTGTTATGCCTTTGAAAAAGATCCACCTGGAGTCCCATGAGTATTATGAGCTGGGAGGGAATTCAAACTATTACTTCTTATTGGGGGTCTCTGGTATTGGTTTTCTGATCTTGCTATTGGCCAGCATTAACTATATGAATCTTGCAGCAGCAAGATCCCTGAACAGACTGAAAGAAATTGGGGTAAGAAAGGTAGTTGGAGCTTTCAGAAAGGATCTTATCCAGCAATTCCTTTGGGAAGCAATGCTTCTGGCAATTATCTCCAGCCTTATTGCAGCCTTATTGGCCTGGGCGATCATCCCCTGGTTGAATGATTTCGGCCATATGGAGCTAAAGTTCAACCCATTCAGGGATGGACTGAACCTTCTGTTGCTTCTGTTCTTCGGGTTGGTGGTCGGGTTGTTTTCCGGGCTTTACCCTGCCCTGTTTCTGTCTTCCTTTCCTACCATCTGGATCATGAGGAACCAATTAGGCTCAGGTTCTGGCAGTTCGGTTGCAAGGAATTTCCTGGTTGGCCTTCAATTGGTGGTGGTTGGGTTCTTTTTTGTTTGCATTTACACCATAGGAAGTCAGATGAGCTTTATGGCCAATAGCGATCTGGGATTCGATGAAGACAAGGTGGTATTCGTCAGGTATAGCGATGTTATGAATGAAACCCCATCAAAATCGGAAACCTTCATTCAGGAACTCCGAAAGCATCACAATGTTGAGAAGGTCACAAAATGTTGGGGAATGCCAGGAGGAAACTTCACCAATTACTCCCATAATCGGGTGAATTATGAAGGCATGCCTAAAGAAGAGAATATCGGGATCGGGTTGATGACAGGTGATGAGAACTATATCGGAGCGATGGGTTTAGAATTATTGGATGGTAGAAATTTGGATGAATCCATTGCTTCAGATACCAACAATCTATTGGTCAACGAGACTTTGGTCCGGGAGTTTGGTTGGGAGGATGAAGGTGCTGTAGGTAAAGAGATCGAATTTGAATTCATGAAATCAAGAGTAGTGGGAGTGATAGAAGACTTCCATTTCGAATCCTTGCACACCCCGATCAAGCCCATGTCAATACGACTATCACCATATGGATATTGGGCTGCAGGTGTAAGGATAGGAGACGGAGATTTTCAGGAGACCATTGATTTTATCCGAGGGGAATGGTTGAAGTATGATGATGGATGGCCATTCGAGATCAGATTGCTGGCAGATGGAATCCAACAGCAATACGAAGCAGAGGAGAAGCTTCTCTCCTTGTTGAAATTTCTTACCATCATTGCGGTTTTCTTGTCCGCTGTTGGCTTGCTGAGCAATATTTCCTTCAATGCCCAAAGGCGGGTAAAGGAAATTGGGATCAGAAAGGTTTTAGGAGCAAATTTTGGTCAGCTGTTTCTGAGCCTGAGCAAGAATACCATTGTCCAGGTCGGGGTTTCTTTGCTGATCTCTTTTCCACTTGCCTTTTTCCTTATGCAAAGCTGGCTCCAGCAATTCACTTATCGCATCAATATTGACCCCATGCTTTTTGCGATCTCTGCCCTGACCATGGTCCTGATCTCCATACTTAGCATTTCCTATACGGTAATAAAAGCTGCGACCGCCAACCCTGTGGATGCGATAAAAATGGAGTAAGAAGGTTATGGCAATTGAAATGGAGAATTCCTAGCTTTGCCGCCCATTTCGGGATGTAGCTCCCACCTTCCCTTTCGCACCACTCAAGGTACGGCGGGCAGGCACTTCGCTCCATCCCGTGAAAAATATCGGGATGTAGCTCAGTCCGGTAGAGTACTCGTCTGGGGGGCGAGTGGTCGTGGGTTCAAATCCCGCCATCCCGACCCTGAAGTAGAAGGCCATCAATGTAAATTGATGGCTTTTCTTTTTGTCAAAGGCAAAACTTGTTTTAGCCTTTGGCAATTGAAAAGCATCCCGAAGGGATGGCCTTCAATTCAGGGGCTAGGACCCCCAACGATTCACAACAGCGAAGCTGGCGTAAATCCTCAGGCCCTTACAACTGGGCACGGCCCTCTAGGATTCACGGCTGGGAACAAATTGAGAGGGCTATAAAACTCCAATTGACTTTGGTCCAATAATTGTAAATTTTTATGTTCGAGATATTCGAAACTTTGATCTTTACGATCCGTTTAACCAACAAATTCTACTCGATGAAAAAGCTAGTTCTTGGTTTTTCAGCCGTATTTCTTGGGGCTATTCTTTTCGTATCCTGCTCAAATGACGAAGATGAAAATCCAGTAGATCAGGATTTCACCCCTTCACAGGACTATAGCCTTGCCAGCGATCTTTTTGAATCTACTCAAAGTACAGCCGATGATGCTGAACAAGGGGGAAAGAACATCAATGGAGGAAGGTCTGGCGCCCCCTGTGCCACAATTGACTTTGATACCACAGGGCCCAACGACTATCATATCATTGTTGATTTTGGTGACTCAAACTGCCTTGGCGGGGACGGTAAAGTGAGAAGAGGAATATTCAGGGTAAGTTATAATGGAAGATACGTAGATAAAGGAACCAAGATCACCCATTCCTTCGAGAACTACTTCGTAAACAACCATCAGATCAAAGGCACAAAGGAGATTGAAAATATGGGCCTGGATCAAAATCAGGATCCATATTTTGTGATCACAGTCAATGGAACAATCATCAAGCCCAATGGTACCGATTCAGTGATATTTAACTCCAACAGGATACGTACCTGGATTGCAGGAGATTCAACTGTAGGCGTAGTGCCCTGGTTCTTTGATGATGTTTATCAGATCACAGGGAATGGAACAGGAGTGGTTGAAACAGGTGTTGCTTCAAATGGGATCCCTTATGAGGTCGTTATTACAAAAGCTGTGATCGTGAAATTTTGCATCTTACCTTTCATAGTAGAAGGAACCATCCAGCTTACCCCTCAGGGAGGAAGCCCCAGGATCTTGGATTATGGAGAGGGAGCTTGTGACAGAAAAGCAACGGTTACCTTTATGGGAAGAACCTACAACATTTTTATTTAAGAATTTATGAACCACCTTCGTATCAAGGCCGCTTCAATTCTTTTGGGCGGCCTTTTTTCGATCTCCTTTAGTCTCCACGCACAGAATGAAGAGCTACCGGAAACTAATCGGAAGGTGATCGAGTATGTGGATGCCCATATGAACAAAAAGATAGATCGAGGTGAGTGTTGGGATCTTCTCAAGCAAGCCCTGGACTATGCCGAGGCGGATTGGGATTTCCCAAATACCTGGGGCGACAGATATGATCCTCAGGAGCAGGAGGTTCTGCCCGGAGACTGCCTTCAATACAGCAACGTAGTCTTCAAATATCGAAAGGGGAATGTTGAATACACCTCAAAAGCGCCAAAGCATAGCTCGATCGTTTATGAGGTGATCTCCCCTACTGAGTTCAAAGTGGCCGAACAAAACGCAAACGGGGTGAGGAAAGTAAAACTGGGAAACCTAAACCTAAACCATAAGAAAAAAGGAAAAATCGTATTTTACAGGCCGAGGAAATAATCCTAGCGCCTATGAAAATCAAGGTCCTTCTGGCCTTAGCTTTCATCCTATTTTGCCTCCCCTCCTATTCACAGGAAAAACCTGATACCATAGGTGAACCGGAGGAATATGACCCCAAATATGTGGACCTTATGGAGGATTCATTGGTCCTCCGATTTTTTACAATTTCCAAGATCAACTCCCTGATGATCCGTGATGCCAATGATGAAAACCAGTTTTCATTGAGGCCAAATGAAAATACCAATCTTGGATTTGGATTCAACTACAGATGGATAGGCCTGAATCTGGCTTTTAACTTCCCTTTCATCAACAATGACGATGACATCTATGGAAACTCCCAATCCTTCAATTTTCTGCTTTATGCATACCCAAGGAAATTTGGTTTGAACCTTTTCCTCCAATCCATAGAAGGTTATTATGCGGAGAATATGGGCGAATTTGATCCGAACTATGACTCCCCTACCATCTATCAAAGACCGGATATCAGGACAGGAGCCCTGGGAGGATCATTCTTCTATATTTTTAACCATAAGAAATTCTCCTATCGTTCTGTTAATGTTCAAAATGAAGTCCAAAAGAAATCAGCGGGTAGCTTTTTCCTAGGTGGCGCCATTTCCTTCATCGGAGTTTCTGCCGATTCCTCCATTGTCCCAACGAACATTCAGGGCCAATTCGATTCATCCACCTATATCGTTGATGCCAATTACAATGAGATCGGGGTATTTGGAGGATACTCGGCCAACATTGTCTTTTTAAAACATATGTTCATCAATTTCCAATTTACACCCGGGATAAGTCTGCAGGGAGGGGCGATCCAGACTTCAGATCCGAGGTATGATGATGTGGATCGAAGACCCCTGGCTTTTTCAGTGAGGGCCTCATTCGGATTAGGGTATAACAAGGCAAGGTGGTTCCTTGGAATAAGCACCTCAGCAAGTACGCTCAATCTTGGGAAAAGTCTGGCCTACCAGTATGGAAGGGTCCTTGTGGTTTTTGCGTATCGTTTGAGGGCCCCAAACTTCATGAAAAAGGTAGTTCCTGAAAAACTTTTCGGGCACTAGCCAACCACCCTTCTTCGCCTTATTTATGCTATTTTTGCGGCTCAAAAATCCAATCAATTACAATGCCCGGAACGGAATATTTTGGTGAGGAAGAGAAGAAGGAAGTGATGGATGTGCTCAATACCGGAGCACTCTTTAGGTACAATCACCCGGAACTCAGACAAGGAATGTGGAAAGCCAAGGAGCTTGAAGCAGAGGTCTGCAGATATACCGGGGCTGCTTATGCCCATGCTGTCTCAAGCGGTTCAGCAGCTGTTGCATGCTGTATGGCTGCTTCAGGGATCGGCCATGGGGATGAGGTCATCGTTCCTCCCTTTACCTTCATGGCTACGATTGAGGCAGTTCTGTATGCAGGAGCCCTACCGGTTTTTGCAGAAATTGATGAAACCCTCTGTCTTAGCGCAGAAGGTATCAAAAAAGCGATCACTCCTAGGACAAAGGCAGTCCTGTTGGTCCACATGTGTGGAGCAGCCGGTGATCTGGACGGAATACAAAAGGTTTGTGAAGACAATGACATCCTTTTGATAGAGGATAGCGCCCAGGCCCTTGGAGCTTTTTATAGGGGAACTCATGTAGGCCTTTTTGGGGCCTGCAGTGCCTTTTCATTCGATTTCTTCAAGATCACAACTGCCGGTGAAGGTGGGATATTCTTTACCAACAGCAAGGAGGCATACGATAAGGCCGACACCTTTTCAGATCATGGGCATAATCATGTTGGTGATAATAGAGGAATGGAAGACCATCCTTTTCTGGGTTTTAATTACAGGATCTCAGAACTTCATGCCGCAGTTGGCCTGGCCCAAATGAAGAAACTTCACCAAATCAGAGAAGACAAGAAAAGAAATAAGACCATCTTCAAACAAAAGATCGCCGAGCTACCCGGTCTTGAGTTCAGGCATATGGATGATCCTGAAGGCGATTCAGGAACATTTCTAAACTTTTTCCTGCCTACTAAAGAAAAAGCGGAAGAAACCGTCAAAGTCTTTTCCGAAAACGGAATACCCGGTGCAGCGTATTGGTACACCAATATGTATCATTTCATAAATCAATGGGATCATCTTAAAGAACTTAGGGCAGCAGCACCCCTGGCAATCCATCACCTCGGAGCACCACAGGATTACTCCAATCTGGAGCTTCCAAAATCTCAGGATGTAATGAGCCGACTGATCTCCTTTGGGATCAGAGGAACCTGGACCGAAGATGAGGTAAACGCACTGGGTGATAAAATGAAAGAAACACTCTCTAAGGTTTTAGCCTGATCCATGTTCCGCAATTTTAAAAGTGTCGAAAAGACCGCCTATGGCCGGGGTAGCTTTGATAAGCTATCTGATATCCTCCAGCCGATTAGGTCGGAAAAACAGAGCTATATTTTGTTCTGCTTAGATGAGTATTTTGCTGATAATGATTCATTTAAGAGCAGAATTCCTATCCAGGAAAACGATTTTTTAGAGATCATTGAAGTAAAGGAAGAGCCTACCACAGAGCTTATCGATAGGCTCAGGGACAAGTACCTGGAAAAAGGACTTCCAGCGGGAATCGTGGGAATTGGAGGAGGAAGCGTAATGGATGTGGCCAAGGCGCTTTCACTCATGTTCACAAATGAAGGTTCATCAACCCAATATCAAGGACTGAACCTGATCAAGAAACCGGGGATCTGGGCCTGTGGCGTTCCAACTATCTCTGGTACCGGAGCTGAGGTTTCAATGACGGCTGTTCTGACAGGGCCTGTCAAAAAGCTTGGACTAAAATGCGATTGGACAGTACTGAATCAAATTGTTCTGGATCCTGATCTGATTGCCACCGTCCCGGATAACCAGTGGTTTTACACCGGCATGGATTGCTATATCCATTGCGTGGAATCCATGACTGGAGATTTCAAGAACAGCTTCAGTGAGGCCTATGGATTCAAGGCTCTTGAAATGTGCAGGGAGGTCTTCCTGGAACTTGACAGGACAGATCCGAGGTCTGATGAGCTTCTAATGGTGGCCAGCTATATGGGTGGATTGAGCCTTACCTATTCTGAGGTTGGGGTTTGTCATGCGCTCTCCTATGGGATGTCAAAGATCCTCCATACCCATCATGGAATCGCGAATTGCATAGCATTCTACCACCTGGAGGATGTTTATGGAGATTATGTACAGGAGTTCAAATCCATGATCTCCAAACATAACATTGACATACCCCAGGGAATGTCTGAGAGCTGGGATGAAGCAACCATTGATGCTATGACCGAAGTGGCCTATAACCTTCCCCATATGTGGAGACATGCCTTTGGGGAGAATTGGGAATCGGTTTTGGACAGGGATAGGATAAAAGCGTGGTATAGGAGAATGTAATATGAAAAAGATCGTCAAAGTAGGAAATATTGAATGTGGTTCAGATCAGCTTTTCCTGATCTCTGGGCCTTGTGTCATCGAAGATGAAAAGACCATGTTCGATGCTGCGGAAACGCTAAAAAAGGTCCAGGAAAGTACCGGTGTGCCCATCATTTACAAATCTTCCTTTACCAAGGATAACAGGAGTTCGTTGGATTTCTACCAGGGACCTGGGTTGGACGAGGGATTAAAACTCCTTCAAAAAGTTAAGGATGATTATGGTTTCCCATTGCTATCCGATGTTCACTACCCTTCACAGGTAAACCCTGCTGCAGAGGTTTTGGATGTGATCCAGATCCCAGCATATCTGGCAATGCAAACCAGTATAGTAACAGAGACTGCCAAGACAGGAAAGGTGGTCAATCTGAAACATGCCCAATTCCTGGCACCTGAAAACATGGCCAAGCCCCTCGAAAAGTGTATCGATTCCGGCAATGACCAGGTGATCCTGACAGAGCGGGGCTACACATTTGGATACAACGATCTCATCGTTGACCCAAGGAGCTTTCATCATCTTAATGAAACCGGATACCCGGTGGTTTTCGACATTACCCATAGCATCAGGAAATACGGAATTCCCAGCGCTGACAAAACAGACAATGATTTCAAGTTGTGTTAACCACGATCAGAAATACTGCGCCCGAAGAAA
>JANQSY010000037.1 GCA_028279065.1 Cytophagales bacterium
TTAGTTGCGGACTCATGGCGTAGATAAGTCTGCGATAGTCGAAGGATTAGCCCAAAGGCTGGTCGACGGCGACGTTCCAGAAAACCTAAAGAGCAAGAAGATCATTTCCCTGGATATGGGGTTGTTGGTGGCTGGAGCAAAGTACAAGGGCGAATTTGAAGAGAGACTAAAATCAGTTATCAAGGAAGTGGTGGATTCCGATGGAGAGATCATCCTATTCATCGATGAAATCCATACTTTGATTGGAGCGGGAAGCGGTGGAGAATCTGCAATGGATGCCGCAAACCTCTTAAAACCTGCGTTAGCAAGGGGTGAGCTTCATGCCATCGGGGCAACTACCTTAAAGGAATACCAGAAGTATATCGAGAAGGACAAAGCCCTGGAGAGAAGGTTCCAAAGCATCTTGGTAGCAGAGCCAAATTCACAAGATGCGATCAGCATTCTAAGGGGATTAAAGGAAAAGTATGAACTCCATCATGGGGTGAGAATTAAGGATGATGCAATAATCGCCTCAGTAGAACTATCCGATAGGTACATTTCAGACAGGTTCCTTCCCGACAAGGCCATTGATCTCATGGACGAGGCAGCCTCCAGAATAAGGATCGAGATTGATTCCCTTCCGGAAGAGTTGGATGAGGTCCAAAGGAAACTTATGCAACTGGAGATCGAAAGGGAAGCCATCAGAAGGGAAAGGGATAGGGAAAAGGAGAAAAAGCTAAATGAAGAGATCGCTGAACTTGAATCGCGAAGGAAAGATCTGAAGGCAAAATGGGAGCAGGAAAAGTCTGTGATAACAGGTATACGCAAACTGAAGGAGGATATTGACCATTTCAAACTTGAAGCAGAACAAGCTGAGAGAAGTGGGGATTTTGGAAAGGTAGCGGAGCTCAGATATGGAAAGGTCGTAGAAGCTGAAGAAAAATTGGATGGCCTGAAAGCTGAAATGGAAGAAATGAAAGGGAAGAGTCCGATGCTTAAAGAAGAGGTGACTTCAGAGGATATTGCTGAGGTAGTGGCCAAATGGACAGGAATACCTGTAAGCAAAATGCTCCAAAGCGAAAGAGAGAAGCTACTTCACCTTGAAGCGGAACTTTCAAAAAGAGTAGCAGGTCAGAAAAAGGCCATCGAAGTCCTCTCAGATGCAGTCAGAAGAAGCAGAGCTGGTCTTCATGACCCCAATAAACCCATAGGATCCTTTATATTCCTGGGGACTACCGGAGTGGGAAAAACCGAGCTGGCAAAAGCTCTTGCGGAATACCTTTTCGATGATGAAAAGGCCATGGTAAGAATAGACATGTCAGAATATCAGGAAAGGCATGCAGTGTCAAGACTGATAGGCGCCCCTCCGGGCTATGTTGGTTATGATGAAGGTGGCCAATTGACTGAAGCGATACGCAGAAAACCCTATTCAGTTATTCTGCTGGATGAGATAGAAAAAGCCCACTCTGACGCATTTAATATTCTGCTTCAGGTCCTTGATGATGGAAGGTTAACCGATAATAAAGGGAGAATCGCAAACTTCAAGAATAGTATCATTATCATGACCTCGAACATAGGTTCCGAGCTTATACAGGCTTCTTTTGAAAATGGAGAAAGCGATGATGAAAGTTTGAAAGAAGCGGTAATCTCCTTACTGAAAAGGTCGGTGAGGCCTGAATTCCTGAACAGGATCGATGATGTCATCATGTTCGATCCACTTTCGATCGAAGAGATCAGGGAGATTGTAAAGATCCAGTTCAGGTCCTTGCAAAATACCCTGGACGAACAGGGTATCAAGATGGAGGCAGATGAAAAGGTATTTGATAAACTGGCAGAAAAGGGATATGATCCTCAATTTGGAGCCAGGCCTTTGAAAAGAGTGATCCAGAGGGAGATCCTGAATGAATTGTCAAAGGATATCCTCTCAGCGCGAATCGAAAAGGAAGATGTAATTGGATTGACAGTAAATGACAATGGAGAATTCCAGTTCATTCAAACACCTGAGCTGGATCTGGACTCATAATTCTAAAATCCGCTTGAAGGCCCAATGGAAAGAGGATTTCATTGGGCTTTTCATTGACTCATGCATCTAACCCATATTGGGTTAATTTTCCCTTAGAAAGGCTTTTTCTGTAACCCTGAGAACAATTTTTTGGCAAATTTGTATTCATGAAAAACTGAGAATGAGAAAACTATTCATATTGACCTTTCTTCTGCTTTGCTCTTCACTTGTATTTGGTCAGCGTTATAACTGGCTTCGGGTCTTTCAAAGCAGTGGCTTCGCCTCAACCATAAATCAAAAAGTTGCAACCAAGGATAATTCGGTCTATGTAGCCGGAGAGTTTCAAGGGTCCATAAGTTTCGGGACCATAGTGTTGAACGCTTCGCAACCAACAGGAAGAGATATATACGTTGCAAAATATGATACCCTGGGGAATATCCAGTGGGCTATTAGGGGAGGGTCCACAAATACGAATTTTGATCAGTTCAGAGGAATAGCAATAGATGATGCAGGCAATGTGTATGTTGCGGGAATTTACAGTCAGGTCTGTGAATGGGGATCCATAATCGAGAACGGCTTTTATTTTAATGACCCCTCATCACGGGAAGCATTTATAGTAAAGATCGATGGATCGGGTACGGCTAAATGGATCCAAACCCTTTACTCGCCAACATCAACCTTTATAAGTACCAATAGTATATCAAGACTCGAGTCATTCGGCGATAAGGTCTATATGTGTGGCGACCTTTTCAATCCTGTCACCTTTAAGGGAACAACGATTTCCGCTTCGAGTCCCCAACCCGCCCAGACGGAAAATTTATGGGTTGGAAGGATGGATACTTCAGGAGCTGTATTAACCGCTGATGTGCCTATCGCGGAGGCAAACACCGGATTCAACTCTCTGTTCTTACATGATTTTGATGTAGTTGGTGACGATGAGTTTGTCGTAAGCGGAGAGATCAACGGAAGTTTCAATTTTGGGCAAACCCTGGAAAACACAGGAGCTACGACACTTTTCTTCGCAAAATTCAGTAATCCAGCTACCCTAGAATGGAATAGGAAGAGCACATCTGGAAATCCAAATACAATTAGAACAGGAGTAAACAAAAAGGGCGAGGTGGTCTTTGGTGGAACCTTCTCTACTTCGCTTGCCATTGGTGGCAAATCCATTACCACTCCAAACTTCAATCAATGGTTTACCGGTCGATTAAATCCATCCGGTGCGGTTGAAGAATTGAAAACTCTAAATACCATTATAGGTTTTACCATGAATGACGTGGAGATCAATGATAAGCTGGAGAGCTACATCACCGGATCATTCAGGGATAGTATAGTGATCAACGGGGTCAAGCGTTTCTCCAATGGAAGCAATGACATGGTAGTGGTTAAACTGGATTCTACGCAGGAACCGATATGGTTCCAGACCGGAGGAGGGGGTAATTCGGACGCTGGAATGGATATCGGTGTTCTTAATTCAGGAGATATTCTCTTATTATCAAATTATCGGGGTCTAGCTCAATTTGGAAGCGTAGTATTGACCGGCTCTCCCACATTCGCTCCGACATTTTTGCTGACAAAACTTACCAATTGTGGTGATTATGAGGTTCCTCTATCATTCCTAGGAGATACATCCTTTTGTGCAGGCGGTAGCGTCAGAATATTTACATCGGCGCTGGGAAATGAAACCTTTCAATGGATGAAAGACAGTATAGTACTAGCCGGAGAAGTTTTTCGTGATATACTGGCAACACAGAGTGGGAATTATCAGGTCATAGTCAACGGGTCGGGGTGTATTGACACCTCCAGGGCTGTGCAGGTCAGTGTGGGTACACCACCGACGGTCACGCTTGCACCTTTGGACAGCGTCTGCGTATCCGACACTGCAGCTTTGTTGACCGGTGGGTCTCCGATCGGGGGTTATTGGAGTGGCATAGGAGTAACCGACAGCTTCTTCAATGCTTCCATTGCAGGGATCGGAAATACTGCGATTACCTACACCTTTGATAATAATGGTTGCAAGGATTCTGTAACAAGAAATATATATGTGGAACCAAGCCCGACCGTATTTTTTGCTCCCTTGAATGATATTTGTGAGACCGCATCGCCCATCACACTCACCAATGCATTTCCTCCCGGTGGGGACTTTGTTGGCAATGGGGTAACAGCGGGAATATTCTATCCGGATTCAGCAGGCGTTGGAAATCATTTGATCAGCTATGTTTATACCAGTCCTAACGGATGTAGTAATTCGGCCAGTCAGAATATTCATGTTGACTCTCCGGACCCTATCGATTTCGATTCTATTCCTTCCCTCTGTCAACTTGATACAGCATACCTTTTAACCGAGGGAACTCCATTTGGTGGAATATATTTCGGCCCTGGCATAAACGGAGACTTTTTTGAACCACAATCGGTAGGTCCTGGTACATACACCATTGGGTACGCTCTTGATAACGATTGTGGGATCGACACCATTTACCGGGATATCACCGTTCTTGCCTCACCAGTGGTTAATCTGAATTCCTTCACAGATCTCTGCATCGATGCTGGAGTTCAATCCCTTTCAGGAGGAAGTCCACTCGGCGGGGTGTTTTCTGGCCCAGGTGTTTCTGGAGCTGTTTTTGACCCCTCCCTTGCAGGTGTCGGTTCATTCAATATTATATATGAATATACCGCTCCCAATGGTTGCCCTGCTTTAGATTCCTCAACACAGGTGGTCAATCCGCTACCGACGGTTAGCCTCAGCCCAGATACTTCAATTTGCTTTGGCGATACTGTTCAGCTGATGGCCGGAGGAGGCAGCAGCTATTCATGGAGCAACGGCATGACAGGAAATTCCATAGTCGTGAACCCATCAAGCTCGACAGATTATGGGGTGATAGTGACCGATAGTAATTCTTGTGTGAATTCCGATACTGTTTCGGTGATCGTGAACCCCTTACCAACTGTCCAAATAATCGGCATCGACACAATATGCATAGGAGATAGTACCACACTTACGGCCACTGGAGCGAACTCATACCTTTGGTCCACTGCTTCAAGCTCCTCGTCCATAACGGTCTCACCTGATTCAAGTAGAATTTATTCCGTCGAAGGAATCGATCTAAATGGATGTAGCTCTTCAGGATTCCTTGAGGTTATAGTCAACCCCTTGCCCGTGATCAACTTTCCAGCATTGGCAGATCTCTGCATAGACAATGGTCCACTTACTTTGAATTCTGCCACTCCAACTGGGGGGACCTATTATGGAACCGGAGTATCAGGATCGGATTTCGATCCCGGGGCATCAGGAGTAGGAACCTTTGTGATTGGGTACGATTATGTAGATGCCAATGGGTGTCTGGGAATGGATTCGGCCTCCATTACCGTAAATGCATTGCCAGTTGTCACTGTCTCTCCTGACACTTTTATCTGTATTGGAGATACTGTTCTGCTAAATGCTTTTGGAGGAGATACGTATTCCTGGAGCAATGGAATGAGTGGTTCAACCATAGCGGTAAATCCATCAACGAGTACAATGTACTCTGTTCTGGTCACTGACAGTAATTCTTGCCAGAACTTGGATTCTGTTCTTATCACCGTAAACCCGCTTCCCACAATCAGCATTTCCGGAATTGATACCATTTGCGTCGGAGATTCTACAACCTTGATCGCCTCTGGCGCCGATACCTACCTCTGGGGGATGGGACAAGGAGGAAACCAGATCACTGTTTCACCATCTGGCACCACAAGTTATTCGGTCACCGGAACGGACTTAAATGGTTGCTCAAATAGTTTGAGTTATTCCGTACATGTTAATGCCCTGCCCATTGTCTCCTTGGGAGCTATTTCTCCTCTCTGCGAAGATGCAAGTCCAATTACTTTATCGACCGGAAGCCCTATTGGGGGTATATATTCAGGTGCAGGAGTTAGCGGTGGGGTATTTGATCCCAGCATTGGACCTGGTTCATATCAGATCCAATATGATTTTACAGATGCTAATGGATGTAGCTCAAATGACTCCAGCCAGGTCACTGTAAATGCTTTGCCTGCAATCGCTGTTTCGGCGGATACGCAAATATGCATTGGGCAAAGTGTGACCCTTGATGCTCAGGGTGGGTCGGTATATGTTTGGTCACCCGGGGGAGCCGGTCAGAGCATTACAGTAAGTCCTACCCTTACAACAGTTTACAGAGTGAGTGTTACCGATTCGAATTCTTGCACCTCCAATGATTCAGTTCAGATAATTGTAAACCCTTTACCTACTGTTTCCATTTCAGGAATAGACACCATTTGTCAAGGAATTCCTATTCAGTTACTGGCTTCCGGAGCTCAGGATTACCAATGGTCCACCGGAGACACGATCAATCCGGTTATTGTGGTTCCAATGACAACTGGATCTTATGCCGTAACCGGAACAGATCTAAATGGCTGTCAGGATGTTGATTCATTCCTTGTAACTGTCAATACAGCCCCTCCAGTAACCATAAACCCTTTCTCTGATCTTTGTATTGACGCTTCACCTATTACTCTAAGTGGAGGTTCTCCTTTGGGAGGTAATTATTCCGGCACTGGTGTATCTGGAGGAAGTTTTGATCCCCAGCTGGCAGGTGTCGGCTTAGCATGGATCACCTACCAATGGGCGGATTCCATTGGATGCTCCGGTTTCGATTCTACTTCGATCCAGGTCAACGCCTTGCCAGTGGTTAATATAACCGGGGATACCCTCATATGTATTGGAGACACCAGCATACTGGTGGCGAGCGGTGGAACAAGTTACTTATGGAGCACAGGTTCCGGATTGGATTCAACGGAGGTTTCACCTTTAAATGGAACCTACTATTCGGTTCTTGTTACGGATTCCAACTCCTGCAGTAGCGCCGATTCAATTTTTGTAAATGTGCTGGATTTCCCTACCCTTTCTGTCACAGCGGACACCATTGTTTGCAGCGGATCCAGCTTGACATTAAAAGCTTTAAGCAATGCTGGAAATTATTCGTGGAACACGGGTTCTTTGGATGATTCCATTGTGGTGGCCCCAGCCTCTCCTATGAGTTATTGGGTAAGCACAGCCAACGGGGGCCTATGCATAACCACTGATACTATAAATGTGGGGGTTAATCCTAACCCGGTATTCAGCCTCGGGGTTGATACTGTTATATTGAACAATTGTACAGATAGTAGCTTTGTTTTTACAGTTCCTCCGGGGTTTGTTGCATACCAATGGCAGAATGGATCAACGGATAGCACTTTTCAGGCTAATTTCTTTATTCAGCTCGTGGGAACAACAGATTATGTCTGGTTACGGGTCCAGGATAGCAATTCTTGTTTTGGCTTTGACAGTGTAATGATAATGTATGAAGTCTGTACAGATCTTGAGGATAACCTTGGGCATGGTATTACGACGGGGATTTATCCAAATCCAAACGATGGATCATTCCAATTGGAAGGCATTGGTTTCCCAGAGGGTAAATCCCACATCCAGATCTTTGATAACCTTGGGAAGCTTGTTCATCAGGTAGAAATTGAGAATCCTACAGGTCGATTAAATGCATTATTCCAACTCCAGGAGCTTTCTTCAGGAACCTACCATATGATAATTGATACCCAAGGCATTAGAAAAAGAGCGAGTTTCATAAAGGAGTAGGGTTTTATCTATGGCATAAGGAATCGCTTTATTAGGTTTGGGGTCTAAAATTCCATCAATGAAAAGACTCCTTCTCTTTATTCCCCTTTTCCTTCCTTTATTCGGATTTGGACAATTGGAGCCAAAGCCTGAGATCTCAGTCATGTCAGGATATATGTGGGGAGGATCACTGACCACCACTTCCGGAGATCTGAAAATTTCAGATGGCCAGAACTGGGCCTTCACCCTTGGTGTTCCCTTGCCGCAGGGCATCACTGCTGAATTGATCTACGTAAGACTGGATTCGGACCTCAGGTACAAAGGAGTAAATTCATCCGGCAGATTCGTTGATTCCACTCTCGCAGACCTCAGTACAAACTATTTTCAGATCGGTGGATTGAGAGAGTTGCAAACAGGAACAAATCTGGTCCCCTACGGCGTTTTCGCTCTTGGAGCTACCCTTTTCAGCCCCAAATCAACTTATTCAGATGAATGGGTCTTATCATTTTCCCTTGGTGGCGGACTCAAATACTATTTTTCTGACAGAATAGGAATCAAGGTTGACGGGAGGTTTCTGTTTCCCCTATACCTGACAGGTGGAGGTTTCTTTTGTGGAACAGGTGGTTGTGGGCTTGGGATCGGATCATCATCTGTGTTTTTACAGGGCTTCGTAGATGGAGGAATCATATTAAGACTGGGTAGCTAATGGATATCTATTTAAGTGTTCACAAGATCTCTGCATCCCTATTTCTTTTGATCTATTTGATCAAAGGGGTGGCGATATTTTCAAAGAACCAGACCTATAAGGAGAATCTGTTCTCCAAAATGAAATGGTTGGAAATTCCAGTCAGTTTTGTATTCCTTGCCACAGGGATATATCTCCTCTTTCAAATGGGTGATACTCCTGGTTACCTGTATATAAAATTACTCCTGGTACTTGCTGCTATTCCTCTGGCAATCGTGGGTCAAAAAAGGAACAAACCGATTTTCCTGTGGCTTTCCATCTTTGTCATCGTATATGTTTTTGGTGCATCGGAAACCAGGAGCCTTAGTTTCCAAAAACCAAGGATCGAACTTTTGGCCGATGACGGCACCGGTGCCAATTTTGAGCTTCTTAATCTGGGAAGCCACATTTATGGAGAAAACTGTATTCGTTGCCATGGCAGAAGCGGAGATCTTGAGAGATACGGAGCAAGAAAACTTATTGGATCAACCCTAAGCCCAGAAAAGCGAAGAAAGTTGATCATGGAAGGAAAGGGAAACATGCCGGGATTTGCAAAAAAACTAGATCAAAAGGAATTGGAAGCCCTGGAGTACTTCCTGGACCGATATTACCTACAATAAATTACAACTATAGCGTTTGTCCAACAGGACTTCAATAATTGCTAAATTCGCGACTTAATTTTTTGAGAAATGACTGATTACAGGAGATTAAATAACCTTGTTGGATGGGGAGTGTTTTTTATAAGCCTCGTGGTTTATACCCTGACGGTTGAAAGAACCTCGAGTTTCTGGGATTGTGGAGAATTTATCTCCGTGGCCTACAAGCTTATGGTTCCCCACCCTCCCGGTGCACCATTTTATCTTCTGATTGGTAGGATCTTTTCATTCTTCGCGCTTGGAAATGAAATGATGGTGGCTTTCTGGATCAATATGCTTTCTGTCATGTCCAGTGCCTTTACCGTTCTGTTTACCTTCTGGACTATCACTCTTCTTGGTGAAAGACTTTTGGGCATTGCAGATCAGCAAAAAGAAAGCTCTCAAACATTCCTATTGCTGGGCTCCGGAGCCATTGGTGCTTTAGCCCTTACCTTCTCTGATACCTTCTGGTTCTCCGCGGGAGAAGCTGAAGTTTATGCCATGTCTTCACTGTTTACTGCTTTTGCATTCTGGGCTGTGCTCAAATGGGAAAGAATCGAGGACCATGATCCAAGGAGGGCAAACCGCTGGTTATTGATGATCGCTTATTCCATGGGGCTTTCCACCGGGATCCACCTTTTGAACCTCCTTGCTATCCCGGCCATAGGTCTGGTTGTCTATTTCAAAAAATTCAAGAAACCTTCCACAATGGGGGTTTTGGCAACCCTTGGAATCTCAGGGGCTGCGATCCTGGTCGTTCTCGAAGTGGTCATAAAAGGCCTCCCTTCGATAGGAAGGGGATTCGAGATCTTCTTTGTTAACACTATTGGTCTGCCTTTTGGGTCAGGCGTGATCTTCTTTACTCTTCTGGTAGCAGGAGCTTTGGCTTATGGAGTCATGCATTCTGAAAAGAAGCAGAACTATGTTCTGAACATGGCACTGCTTTCTTTCATATTCGTTGTGATCGGTTTTGCTTCATATGGCGTAGTTGCCATTCGCTCCAATTACAACCCTCCGATAAATGAGAATGCTCCTGACAATGTAGTTAGTTTCCTCAGATACCTGAAAAGGGAGCAATACGGGGACAGACCCCTTTTCAAGGGGTCATATTACGGTGCATCTCCTATCCGCACGGAAAACGGAGATAAGTTGTATCAAAAAACCCCTGAAAGATATGAGGTCTATGACTATAAGATCAAGCAGATCTTCCGTCCTGAAGACGAGCTATTGTTTTGCCGTGTTTCAGACCGAAGGGCGGACCGGGTGGATGCCTATAAATCATGGATGGGGATCAAGGGCAATCGAAAACCCAATATGGGAGACAATATTGAGTTCCTCTGGAAATACCAGCTCGGCTGGATGTATTGGCGATACTTCATGTGGAATTTTGCTGGGAGGCAAAACGATGTCCAGGGCCATGGGAATTCCTATTATGGGAACTGGGAAACGGGGCTAACCTTTCTGGATGAAATGAGGCTTGGGGACCAAGGCAATATCCCCGCCTATCTAAAGGAGAACAAGGCCAAAAACCATTATTACCTTCTGCCTCTGCTATTGGGTATTGCAGGGTTGGCATTTCAATACAGAACCAATAGAAACCAGTTCTGGACTGTGGCGTCCCTTTTCTTTTTCACAGGGATAGCGATCATGCTTTATCTGAATCAACCGCCGATAGAACCCAGGGAACGAGACTATACCTCGGTGGGTTCCTTTTACGCATTTTGTATTTGGATCGGATTGGGTGTCATGTTCCTTTTTGATTTCCTCAAGAAAAGGATGCCGAATGCCAGGACAGCAGTAATGGCAAGCACCGCGATCGGCTTGTTGGTGCCCGTTATCATGGCCGCTCAGAATTGGGATGACCATGATAGGTCTAACCGCTACCACAGTGTTGATCAGGCAAGGAACCTCTTGGCATCCTGTGCAGAGAATGCGATCCTCTTCACAGGAGGTGATAATGACACCTTCCCCCTTTGGTATGTACAGGAAGTCGAAGGATTCCGGACCGATGTAAGGGTCTGTGTGTTGAGCTACTTCAGTATCGATTGGTATATAGACCAGATGAGAAGAAAGGTTTATGAATCCGAGCCCTTCCCAATTGACTTCCCAAGGGAGCAGTACCTAAGTGGAATAAATGATTACCTCCAATACCTGAAAGATAACCGCTACAAAAATGGCGTGGATCTTAATCGTTTCATGCAAGCGGTAAAAACCAATAGTCCTGCCGTAAACAGGCCATTACAAGGTGGAGGATCTATGAATGTGATCCCAACAAAAAAGCTGATCCTCAATGTCAACAAACAAGGAATGCTTGAACAAAAAGCAAAGGGGAATCAGATCATGCCGGATGATTGGTATGACCAGATTGTGGACAGAATGATTTGGAATGTAAAGGGAAGCCATATTCTTAAGAGCGACCTTATGATCCTTGAGATCATAAACAACAACAATATGAATGGCTGGCCAAGACCGATATACTTCAATAGCACTTCCCTGATCACCTCTAAGCTTGACCTTAGGGAATACACTTCATTGGAGGGTATGGCCTATAGGTTGGTCCCAATATCAACACCAAAAAGAAACGATGGCAGGGTGAATATAGAAGTCATGTATGAAAACATGATGAATAAATTCGCTTTCAGGTCAATGGATAACCCCAATGTGTATTACAATGAGGAATACGAGAAGTTTGCTCTGAATGCGCGGAGGAATTTCTATAGGCTTGCTGAATCACTCATGGTTCAAGGAGATACGGCCAGGGCTGCTGAAGTTGTTGATTATTGTTTGGAATCACTACCTCATGAGGTTTTCCCATATGATATCTACACTTCTCAGAACCTGAACCTGATCTTCCAGCTCAAGGGCAACGAACTAGGCCTGGATATCGCCAAAAAAACCGGGGACCGGGCAAAAGAGAGTCTCCCTTACTTCATGCCTTCTAAAAAGGCCGCAGAAAGGGAGATCCAGAGTTTTCTTTATACTCTTAACATGGTCAGGATCTCACTTGAGAGAAATGGTTTGCCAGAAGAGGCTCAGCCCTATTCCGATGCCCTATCGAGTTTCGGGGCGGGCATTTAAGGAGCGGTTTGAAAGACCAGTATATATATGGGATCAACTCCGTCAAGGAGGCCCTGGATTCAGGGAAGTCTTTTGAGAAGGTCTATTTCTTAAAAGAAAAGTTTGGTCCTAGGCTGGCAGACCTCAAAACCCAGATCCAATCATCACACATACCCTTTTCGGTTGTCCCTCAAATCAAGTTCAAGGGGTTTGCAAAGAAGAATCATCAAGGTGTGATCGCACTGATCTCTCCTATTCAATACAGTTCCCTGGACGGTATTTTGGATGAGGTTTTTTCATCCGGAAAAGATCCTTTTTTTCTTGCCACAGATTCGGTCACTGATATCAGGAACATTGGAGCAATTGCCAGGTCTGCCCAGGCTTTTGGGGTTCATGCTCTGATCCTTCCTTCAAAGGGTGGAGCGATGCTAAATGCAGATGCCATCAAGGTTTCATCTGGGGCCCTTTTAGAGCTTCCTGTCTGCAGGGTAAACTCGCTTCCGGATACTATCGATCATCTAAAAAATTCGGGGCTGAGAGTGATCTCGATTAGTGAAAAATCAAAAAATCAGCTATGGAGAGCCGATCTAACCGGGCCGGTGATCATGGTACTTGGCTCAGAGGGAACGGGGGTCAGCCCCAGGATCCAGGCCATGGCCGACGAAATACTCAGCATACCAATGTCATCTGGTGTGGGTTCCCTAAACGTTTCCGTAGCCGCGGGAATAGCCTGTTCAGAAGTGCTCAGATCAAGAACTCAGGACTAGAGGAATTTATCCTTCCTATTATCCTTCTTCAAATTCTCGACAAAGGTTTTAACCATCTGCTCGTTTTCCTTTCGGCATATCATTGTGACATCTCCCTCCTGGATCATGATATAACCATCCAGCCCCTCAGCCACGATCAACTTTCCATCGTCGGATTTAATCAGGGAGTTTCTAACATCATATGTTTTGATTTCTCCAGTTATATGATTTTGATCCTCATCCTTCTCAACCATTTCATAAAGTGCTTTCCAAGTCCCAAGATCGCTCCATCCGAATTCGGAGGGGATCACCCAAACATCATTGGATCTCTCTAGTATCCCATAATCGATGGAAATACTTTCACATTTGGAATAAACCCCTTCGATAGCCGAGGCTTCCCCATTTGTTCCAATTTTGTTCTTTATAGCATTAAAAGAGTTATAGAGATCCGGCAAATGGGCCTTCATTTCATCCATGATCGTTGATGCTTTCCAAATGAAGATCCCGGAATTCCACAAGTAGTCCCCACTGGCTAGAAACTCCTCTGCCTTTTCCGAATTTGGCTTTTCTGTAAACTGCAGGACCTTTTTTTCTTCCGTTCGTCCTCCCTGATCAAACTTTATGTACCCATAGCCCGTATCCGGTCGACTAGGCTGTATCCCAAGCGTGATGAGTTTATTTTCAGATGAACTGGCACCCAAACCCTTCTTTACCTGATCGATGAATTTTTCCCTCTCCTTGATAATATGATCAGAAGGGCAAACAATAAGGCTTGCATTTTCATCTTCCATTAATGCCTTTTGAGCCCCATAGGCAATACAGGGAGCGGTATTCTTTCCTTGTGGTTCAAGGACAAGGTTTCGTTCTTCAAGTGAGGGCAATTGTTCAAGTATGAGCTTTTTATAATCCCGGTGGGCAACTATCATGATATTCTCCTTCGGCAGCAAGTCTGAGAACCTCTCAATAGTCCCTTGGATAAGGGTTTTTCCGGTTCCCAGAATATCATGGAATTGCTTTGGCTTCGCCTTCCTGCTGGAAGGCCAGAACCTGCTTCCTATTCCTCCCGCCATAACCAACAGATAATTCGAATTCATATAATCAGATTATCAAATTTTCGTTAAATTAGAATAAAACAAACAACCAGGTAATTATTCTGTTTTTCATATGAGGATAAAAAACCTGAAAAGGCTTTGCTCTTTTTTTTACTAAGATCTTGATCCAGGAAATTCATTCGGAGTATAGTCATAAGTGCTTTTTAATCAATTATTTATATTATTTAAAACGAAAAAAATCGCAAATTAGCGGTCTTTTTTTTTGAGCGAAATCTTATGGAGGTAAGCGAGGTAAGGACTTCTTATGACATTCACGGAACTCTTAAGGAAGTCTTTGGGTATCACCAGTTCAGGGGTAACCAGGAAGAAATAATCAATAACGTCCTAGAGAGGAACAATACCCTGGTCATAATGCCCACGGGTGCCGGGAAATCTTTGTGCTACCAGTTGCCTGCCATAGTTATGGAAGGGACGGCTTTGATCATTTCGCCCTTGATAGCACTTATGAAGAATCAGGTTGATTTCCTAAATGCATACGGGATCAATGCCCGCGTCTTGAACAGTACCCTTAGCAAGTCAGAATCCAACAGGGTTAAGAAGGAAGCAATTGAAGGCAAGGTCAAAATGCTTTACATCGCCCCGGAAAGCCTTGCCAAAGAAGATAACATAGAGTTCTTCAAGAAACTCAATCCATCCTTTGTTGCCGTAGATGAAGCTCATTGTATTTCCGAGTGGGGTCATGATTTTCGTCCGGAGTATCGGAGGATAAAAGAGATCATCAAAGGTATCGGCGACCTTCACCTGATCGCATTGACCGCAACAGCTACCCCCAAGGTTGAATCCGACATCATTAAGAACCTCCAGATGGAGGATGCCACAATATTCAAATCCTCCTTTAACAGAAAGAACCTGTTCTATGAGATACGGCCAAAAAAAGGGGCTAAGAAACAACTGATAAGATTTGTCAAGGAGCACAATGGCCAAAGCGGGATAGTTTATTGCTGGAGCCGAAAGAAGGTTGAGGAGATCGCGGAATTCCTGAAGGTGAATGGCGTAAAAGCAAGGCCATATCATGCTGGAATGGAATCAAAAGACCGGGTGAAAAATCAAGATGATTTTCTTAACGAAAATATCGATGTGATCGTTGCTACCATCGCCTTTGGGATGGGAATTGACAAACCGGATATACGGTTTGTGGTGCATTATGATGCTCCAAAATCACTGGAAAGCTATTATCAGGAAACCGGAAGGGGCGGAAGAGATGGATTGGAGGGCCATTGCCTTATGTTCTATAGCTACAACGATGTGATGAAGCTGGAGAAGTTCAATAAGGATAAGGCGGTTTCCGAAAAGGAAAATGCACGGATCCTTTTGGAAGAAGTGATCCAATTCTCTGAATCGTCGGTCTGTAGAAGGAAGACACTACTGCACTACTTCGGAGAAAAGTTTGAAAATGATTGCGGGTACTGCGACAATTGCAAATTTCCAAAGGAGGAATTTACCGAAACCGAAGCGGTGGTCAACATCATTAAAGCAGTTCAACAAACAGGAGAGAGATTCAAGATCGATCATCTTGTGAACCTTCTGAGGGGAATAGCGAACCAGTATGTGGTAAGCTATGGACACGACCAGCTTGAAGTCTTTGGCTCATGTGAGGATTTTGATGAGGATGTCCTTGGCCCCATGATAAGACAGGTTCTTATATATGGACTCCTGGAAAAAGACATTGAAACGGTAGGGTTAATCAAAGTGTCGAGGGCCGGAGAAGAGTACCTGACAGATCCCTACGAACTCAAATTTTCCAAGAACCGGGAATTCCCCGATAGCGATGAAGAAGTAGAGGATGTCCCCCTCATGAATGGAAAGGGGCATGATAAGCTCCTTTTTGATCTTCTCAAAAAGGAAAGAAAGGTTCAGGCAGATAAATTGGACCTTCCCCCCTACGTTATATTCCAGGATCCGCAATTGGAGGAAATGGCCACCGTTTATCCTACGTCTTTTGATGAATTAGTGCTGATCAACGGTATTGGCCAGGGAAAGGCAAGGAAATTTGGTCAACCCTTCCTTGATCTGATAAAAAAGTACGTTGAGGACAATGACATCCTTCCCCCAAACGAGGTTCTTGTCAAATCCTCAGGACTCAATTCAAAGAACAAGATCTTTGTCATTTCCCAGATCGACAAGAAAGTTGACCTTGAAGAGATCTGCGAACTAAAGGGTTGGTCAATGGAAACCCTGCTTGTGGAGATTGAGAATATCTGTAACTCCGGCACCAAACTAAACCTAGACTACTACCTTGAAGATTTCATTGATGAGGAAAAGGAGGATGAGATCTTTGACTACTTCATGAATTCCGAATCCGATTCCCTGGAGGATGCTATGGAAGAGTTGGGTGAAGACTATTACTCCGAAGAGGAAGTTCGACTTGTAAGGGTTAAATTCCTCTCAGAGGTGGCTAATTAGCCCCTGATTTCGTTAATTCGTCAGCCAAACCTTTTCAAATGAAAGTACTATTGCTGGGAGGAGGAGGCAGGGAACATGCCCTGGCCTGGAAGTTAAAACTCAGCCCAAAATGTGAAGATCTTTTTATAAGTCCTGGCAATGCAGGTACATCACAGCATGGTCAAAATATTGAATTGAATGGCTTTGATGAGATCATAAGGTTCTGTCAGGAAAAGACTATTGATGTGTTGGTGGTGGGCCCTGAAGCACCTTTGGTTGATGGCCTAATTGACGAGGTCCAGAAAATCAACTCTCTTGCAAATATGATCCTGATCGGGCCTGGATCAACCGGAGCCCAATTGGAGGGAAGCAAGGATTTCGCAAAGGAATTCATGAAAAGAAATGGAATTCCCACGGCCGGGTCAAAAACCTTTACGTCTGAAAATATTGGTGAGGCAAGGGATTACCTTGAAACCCTTAGTTCACCCTACGTCCTCAAAGCGGACGGTTTGGCCGCAGGTAAGGGGGTCCTGATCGAACCTGACATGAATGTGGCCCTTGAAATGTTGGAGGAGGTCATTATAAAGGGAAAATTTGGCAATGCTGGAAACAAGGTAGTGATCGAGGAGTTTCTTGACGGAATTGAGGTGAGCTATTTTGCTCTGACAGACGGCAAGGACTATGTACTGCTACCAGAAGCCAAGGATTACAAAAGGATCGGTGAAGGGGATACAGGATTAAACACAGGTGGTATGGGTGCAATATCTCCCGTGTACTTCGCGGACGGGGAATTCCACGAAAAAGTGGTGGATCGGATCGTTAAACCCACAATTGAAGGCTTGATGAAGGAAGGGATACCATATTCAGGGTTCATATTCTTTGGATTGATCAGCGTTGGAGAAGACCCATTTGTAATTGAATACAACTGCCGCCTTGGGGATCCGGAAGCTGAAGTGGTCTTACCAAGGTTAAAAAATGACCTGCTTGAACTTTTTGAACTAGCCGGAAAAAACGAGCTGGACAAAGCACAGATCCGGATGGATGAACAAGCTGCTAGTACCATTATGTTGGTTTCAGGTGGCTACCCCGAAAAATATGAAAAAGGAAAACGTATCAGAAAACTGGAGGAGTTGAAAGGGGTCCTACCCTTTCATGCCGGTACCGCTAATGACGAACAAGGAAATGTCATAACCTCCGGGGGAAGGGTAATCGCAATTACGGCTCTCGGAGAATCGGTAAATGAAGCGCTTTCCAAGTCCAGGGAGGCCGCAGAAATTGTAAGCTTTGATAAAAAATATTTTAGAAAGGATATAGGATTCGATCTCCTTTCCTTCCAAACCAATTAAGTTGGCTTGTCAAAATTGTACCATAGGATCTGATGGCAAACCCGAAGGTTGCAGAAGTAATGGCTATTGCGTATCAGGTGGCTGCAATAAAAAAGAGGTTTTTGACTGGTTGAATTATGAGGGTATTGACGGCATCGATGGTTTCCAATACCCCTATGCAGAGGTCCGCTTTAAGAATGGGAGAAAGAGCTTTTTTGAGAATAAGAATTCCTTGAATCTAATTACAGGCGACTGGGTAGTTGTCGATGTGCCTGGTGGGCACCATGTGGGAAAAGTATCACTTCAGGGAGAACTGGTTAGGGCTCAAATAAAAAAGAAAAAGGTCAAGGAAAAGGACATTCTGGAGATCTACAGAAAGGCTTCCCAACTCGATATTGAAAGGTTCAATGAATCCAAAAACCGAGAAACCTCAACCCTTTACAAAGGCAGGAAAATAATCCTTGAATTGGGCCTTCAGATGAAACTTTCGGACGTTGAATACCAGGGAGATGGGACAAAGGCCACTTTTTATTATTCCGCAGATGACAGGGTTGATTTTCGTGAACTAATCAAAAAACTAGCAGCAGAATTCAGGGTACGGATTGAGATGAAGCAGGTGAGTCTGAGGAATGAAGCAAGTTATCTTGGAGGGATTGGATCATGTGGAAGGGAACTCTGTTGTTCTACCTGGCTTCCTGAGTTTAAAACGGTTACAACCGCCTCAGCCAGGTATCAAAACCTAAGTATAAATCCTGCAAAGCTTAGTGGACAATGTGGGAGACTTAAATGCTGTTTGAATTATGAGTTGGATACCTACATGAATGAACTCAAAGGTATTCCTGAGGTTAATAGGCCTTTGAAAACCGAGAAGGGGGAAGCATTCCTTCAACGAACGGATATTTTCAGGAAGATCATGTACTTCGGATATAAAAATGAATCCAGCTGGCATGCCATCTCTACCCAAAGGGTTGAAGAAATAATCAGTATGAACTCCCAAGATCAAGTTCCCCAGTCCCTGCAAAATGATAATGCAACTCTTCAAGAAAAAGGGCCAAATTCTCAGGTAGAAAACAAGGATCTGAACGCATTTGACAGGAAATTGACTTTGAAGGCAAAGAAGAAAAAGTTCAAAAAATCCAAGAGGGAGAAAAGGAATAATGATTAAAGTATACCTCTATTGCTGCTTGGTTTTAGCAGTATTTGTTTCATGCAGCGAAGATGTTCAGATGATGGATAAGATCGATTTTCCTTCAGGAACATGGAGTATTGATGAACCCACAAGGTTCGACTTTGAAATTGAGGATACCACCTCCAAATATCAACTGATCTACCTGGTAAGAAACAATAAGGACTATCCCTACTATAATCTCTATCTAACCTATTTTTTGGAGGATGATGATGGTGGCTTGTTGGACAAAAAACTTCAGGAGATCCACTTGATGGATGCTAAAACAGGAGAGCCTTTTGGCAGTGGCTTTGGGGGTGTTTATGATCACAAAGTTCTAGCGATCCCGGATCTAAAATTTGAATCTCCTGGGAAATACCATTTTTCGGTCATACACTATATGAGGACTGATTCCCTTTTTGGTATCCTTTCCTTTGGAATTCAGATCAACAGAATAGAAGCCGAATGAAACAAATTTGACCTTGAATATGGTTTAATAGGAATAAGCCATGGCCAATCTTTACGATATCATGGAAATACCCATGTTTTCATCCTTAGAAAGGGTGAAAAGACAGTATAAGGTGCTGGCCTTCAAATACCATCCCGATGCCCACCAGGGAGATAAGAAATTCGAGGAGAAGTTCAAGGCGATCTCAAAAGCCTATCAGGTCCTTTCCGATCCGAAACAAAAGCTGGTTTATGATCAGGTTCTGTACACACGGATCTTAAACCCAAGATCAAAGGCCTCGAGCGGCAGGAAAAGTCCGTATAAAGCACCGGCAAAATATCCCGAGCGAACAAGGAAAAAAGGCTTCTCCTCCATCTTATGGATCATAGTTTTTTTCGGGATAGGCTTCATTTTTTATCAGTTGGTTTGGCAGGTTAATAATTTCATTCAGTCAAAGGATATCGAGACAAAGCTTGAAACCAGAAGTACACTTATGGATCAAGCGAAGGATGCGGCATCCAGAGGCCGATACAACCTTGCCCTTGATTATCTTGATCTGGTCCAATATAATGTCGGGGGCCAGGACATCAGAGAGCTTAGGAGAGCCCTGTTAAAGCAATCCGAAAGGGAAGCTAGTGACCTGATGAAGGCGGGGGATTTTGCTGATGCAAGAAGAAGGCTCTCAATGCTCATCACCCGCGGTGATAGGGTAAAAGAAGAATGGTATGTGGCCCTGGCCATCTGCTATAGAAGACTTGGCAATGTAGACTACTCGGTGGAGCTATTGGAAAACCTGCTGGCAAAGAACCCAGACCTTCTGACTGCCAACAAGGAAATTGCCTTTATCTATAAAAACGACCTTGGAGATTTTGACAAGGCCCTTTTTTACCTGGAGAGGGCCACAGCCATAATCGTTAACAATTATATTGACCATTATGGAAATGCCTACTACGTAGTCATTGACCCCAACAATCACCCTCCCACCGATTTTGACGTATTTCTTGAAAAGGCCCAGGTGTACTCCGTTTTCAAGCAGTATGATAAGGCCATCAGTGCTTGTAAATGGGCAGAAGTCCTCAACCCGGAATCTGCTGATCCGAATGTATTGATGGGTTATAACTACTTCCAGGCTGGAGATTATTCCAATGCCTGCAAATCGATCAATAAAGCCCGAAAAAAGGGTGGTGAGATCCCTGAAGATCTACAAAAGATCAACTGCTAGGAGATCCTGGCAACACATTTAAGCTCTATCGCAATAGGAGTAGGAAGAGCGTTCACCTCAAGCGTGGTTCTGGCAGGCATATTGTCTTTGAAATAATCAGCATACACCTTGTTGAAGGTCTTGAAATCATCCTTCATGTTGGTCAGAAAAACCGTGACATCAATAAGGTTTTCCCAGCTGCTCCCACATTCTTCCAAAACCGTCCTGACATTGTTGAAAACAGAATGACATTGAGCTTCAATATCATAATCAACAATGTTCCCATCCGGGTCAAGAGTTACCCCTGGGATTTCCTTTGATCCCTTTTTCCTAGGACCTATTCCAGAAAGGAACAGAAGCTCCCCAACCTGCCTGGCATGGGGATATAATCCCACAGGCTCCGGGGCATTTTCAGAATTCTTAAGGGTCATTGGGAGTGGTCGTTGTCGAAATAGACCTTACAATTTGGAAGAAGGCTCTGGATCTTCTTTTGGTTTGATTGTGAAATCTCATTACCTACCATGATCAGTTCCTTAAGGTTGACAAGATTAGCGATCTCAATAGGCAAATCTGTGATCTCATTTATCGCAAGATCAAGTTTTTCCAACTTCTTTAACCTGGTAACGGACTTTGGAAGCTCAGTGAGGTTATTATTCCTTAGGTAGAGCTCGGTGAGGTTGATCAACTGATCAAAGGACTCAGGAAGGGTTGATATATCGTTTTTGTTAAGATTCAGATGATGAAGAAAATTCAATTCGGAAATGCCATCATGAACCTCGGTAAGCTTATTACTTGAGAGGTCGAGCTCGACCAGATACTTTAACTCTCTGACATCATCATGCAGCTCGGTAAGCTTATTATTATACATATTGAGCTTAACCAAGTTGCGAAGGGAATCAAGCGAGGCAGGGAGCTCATACATCACACTGGAGCTAAAATCAGCGCAAAACACATCTTCGGGAATCAAAAAAGCTGTTTTCTCGGAATAGCAATGACCCATGCATTTTTCCTCCATCAACTCTCTTGCCTCAAGAATTCCCAGATGCAATGCGGCTACCAGATCATGGCATAACTCGGTATCATTGAAACCGAACTGCTCAGCCAATCCTTTTTTTGCTTTTGCTCTTTCCAAATAAGCTTTTCCCATCCCTGGGTCTATACTCAGGGCATGAGTGAATTCACCGATGGCTTCAATATACTGGCCGCCATCAAGGAGTTCTTTTCCCTTATTGTAGAAAACCTCCGGATCTTCTTGTGCCTGAACTACAAGCGCCAGCAGAAGACAAGGGATTAGGAGTATTAGGCTTCTAATTGATTTTCCCAATGATTCGATAGTATCCTAAAGCTTAGTCAACAAAAATAATCCCAAAATTCATTTTCCGGCCATCAAATCCTCAATTTCCTCTATCTCAATTGGAATGCTTGCCATGAGGTTTTCGTTTCCATCCTCGGTTATCAAAATATCATCCTCCAATCTCACACCCAGTGATTCCTCGCGGATATATATGCCTGGTTCCACCGTAAGCACCATTCCTGGCTCAAACTTATGGTACTTACTCCCAAAATCATGTACATCGATCCCAAGATGATGACTTGTCCCATGGGGGAAAAACTTCTTATAAGCTGGCCAGTCGGGATTCTGATTCTTTATGTCCGTTTCGCTGATCAGGTTGAGCCTGAGCAACTCTTTTTCCATGATCTTTCCAACTTCCTCATGGTAATCGATCCAATTATTACCCGTGACCAGCAACTTGGTGGCTTCGTCCTTTACATATTTAACAGCCTTGTAGATCTCTTTTTGCCTTTCGGTGAATTTCCCATTAACAGGAATACACCGAGTAAGGTCAGCGGAGTAATTCCCGTACTCTGCTCCAATATCCATTAGAAGAAGGTCACCGTCCTTGGTCTGGTCGCTGTTTGAAATATAATGCAGAACGCAGGCATTGAACCCGGATGCAATGATGGGATCATATGCAGGCCCTCTGGACCGATTTCGTTTCAATTCATGAAATAGTTCGGCCTCGATCTCGTACTCCCAAACACCGGGTTTTACAAACTCACAGATCCTCCTAAAGGCCTTTTCTGTAATATCCATGGCCACCTGCATCACTTCGACCTCCTCTTTGGATTTAACTACCCTCAGCTTATGCAAAATTGGAGCAGCTCTTTCATAATTATGAAGAGGATACCTGTCCCTTACCCATTCCATCAGCCTTTGCTGTCGAGTTTGAACTGGTGAAGAGTTCCTAAGATGCTCATTCGAGTTCAGGTAAATATTTTCAGCATCAAACACGATCTCGTTCAAAATGGACCCAAACTCCTCATTCCAGCAGACGTTTTTTACTCCTGAGATCTGCGTCGCTTCATCCTTTGTAAGCTTTGCACCTTCCCAAATAGCGATTTCTTCATTTGTCTCTCTCAGGAAAAGTACTTCCCGGTTTTTCTCAATTTTGCAATCGGGAGCAATTACCAGAACCGACTCCTCCTGATCCACTCCACCAAGCCAAAAGATATCCGAGTTTTGCTTAAAGGCCATGGCCCCATCAGCGCTGGTCGGCATGATGTCGTTTGAGGAAAAAATGGCCACGCTGTTTGGCTTCATATTCTTGACGAACTTTCTCCGGTTCTCAATGAAAAGCTTGGCGTCTGCAGGTTGATACCTCATTTTATGCTTTTGTTTTCCTCGAAAGATATCACTTCCCTCAATGCTTTCAAAAGGGCCTCTGGCTCATGATCCAGGCCACATTTGAAATGGCCTTCAGGGCATGATCTTTTACCATGGAGCCCACAAGGTCTGCAATCAAGATCTTTTACTTCAAGGGCCCGGTTCCATTCTGATAAGGGGCCAAAACCAAATTCGGGGATTGTAGATCCATAAACAGCACATGAAGGGGCATTCACTGCTGATGCAATATGAAGTGGAGCAGAGTCATTTGAATAGTTTAAAATCGCCCTTTTCATGATGCTCGCACTTTCCAGAAAGGTGGTCCTCCCACAGAGATCAATGTAGTCCGATTCCTTTCCATCCATGATCTTCGAAACCATTTTGGAATCATCCTTGCCACCCAAAAAAACCACTGCAATATCCTTTGGAAGAATGTCAACGAATGCTGACCAGATCGATATGGGGATCTGCTTTGTAAACCAAACAGAACCAGGAGAAATAGTGATAAATCGTTGCTGGGAGACCAATTCGAATGATCTCTTATGATCATCAGCGCTTGGATAAAGTCTAGGCATTTTGGATTTATTGATACCCTCTATGTACTCAATCAAAGAGAGATTCCGGTCAACCTCATGTAGGCCGGGTTTTGTTGAGAATTCGACCTTGTTCGAATAAACAAAGGAGAAGGGGTTTTGGGAGAAGCCCACTATACTATTGGCGCCCGAAAAGAAGCTAATCAACCCGGTAGAGAAAAACCTTTGCACATTGACGATCAGATCGTATTTCCTGGACCTGACCTTTCCAAGATTATTAAGCAGAGAGGGATACTTATTTGACTTGTCCCAGATCAAAACTTCCCTTAGGATGGGGTGGCCTTCAAACAGACCTTCATTCCCTTTCCTTAACAAGAAATCGATCTTGGTGCCCGGAAAGCTTAAATTCAGGGATTCGATCAAGGGAGTTGCCAGGATCACATCCCCGATGAATGCGGTTTGAATGATCAAAACACTTTGAGGATTACCTTGGATCATATTCCGAATCGGGAGGGGATAGAGATTTGTGGAAAATCAAAATATCCAAAACTCCCATTATTCCTTTTATTGGACAACCTTTGTTTTAAATCCAAATAAACCAAAAAAGTGGAATGGAATGATCAGGAATTAAACAGGTATCTCGAAGAAAACTGTGATCCGCAACCCGAACATCTACTGCAGATCGAGCGGGATACCTATCTGAATACGGTTTTGCCCAGGATGCTCAGTGGGAACAACCAGGGAAGGTTCTTGAGCCTGCTTTCAAAACTTATCTCTCCAAAAAGGGTACTGGAGATCGGCACCTTTACCGGCTATTCTGCTTTATGCCTGGCTGAAGGCTTAGCTGAGGGAGGGAAGGTAATAACCCTTGAGAACAATCCGGAACTAAAAACACGGGTAGAGAAAAACCTTTCACTTAGTCCCCTAGGAGAAAGAATCGAGGTGGTCTGGGAAAGCGCCTTGGACTATATCCCCACACTTGAACCCGGCCTGGATATGGTCTTTATCGATGCTGACAAGGTCAATTATCCCAATTATTTCAAACTATGCCTTCCCCTATTGAAGCAAAACGGTCTGATGATCGCTGATAATGTTCTTTGGAGTGGTAAGGTAATGGACCCAAAGGAAAAGGATGAAGATACCAGGGCACTTAGGGAATTCAATAAACTTGTCAGCGGAGAAAAGAGCCTACAAAAGATCATGCTTCCATTAAGAGATGGCATTTTCCTTGCCCTTAAAAAATAATGGGAAAAGCATTACTGCCTTTTGCATTCATTCTGCTTCCTGTGATCTGCATAGGGCAGGCACCAATGGTTCCTGAGGTTCTTTTCCTTGGGGACCAGAAGTTGATCATATCTCCCAAAGCCAGAGAAATGATCCAAAAGGATGTTGATGCGCTTCATTCAAACCGTAAGTACTTTGAAAAAAAGGCAAACAAAGCCGCTACCTATTTGCCAATAGTGGAGGAAGTACTAAGACTGGAAGGAATTCCTGATGAATTTAAATACCTGGCCATTCAAGAGAGTGGCTATGAAGCCGAAGCTATCTCAAGCTCAAATGCGGTAGGGTTTTGGCAATTCAAGGCCGAAACGGCCAAGGAATTCGGACTGACCATTAATACATTCGTGGATGAAAGGAAGCATATCGTCTACTCGACAAAAGGAGCTGCCCGATACCTGAAAAAGAGCTACTTCTTCCTTCAAAATTGGGCCCTTGCTTGCCAGAGCTACCAAATGGGATTAGGAGGGACACAAAGGGGATCAGACAAAAGCCTTTTTGGAAAGGATGAAATGAAGATCCAAAAAGACACCTACTGGTATGTAATGAAATTCCTGGCCCACCTTGTTGCCTTTAGACCTTATCTGGAAAAGAAGCCCCAGGGTATTACTTCTATTAGATTGTATAAGGCTATGCCCCACGAAGAGGTTGAAAATGTGCTGGTCAACAATGACCTAAGCAGAGAAGATTTCGGAGAATATAATAAATGGTTGCTTTCAGGAAACCGAAACCCATTTTATAAACCTTACCTGATGGTGGTCCCCGGAAGAGAAAAGGCTCTGGTAAGAAAGGAACCAAAGGAAACGGTCACCATAAAAACGGATTTTATTGAACCGAAGGAATTTTCTCAGATCAAGAAGGACCTTCCCTATGATCCAAGTTCAAGGATAATTTTCGTGGTAAATGGCAAACGGGCCATTCTTGCTGAAGAGGGAGATTCAAAGATCACGCTCGCTATCCGTGGAGGAATTTCCAAAGATGAGCTCGTGGAATACAACGACCTGAGGATCAGGGATTATACCCAGGTAAACAGAGCTTACTATCTGGAAAAGAAAAGGAAAAAAAGCCCTGTAGCCTACCATATTTTCAGGCCGGGGGAAAGCCTTTGGGAAATTTCTCAGACCTACGCCATTCAACTCAGCGCCCTGAGGAAGAAAAACCATTTGCAAAAAGGCGAAAAACCTAAACAGGGACAGGTTTTGTGGCTAAAAAAGAAACGTCCAAAGAACACTCCACCAATGATAATGGAGATAGAACAGGAAATGGAATCGGCCAGTGAACCTGTCCCAGAGGAACCCATGATAGAGGTTGATTCCAGCCTATTTTTAAGGGATAGTGTCGCTCATGTTAAAAGCGACTCTGTAATCAGTGAAGGCATCTCCCAAAAGGAGGAAAGCATTGAGATCAAGGAAGAAAAAAAGGAACTGGTCCATAGGGTTGAAAAAGGACAAACCCTTTATTCCATATCGAAAATGTATGGATGTACCGTAGAGGAGATCATGTCATTAAATTCAATGAGCGATTCCGGCCTGTCTATCGGACAAGAGATAAGGATTCCCGTTAACGATCCCTGAGTTCCAAATACTTAGGATCAGCTCGCTTTTGGATAAGGTATCGTCCCTTTTCGTTGGAGGTAATAAAGCTCAGATTAAAAGGAGAAATGACCTTCAAATTCGGATCTAAAAGGTCCCAGCTTTGATCGCGCTTTACAAGAAAATGTTTATTCTCAAGAAATTGGATCTCTGAGTAAACAATAGAGGTTTTCTGGATTCCCTCAAGGTCAACCAGACCCCGGTATCCGTTTTTTTTGATCACGATCCAACGCCCGTCCTCACTTAGTCGGGCATCCTCTAGACTCGGGCCGATGATCATTCCTTTTTGTATGTCGAATAGCCCATCTAAACCATCCTTTTGTACCCTCCATATTCCGGAGGAAAGGAATTCCACTTCCTGATACCGGGGTTGAAGCAGAAATTGTTCATGCTTGTTCAGCAATCCCCAGGAGTCCTTAAGCATAAAGGGGTAAATCCCCTCACTGGGATACCTAACCTGCTGATATTGGGTGGAGATCTTTAAGGCACCTTCATATCCCAGGAAGCCCATATTTCCATTGATCCAAACAGGGATCTCTGAGGCCCCACCGACCCCTATCGAATCGTACTCCATTGAGGGCTTGATCAGGTATGATCTGGTGTTAATGTCGTAGATCCCCCAGCCCTTTCCTGTTTTCAAATTCACCTTTCCATTCTCATATTCAGTGGAGATATTTTTTACCCTTTGCGGAATGATCTTTTGGAATTCCTCATCCAAAAGTTGTTTTCCATTGGCGGATACCATTACATAGCTATGGTCACCATTATTGTGAAGGGATTCTCCCTGGATGATGATACGGGATAAAGAATCCACATCGAGGATCTCAATGGAATTCAAATGCAGAAATACAACATGATGTTCATCCAGCGGCCTGAAATAAATGGGGGTAGGCTCAACGATAAGTTCACCCGATCGGTCAAGAAGGCCTTTCACTCCTTTCTTAATACAGTAAATGAAGCCGAATTCTGTTGGGTAGTATTTGTCATAAATGGAATCATTCCATTGCCGGGTGTAGATATTGAATAATCTGCCACCATTCTTCTCCCTTACATCGATCAGGTTTTCATTTACCTTGTTTACATAGCTTCCCAACTCTGCTATTGGGTTAAGGTCTTTTTTCAAGATCCTCCAATTCTTTCTCGGATCTCGTACCATTAAATAATCTTCAGAAATGATCAAGGAATCGAATAGAACTCCGTTATCACCAGGTGATGGGAAATCAAGGAAAATCTCCCTTCGACCCCTATGGTATCTGATCCAGTACCCTTTCTCAGGAACCATTTTTTCTCCAAACCTACTGGACTCATTTCGATCCCCTTCAAGTTGATATTCACCGATTCCTGCATTTTCAAGAACGATCTCCCCCGTACTGAGGAAGTAAGCTGTATCGATCTGCTTTTTCCACTCCTCTTGAAGTTTTTCATCCAGAAGGAACCAGAAGCTTTTTGGATTCAGCCTGATCTTATTGATATATGGCAGAAACTTCACCTGCCTATACTCAGGATTGGCCATTAGCTGCCCTTCTTTGTTCAAGACCCCCCAACCTATTTCGCTTCTTGCAGCCCAGAAATCTTCACTTAATGATGCCAGTTCTAAAAAACCTTCCTTAACCATGGATCCGCTTGCAGGGTCAATAACATCCCAAATCATAGAATCCCTTCTTACCCCTACCAGATCGCAACTAAGGGTATTGACATCTGGGAAATAATCCTCCCACACCGGCTGCCCCTTGTTAAGGTTGATCACGTTCCAGCCATTACCCTTTGAATAGATACCAGCATAATTGCCGGTGAAATGCCTCAAACTGTCAAAGGGCTTCGTTTTAAAACCACTCTGAAGACCTTTTAACAACCACTTCCCTTCCTCAAGAACTCCTATTTTATTTTCGGCAGGCGGGAAGAACATTTCACCATGGATACCCTTTGAGTTGCTTAGATGCAACCAGGCCTTATTTACCTGAAAAAAGGGATCATCGCTCCAGCCCACATATTGATATTTCGGTTTTAAGACCCATTCTCCCTGTTTATCTATAAGCCCCCAGTTTCCGTACATCTGAACTCTGGCATAACCCTTATTGAAGGGATAGGCCTTATGGAATTTAGGGGTGATCACATAGGACTCGGACCGGTTTACATAGCCATAGGTCCCGTCGGTATACCTTTTAGGCCTAAGCTCCTGATTGCTCTGACCATAAAGGGATAGATTTATAAGTATCCCCAGTAACAAAAATTGACCCCTTCTAAACATATATGGAAAATTCCCGGCTTAAGACCTGATGGCAATAACCGGATCAAGCCTGGCGGCAAGGGCAGCAGGAACTATTCCGGAGAGTACGCCCACAATAGAAGATACACCCAATCCTAAAACGATATTCTTAAAGCTCAAACCCAACCCCAACGCCCCTGTGGGTAAAAATGTGATCAAATAAACCAGTAAGAGGCCTGCCATTCCACCAATAAGGCTCAAAAAAAGCGCCTCGAAAAGGAATTCAAAAAGAATAAAAAAGTTCTTAGCCCCCAGTGATTTTTGGATCCCGATAAGGCTGGTCCTTTCCTTAACGGAGACAAACATGATGTTCGCAATTCCAAAGCCACCGACCAGGATTGAAAAACTACCGATGATCCAACCTCCAATTCCAACTACATCGAATACAGAGGTGATCAAATTGGCTAGCATCTCTGGTCGGTTCAATGCAAAGTTGTCATTGTCCTTGGGTTTCAGTCCTCGCATTGTTCTAAGCGTACCTCTTACCTCCGCCTCCAATTGAACCAGACCCATATCCTCTTCATATCCTTTGATCGCGATCCTTGGCTGAGTGCCCCTCATTCTTCCTATATGAATGATCTTGGAGAATGATTTATAAGGAATATAAACATTGTCATCATTGCTGGGAGCATCAAGAAGGTTCTCGCCTTGCTTCGCAAGAATACCCAGGATGGTGAATTTCCTTCCCATGACCTTTATCTGCTTGCCAATAGCAGGTCGGTTCCCGAACAGCTCTTCTTTTATGTTCGCTCCAATCAGAGTAACATTTCTTCCATTCTCAACCTCAAATTCCGCAAAGTATCTGCCTTCTTCAAGGCGCATATCGGAAACCAGGTTATGTTGAAATGAGATCCCCAGCAGGGTCTTATCCTCCACACTGTTGTTTTCGTATTTAAAAACCTTGCCCCCGTTGACCGCGAAGATCGATACCGCGCTTGCGTTTTGTAGGTTCTTATCCAGCGTTTTAAACTCGTTGTATGTTACATATGGACGTTTGAGAAAATCCCACCATGGATCTCCCGGTTTGAACTCATATGGCCATTTCTCGATGTATATAACCTTATCACCTAGAAAGGCAAGGCTTTCTTTGATGCTTTTTTCCAGGCTGTCCACCACCGTAAAAACCCCGATGATGGCGAAGATCCCAATAGTGACCCCCAGGAGAGAAAGAATGGTCCTTAGAATATTCGATCGCAACGCAGAAAGAGCGAAAAGAAGGCTTTCACCGAGTAACCTGAAAAATATTACCAAATCTTACTGATTTACTTGACCTTGGAACGAAGTAAAATTATTATTTACCCCCCTATTTTATAAATTTGCGGCCTAAAATTTTTCCCGCCTATGGCAATGAAATTATCCGAATTTCGGTTCGATTTACCCAAGAGACTAGTAGCTCAACAACCCACACCCGAAAGAGACGGTGCAAGAATGATGGTGATTGACAGGGAAACCGGAGATATTGAGCACAAAAAATTCAAAGACCTGATCGACTATTTCGGAGAAGGCGATGTCCATGTGGTGAACGACACCAAGGTTTTTCCTGCCAGGTTATACGGGAACAAAGAAAAAACCGGAGCCAGGATCGAGGTCTTCCTATTGCGGGAATTGAATCAGGATGCCCGTCTTTGGGATGTTCTGGTTGACCCGGCCAGAAAGATCCGGGTTGGCAATAAGCTATACTTTGGAGAGGGAGAATTGGTTGCAGAAGTGATCGATAATACAACATCCAGGGGAAGGACCATAAGGTTTTTATTTGACGGTGGACCCCAGGATTTCTATTCCATGATCAATCGTCTTGGGCAAACCCCCCTTCCCAAGTATATCACCAGGGAAGCTGAAGAAAACGATATCGAGCGCTTCCAAACCATCTTCGCGAAAAATACAGGGGCGGTAGCTGCTCCATCGGCAGGATTGCATTTCACTAAACAGATGGTGAAGCGTCTGGAGTTGAACGGCATAAATATGGTTCCCATTACCATGCATGTAGGACTCGGAAGCTTTAGGGAAGTGGATGTTGAAGACCTGACCAAGCATAAAATGGATTCGGAAAATTTTGAGGTCCCGGTTGACACCTGTGATGTGGTCAATAAGGCCATGGAAGACAAGAAAAGGATCTGTGCCATCGGAACCACTACAATGAGAGCGATCGAATCTGCCGTATCAGCTAACAATAAGCTCAAGGAGAACAAGGGCTGGACGGATAAATTCATATTCCCTCCTTACGATTTCAAAATTGCTAATGCACTTCTTTGCAATTTTCACGGGCCGGAATCCACTCTTTATATGCTTGCTTGCGCTTTTGGGGGATATCAGAATATCACAAAAGCCTACAAGGTTGCCATTAAGGAGAAATATCGCTTCCTCACCTATGGGGATTGTATGCTTATCATTTAATCCATCGAGGCGGAAAGCTCAACATATGCCATAATCACTTCAGGGGGGGTAGGCACCCGGCTGGGGCAGGTTGAACCAAAACAGTTCCTATCAATTGGTGGCAGGACAATTCTCGGTCTGACCCTTTCAAAATTCAAGGATCTTGATCTAAGCTTGATCATCATTACTTCTCCAAAGGAATGGAAGGAAAGAACCATGGAGATCGCTGTGCAAGAGATCCCGAACGGGAATTACATGGTAATTGAAGGAGGAGATACCCGGTCGAGATCAGTCCAGAACGCTTTAAAAGTACTTAAGGGGCAAAACAGCAAAGGTGTTGTTGCTATCCACGATGGAGTCAGGCCCCTGGTCTCAAAAGATCTTATCAATAAGGCTATTTCGGTCGCCAAAAGCTCAGGCTCTGCCATTCCCGTCGTAAATCCTGTGGAAACCGTCAGGATCGGTCCGATGGACAAAACTTCAATTCATGATCGGGATGAGGTATTCCTGGTACAAACCCCACAGTGCTTTGATCTGGAAAAGCTATACCGGGCTTTCGAAAACCAAAGCGTAGAAGATTTTACAGATGATGCCGGGATCTATGAAGCAGAATACTCTGAAATAAAGCTTTTAGAGGGAGAACCTGACAACATCAAGATCACCTACCCAAGGGACCTTAAGGTTCTCGAAGTTCTATTGGATTCTTGAAAAGCTCTCCATATACGCCTTAGCAGAACTTAGAAAAGCTGGGTTGAGGTCCGAAAAACCAATCTCTCCATCCTTTATCAGCAATCCGGATCCATTTATTTCATTCAGATATTCGATCTCATGAGTTACCAGGATCACGGTACGGCCTTCCTCGACAACCATTTTTTGCAAGCTACTGAAAACGAAAGCCCGGTTGGCAAGATCCAGATTTAAGGTAGGCTCATCCAAAAAGATCAATGGGGTATCCTGTGCGTATAATTGCGCTAACCATGCCATTTGCCTCTCCCCTCCGGAAACATTGGTGATCATGTTTTCAGAAAGATGGGAGATCCCGAATTTCTCAAGAGCTGTTTCAACCATACCCTCATCATCAGAGCTTGGCCCTGAAAAGGGTTTCCTGAACCTAATCCTTCCAAAAAGGACCAATTCCCTTACGGTCATGTTGATCCCTAGTTCTAATTTCTGTGGAAGATAGGAGGCAATGGACGAAAGGTCCCTGGTAGATAGATCCCTAACCGAGCTCTCTCCATAAAAGATATTGCCTTCAAAGGGCATCTCTCCCACAAGAGCCTTGATCAACGAGGACTTCCCGCTTCCATTCTTACCCAGAATGGCATAAAAACCATGAGAATCTAAGCTAAAAGAAATTTGATCGAGTACAGGTTTGGATCCGTATCGGATCGAGAGGTCTTTTACTTCAAGGGGAAAAAACTCCAAGGATCAGTATTCATCTTCATTGAAGAAGAAGTCGTCCTTTGTCGGGTAATCTGGCCAGATCTCTTCGATGCTCTCATAAGGCTGACCATCGTCCTCAAGCTCCTGAAGGTTTTCAACCACTTCCATGGGCGCACCGGATCTGATCGAAAAATCGATTAACTCATCCTTGGTGGCTGGCCAGGGAGCATCTTCAAGATAGGAAGCGAGCTCGAGGGTCCAATACATAACACAAATTGATTTCCAGAAAAATTGGCTGCAAAAATAATTTTTTAACCGTCGGATACAACAATATCCTTCAGTTTTTGATGCAAAAAATTAAGATTAATTCATCTCGATTTCCTGGAGGAGGTTTTCCCTGATCCTAATCCTGAATTTTTGATTCCTGACCTTGGTTACAAGGGTCTTATCTACATCTTCCCCTTGCTCCGAGGATGCGAGATCAAGGTTTTCCTGGAACAATTTAAGATCGGTTTTTGCCTTGCGGATCAGATCCCTCATAACAGAGATCTTGAGGATCTTAGCTTCGGAGTCCGGTTTCGATTTGAAATCAGGGAATTTCTTATCCAGATTAATTTCGAGCGTCTTCCTTTCAAATATGGATGCGATGATCTCTCGAAAACGATTATAGATGGTCTTTACCTCCGGGGCCATTGACCGGCCCGAGCTAAGCCATTTTTCCTGAAGCAATTTTGCTGCTTTGACCGCCTCGTCCAGATCCAGATCCTTTAGGGCGTATGCCTGATTGAGGAGCTCTTCTTTCAGCTTCACAACCTCAGGGGATATCATTCCTCCGCCCCCTCTGGAATCATGCCTTGGGCCTCTCGGACGCTGACCTCTTTTCCGCTGGAAGGTCATATCCTTGAGCTTCTTGTCAAACTTCCTTTGGATGGCTGCCCTTACATTGTCGGGAATATCCGGGAGTTTTTTCCACTGCTCATTGATATCATCAATGATCTTCTGCGCCCTTTCATCACTTCGTTCGTTCCTAATGGCTCCTAGTTTGCCGATCAGTCGATTGTAATGGACGGTGATCTTCTTTAATTCTTCCTTCTGTTTGGCCTGGATCTCTTTTTTCCTTTTGAAGTACTCGTCAAGCAGGTCATTGTAGGCCTTTTCAAGCTTCTCCTGCTCTTTTTCTGTAACAGAGCCCGTTCTCAGCCATTTACTCTTGTTTTCCTTTACTTTTTCCAGGGCATCAAGAACCTGATCATCCGGCACCTTTAAGATCTCCTTCAATTCATCCAGAAATCCCTTTTTCAGGTCAAGATTCCGAACACGATTCTCATTGATGCTTTTATCCAGGTCCTCCTTAAGGACATCGATCCTTTTGATCAAGGCTTCGAAATCCCCCAGCCCATTATAGGTGGCGAGTTTCTCCTTTAGGTGAATGAGTTTCATCAGGTAGGATCCCTTGTTCGTAGCTTCCTTAATGGACGCCTCAATAGAATCTACCTTAGATTCAAAACTTTTAAACCTTTCAATAAAATAATCAAGACTCTTTTCGGGATCTTCTCTTACGACCCCAATTTCCAACTCCGGTTGATCAAGGAAAGGATTACGATAAACTTTATCGCCTTTCACATAACCGAATTGGTTTTCAGCAGTTTTATCTCCAGACATTGTGATACTTAATTTAAGTACAAATGACTCCCTTAGAATTACCCAATTCTAATAGTAACCAGCCACCAAATTAATCAATGATAAATAAATAACCCCATCTTCGTCCTACCTTTGAGAAAAACGCGAAATGGGCAAAATAATTTCCTTGGAGAGCAAATCTCCCATTCTGGGCGAAAACTGTTTCCTTGCTGAAGGATCCCTGATTATCGGGGAAGTGAAGACAGGAGATAATTGCTCTTTCTGGTTTAACAGTATTGTAAGAGGAGATGTTCATTATATCAATATTGGGCACAATGTAAATGTCCAGGATGGGGCGGTGATCCATTGTACATATAAAAAAGCCCCCACTGAAATTGGAGACAATGTTTCTATTGGTCATAACGCTATAGTTCATGGCTGCACCATCAAGGACAATGTGTTGATCGGCATGGGCGCCATAGTGATGGATCATGCGGTGATAGAAAGCAATTCGATCATTGCGGCAGGGGCCATAGTCCTGGAAAATACCCATGTGGAAAGCGGGTCCATATATGGAGGAGTTCCAGCAAAGAGATTGAAGAGTATAGATGAAGGAAATAAGGAAGTGATCGCCCGGACCCCTAAGAATTATATACGATACGCCAATTGGTTTGACCCCAATATCCGGGTTGAAGAAGATTAGTATTCCAACTCTAAACCAAGGTCATCCTTAAGTTTGCTCAGAGCAGGGTTCTTTTCCGCCAGAAAGTTGAATTTTTCCAAAGAGGTATAGGGCTTTTTCTCCTCCTTTTCCTCAACCTGCTCAAGCTTTAATTCTACTTTTTTGTTCCGCAGGGATTTCTTCAGGAAGAAATTCAATTCGGCCTTAACCTTGTTCAGATGATTTTCCTCGATCGGATTTCCCAGCTTAAAGACCACATCTGAACCCTGTAATTCAGGTTTCCTTTCCAGGATCCTTTGGAGGGCTGGGGTAAACTCAGCTTTGTTTTGCTCAAAAAAGTCCTTCCAGGCCTTTTTAAGATCTGATTCTGAAAACTCCTGGTCTTCGGGGATATCCTTGTTCAACTGAAGGAGGTCTGGCTCAGATCCTTCGTCTTTTCCCTCTTCCTCCAAACTCATTGGATCTATTCTGGGTATTACTTTGGCTTTGGTAGGTTTTTCCTCCTCAGCTTTAGTTTTTGGATCTTCTTTTCGCCAGGAGGCGATTTTTGGTTTCTCTTCCTTTTTTTCTTCCTTAATCTCCGGGAGCTCTTGTCTGCCAGAACCAGGGCTTGGGGTCCGGATCTCTTCAGCCTTGGATTCTTTTATCTCTTCCTCTACCCTTTCAGTTTCTTCAGCAGGCAATTCCTCTGAGGCATCCATCTGCTTCTCCTCAGACTCTCTTTTGTTCTCTACTGGCTTTTCAGGAGTTTTTTTTTTCGGTTCCCCGATCTCAGGCTCCCCTAGTCCCAACACTTCAGGAATATAGGCCATCCGGACAAGGGTGAGCTCTACGAGGAGTTTTTGATTTTCACTTAGCCTATACTGCTGTTCACAAGCCTGCAAAGAACTGATCCAGGAAAGGATCAATGACCGATCGACAGCTTTGCTCTGCTCTTCGTACTCCTTTAAGGCGTTTTCAGGTACCTGCACGAGTTTGGATGTAGCGGATGCCTGCAACATCAGAAGGTTCCTCAGGTGCTCCAAAAACCCGACCACCAATTGCAATCCATCAAAGCCTTTCGCCAGGATCTCATCATAAAGCAGCACGGCTGATTCATGATCAGAGCCGTTGAGATGTTTGGTCAATTTCAGGTAATAATCATAATCCAGAATGTGGAGGTTTTTAAGAACCTGCTCATAGGAAAGTTTATTATTCCCTGAAAAGGCAACCAATTGGTCAAACAAGCTTAATGCATCCCTGACCGAACCATCGGATTTCTGAGCGATCAAATGCAAAGCTCCCTTTTCGGTTTCGATATTTTCTTTCTTTCCGATCTTTTCAAGGTGTTGTTCGATCTCCGGAACATCGATCCTGTTGAAATCGAAGATCTGGCATCGACTTAAAATAGTTGGAAGGACCTTGTTTTTCTCAGTGGTCGCCAGGATGAAAATGGCATATGAAGGTGGCTCTTCAAGGGTTTTTAAAAAAGCATTGAATGCTCCCTTTGAAAGCATATGAACCTCATCGATGATATAGACCTTGAATTTTCCCTGTTGAGGCGGATAACGGATCTGATCGATAAGGCTTCGGATATCGTCAACGGAGTTATTGGATGCTCCATCCAGCTCGAAAATATTCAGGGCCATACCTGATCCCTCAAGTGCCGAATCATCGAATTCGTTGATGGTCTTGGCAAGTATCCTGGCACATGTAGTTTTTCCGATCCCTCGGGGACCACAAAAAAGCATAGCATGAGCAAGCTGTTGATTCTTGATGGCATTGGTCAAGGTTGTTGTGATATGCGATTGCCCAATGACCTCCTCGAAGGTTCTTGGCCTGTATTTCCTTGCCGAAACGATGTAATCCGCCATGGCCGCAAATTACAGATTTTCTCAGCTTAACCTTTTTAAGAAAGGGAACAATTTGGAATTACTGACAAAATTTTAGCGTTTAATGAATTAAGAGGCGAAATCGTAATTTTGTGCTTCAGTTCTTTGAAAATATGGGGCCGACTGGTTTTGACAGGATGAACCGGTCTATTGTTTGCATGCCGGGTTTTGTAAGGGATCCCGTAAAAAACTTTCAATTCTTATTTGGCGAAGAATCATACGCCTTAGCTGCCTAATTAGGATAATTAGATAGCTTTAGTCCTCTGGTTGTTTGAACTGCCACGGCTAGGTCTAGGACTTCGAATCGCGGTTCACCCTCTGGAAGCCGATATCGATCCAGGGGGTCATTTAGGTATCAACCCGAAAACTATTGGTCTGTTCCGGCACCTGGTTTTCGGTAACCGTCGGGACTAAGCATGTAGAAGGCAATACGATAGGCATATCTGGACGCGGGTTCGATTCCCGCCGGCTCCACCTTCGCTCGCCGAAGCCAATCTATTGGCGAAGGCGAGCGTTTTCATATAATTCAAAATAACCTATTCTTCAACATTCAGGCGAGCTTCGGCGGACGCCGTCCACCAAGTTTGTATATTGATAGAGTAAAGTCCCTTTAAAATGTACTCCGTCTATATCCTTAAATGTTCGGATTCTTCACATTATACTGGTTGCACATCCGATTTTGATGCGAGGCTTGATCGACACAAGCGAGGTTTAGTAAAATCAACCAAGTACAGATTACCCGTAAAACCAGAGGTCATTATCAATTTTGAAGACAAATACAAGGCTTTCTTTTTTGAGAAATATTTGAAGACAGGTTCAGGAAGGGCTTTTGCGAAACGTCATTTTCTTAGAGACTTCAGAAAGGAAGATTAATATGGTTTAGACTTGCCTGCGCCCGGCGTAACCGGGTGTTTCGGGGGAATGACCGCCGGCTTTGCTTTCGCCCGTATCAAAAACAACTTTGTTAATGAAGTATTTGGGATTCATTGAATTCAACTTTTCAAATCAAAGAAGGATTTGGCTCCAGCAAACAAAGTCCACCTTCGCCCTGTGGTAATTACCACAGGGCATTTACTTTTAGTTCCCGACTTTTTTTCTTTTCAAAATTCCTGGCGAGCTATGGCGGACGCCGTCCTAAATTTCAAGCTCCGTTGAACTTTTTGGTATCTTCAAGTGCTTTTTAAAAGATAATTCAAGCATAATAGGGATTTAACCTTAGGGTCAAAAGTTTATCTTTACAGTTCAATGCGAAAGGACCTCCTCCTTTTAATTCCAGTACTTATGTTTTTCAGTCTCTCCTCTTTAGGAAGAGGGGGTACTGTTGAATACGAGTATTTGGCCTATTCCCATAAAACCCTTCCCATAAAGAGGCTGTATTTCCTGAACAGGGACCAGGCCCTCGGTATAGGAGAAAGGAATAAGGAGAAGCTGACGCCCATATATCTCCTGGACAAACATAACCTTGTGCAGGACACTTTTGCTACAGGTGAAGAGCCTTTAAATGTTATCGTATCCAACGACTCGACTGTTTTTCTGCAGGAGAACTCCAAAACTGTTGAACTACTTGTAAGGAATAATCGCATCCTGCTGAAGAATCAACTAACCGTATCAGACAACGATCCGAACAATCCCGTAAAGGTTCTTGAAGAACCCATCTATATAGGACATCATGTCCTTGGAAAATCTTACAGCTCTGTAAGGGACTTTAGAAAAAAGGATTATTGCCTCAGGATGTACGAGGTGAATGAGGAAAAGAAAGTTTGCTCAGAGGTTTGCCCAAAAGAGATCCTTAGCTCTTCCTGTGCTAAAAAGAAGAATGAAAAAGACCTGAACTATGCTCTCCTAGGAAATTCACTTTTCGTTTTTCACAACAAAGAAGGAAAACTCATCAGGGTTGATCTGAACAAAGAAGGTGTTGCCGAAGAGTTGGATCTGGAAGAAGAAGACTGGAATTTTTACCTCGATCATATCAAGGGAAAGAAATACCTGAGCAAAAGCTCAGTCAAAACCCCATCCCAATATGATCTCTTCTTGTTGGACCCGGAAAGGGGGTTGGTTTTCCAAAAGTCTTTGGACCAGGAACCCTTCGGGATCGTAGATAACCGGGTTCATTATATCAAAAAGAAAAAGGATCAATATTTTCACCATCTTATTCCCTTAAGTACAGAAGATGGGTTTGAAGAGAACAACCTTTTGGAGGAAGTCCAGATACTGGCAAGGTAGAAGAAGCTATTCCCGCCTATTGAAGGGTTTATTTCTTTTCCTGGCCCTATTTTTTCCATTACATCTTAAATCTCAATCCAGCACTGACCTTTATAAGATCCATCTGGAAAAGGTGCGAAAAGGGGCCCAGAAGATCTCTTTTTATCCTTCAGTAAGGGACTGGAATGGCACTCTTGAGTTCCCGTACTATTCCAAGGATCTTTATTGGCCGCTTCCGCCTGGGGAATTCATAAAAGATCAAAAGGCCTATGATACGAATGGTCTGAAACTGAAAAAGGGTACCGGCCCCGTCAACCGCATGGAGTACGGATACTATGGCCCAAAAAGAACAAGCCCTGGATTGTTTCCATCTTTCAAACCAGAACTGGATCATGGAAGGCAGTATTTCTTTGATCCGGTGACCGCGTTTGGTTCTGTTCCTGAAATAAGATCCCCAAAGACCTTTCGTTTCAATAATCCAAGAAAACTATGGAGTACACTGAACCATGGAGAATTACAGGAAGAGATCCATGAGATCAGCGTATCAGGCCAGGAGGAACTCCAGAAACAATTGATCTTCTTTTCAAGGCATGAACCCTTATCCATTTCTAACAATGGTCTGGAGCTAATGGTGTGGGGTACACAAGAAAACGAGTTCATATCAAACCTGTATTCGACGGGCATCCTATCCGAACTCTTCAGCATTTATGAAAGAATGTCATTGAGGAGCAGCGGCAAAGTTCATCTGGTGTTTAAAAAAGGCGAAAAAACCACCAAGGTCCTTGATGATAAGAAATCCGTAAGGGTCTTTGAAAAGGGGGTTGTAATACATTACTCAGAGCAAGATCTCAGCGATGAGATATTGGTAAAGATATCCAGAGCCTTCTCAAAGCTTTTCATAGTAAATGATATTCTGAAGGGACAGTATTGGAAGGGAGCGGTTCAGCCCCATAATCCGGGCCACCTGTGGCTGATAGAATCGGTAAGCGATTATCTGGCCTCGATCAACCTGCTCAGAGTGAAGGCATATTCTGACAGTTGGTTCAAGGATAAAGCTCTTGAAGCCATAGTGGAGGAGATCAAGAAACAACCTGAAAGTTTT
>JANQSY010000043.1 GCA_028279065.1 Cytophagales bacterium
GGATCAAACTATCCCGGATTTGAAGGATGCTGGGGAACCTATCCTTTTTTCCCCTCAGGAACCCTTATAGCCTCAGATGTTCGAAATGGGTTGTATACAATAACCCTGGATGGCTGGAACCCTCCACCTCCACCACCACTTCCGGTAGGATTGGAAAACAAAAGAATTGAAGGAAAACTTAGCCTTTACCCCAATCCAAGCAAGGGGCGGTTTACCGTAGATCTCGGTCAACAGGTGGACCAGATCCTCGACCTCGAGATCTTCCGCGTAGATGGAAAGCGCATAATAAACCGGAAAATTGAAGGGAGATTCCAGCGCTTCGATTTTGACCTAAGCAAGCTCGAGAAGGGCCTATATCTCGTCAGGGCCTCAGGAAGGGATTTTGAAAAAAGAGGAAAGCTGTTAATTGAATGGTGAATAGAATTATGAATTGAAATGGGGTTTTATTAATTCCAGATTTCAAATTCCTCATTCCTAATTCATGTTCTGTATTTTTGCGCCATGAAAGTGGGCATATTCTTCGGAGGTCGATCAAGGGAGAGAGAGGTATCGTTTGCAGGTGGGAGGACCATTTACGACAACCTTAACAAGTCCCTTTTTGAGCCCATTCCCATTTTTGTAGATTCCCTGGGTAATTTTATCCTCCTTGATTGGCAATACATCTATAAAGGGACAATTCGGGATTTCTACCCCCCCACCAAATTCTACCCCGCAGATCAGCAGGATCATCAGCTTTATATTGAATCTCTTGCCCCATTTAAGGATGGTGAATTGGAGGATATCATTTCTTCGGTCGGAGAGAAAATCGAACCTGAAGAGCTTCCTTCCTTGATCGATTTTGCCTTTCTCACCCTCCATGGAAATTATGGTGAGGACGGTACTATCCAGGGCATATTTGAATGGCTTGAGATCCCCTACTCAGGATCAGGAATTCTTCCTTCCTCCATTGGGATCGATAAGATTGCTCAAAAGAAATTATTGACTGCCGGAACGATCCAAAACCCCTACTCGGTCATTTCAGAAAATGAATGGTTTTTGGATCAAACTTCGGTTTTGGAAACCCTCAGAACCAAGTTTTCAGAAAAGGTTGTGATCAAATCTCCAAGGCATGGTTCATCAATCGGGGTGAGCATTATAGAGCTCTCCGATGAGGAAGCCTTGATCGAAGCTATTGACAGGTCCTTTTTCAGGAAAACAATAAGTAGGGAATCATGGGAAAGCCTCTCTGAAACAGAGAAGACGGAAAGCATCCAAAATCTTGGAGACATAAGGTCAGGGTTGGGATTTCCCCTTCATTTGGAAGGATCACATGTCTATTCCCCATTGCAACTGATCTCATGCATTGAATCCCTGTTCTCTGCTGGAAAGGACCAGGTCGTTCTCCAAGCAGAGGAAAAGGAAAGCAATGTACTCGTCGAACAATTCATCAACGGCCGTGAGTTTTCCTGCATAGTGTTGAGAAATTCAAATGGAACTCCGGTTGCCCTACCCCCGACCGAGATACTCAAGGGAGGAGAGGTATTTGACTATCGATCAAAATATCTGCCTGGAAAAAGTAGGAAGGAAACCCCGATGAGGATATCCGAGACCGATCTTGAAAAAATTCGGCGTTCTTGTGAAGATCTGTTCGAGCAGATGAGGGCTGACGTTTATGCCAGGATCGACGGTTTCTTCATGGACAGTGGTGAGGTCTATCTGAATGACCCCAATACCACATCTGGAATGATGCCTTCATCATTCTTTTTTCATCAGGCCGCTGAGATCGGGCTTGATCCGTCTCAGTTGATCACCTACATCATCCAGGTTTCCCTTCAGGAAAGGATAAAAAGCGGCGCATATTCTAAAAAAGTTGAGGCTTTGGAAAGCCGCCTTTCCAAATCGATCAAAGAATTAGCAACGGCAACCGGAAAAAGGAAAAGGGTAGCAGTGATCCTGGGTGGGTACTCCTCGGAAAGACATATCTCGGTTGAAAGCGGCAGGAACATTTATGAAAAATTAGCTTCTTCAAAAGAGTTTGTCCCTACGCCAATCTTCCTGACCGGGTCAGAGGGACAATATGAACTCTTTGAGATCCCGATCAACCTTTTGTTAAAGGACAATGCTGATGACATAGCAGAACTTGTAAAAGGAAAGAAGGAAAATGAGATCCTGGGTAAAATAAGGAAGGAATCATCTGATATTACAAGGATATTCAGTGGTGGTGATCTTCCACAAGCAAAGCAGATCGACCTAAAAGATCTAAAGGCCAATTTCGATCAGGTTTTTATAGCTCTACATGGTAGGCCGGGCGAGGATGGGCAACTTCAATCCGAGCTTGAAGAATTGAATATTCCGTACAATGGTTCACCTTCCAAAAGTTCAGAAACCACTATAAACAAATACGTTTCAAACGAGATCCTGGCTTCTCATGGCATACTGGTCCCGCGACATGTCCTAGTGTACAAGGAGAACTGGAAAAGAAGTCCGGAGACAGAATTGGAAAAGGTATTAGGGGCTCTCAGCTTTCCATTGATCTGCAAACCTGCAGATGATGGTTGCTCCTCAGCCGTCAAAAGGATTAATGATGAAAAAGAATTTATTGCCTTTGCTGAGATGACATTCAGGCCTGATTTGGATTGGCCAAAAGAGCCCACGGAGATACTTGGTTTGGACCCTAAAGAGGAATTTCCATTCAAACAGGCATTTCTGGTAGAAGAATTGGTCGAAAAAAAGGATGCACAAAGGTTTCTTGAAATTACCGGCGGACTCCTAACCACTTATGATAAAAATGGCTCAATAAACTTTGAAATTTTTGACCCTTCAGAGGCTCTAACAATTGGGGAAGTGCTTTCCCTTGAAGAAAAATTCCTTGCAGGGGAAGGGCAAAATATTACTCCGGCAAGATTTTCCGAAGATCCAACGGAGGATGCCCAAATCTCAGAAAAGGTCAAAGAAGTTCTCCGGCAAACCGCTGAGATCTTAAATGTCCAGGGCTATGCGAGGATCGATGCTTTTGTTAGGATCTATGACTCAGAAAAGGTGGAAGTGATAATCATTGAGGTCAACAGTCTTCCCGGAATGACACCCGCTACATGTATCTTTCATCAAACTGCGTTAAAAGGTTATAAACCGATCGATTTCATTGCCAAGATCCTTGAGTTTGGGGAGCAAAGGCAGGAAAAAACAGTTAAACTCTAGTGGATTCAAACCTTAAGAAACTCTTTAAGCACCTGGGGGTTATCCTGGGAATAACCATAATTGGTCTATTGGTCTTTTTCAAGATCTATCTCCCGATCAGGACCAATCATGGAGAAACTCTAACAGTTCCTGGCCTGGAGGGAATGAGCCTTGAAGAGGCCGCAGATTTTTTGGAGAAAAGAAACCTTCGCTGGGCGATATATGACAGTAGTTATGTGGTTGATATGCCGCCCCTTTCAGTCATTTCACAAAACCCGGCCCGTGGTTCGAAGGTTAAGGAAAACAGGAAGATCTATTTGTCGATCACTCCACAAAACCCACCGTTGATCGTTTTTCCCGACCTGAAAGATGTAACCTTGTCCAGCGCCAGGAAAATCCTGATGAGTTTTGGACTAAAGCCCGGCAAGGTTAGATACAAACCAGACCTGGCTGCCAATGTGGTCCTGGAAACATGGGTCAATTCAAGCCAGATTTCTCCGGGTGACTCGGTAGCCAAGGGAACATTGATCGATCTTATTGTAGGAGATGGCCGTGGAACCACCAGGTTCAAGGTCCCCCAATTGGTTGGACTTACCCTTGAGGAGGGGGAATATGCAATCCTTGGCTCAGGTCTTGTAGTCGGGATCATCGATTATGAATTGGTAGAGGATATCGAGCTAGGAACCATAGTCAGAACCTATCCAAGCTTTGAGAGAGGAGATATTGTGAGGATCGGAGATAGAATTGACCTTTGGATTTGCGGAAATAAACCTGTCTCGGATACGTTGTCTTCATTGGAAATTGATGAGGAGTAAACTTTTTTTTGCCAGTTTATTGGCCAGTTGCCTTTTGTTCAGTCTTGAGGCCCTGGGACAATTGTACTATGAGCAAAGTAAACTGACTCCTCCAAAAAAGGCGAAAAGTCTTTTTTCCACCCCCCCTTCCAACTCATCTTCCAGTAACATCCTCCTGCCAATATTTGAAGATTTTTCTGCCTATCTGGGAATTCCGGATACCAACATTTGGGAGCCGGGCGGTGGCACAAATGCGGTTTGGGGGGCTGCATACCATCCGCCCAGCCTTGGAGTAGCTATGTTTGATGGTCTGGATGAAACTGGCAGACCCTATGAGTTTGTTGATGGATACCCAAAAGGGGCTGCAGATTTCCTTGAATCAAGAGACATAAATCTCGCTCTATATTTTCCTGGCGACAGCCTCTACTTAAGCTTCTATTGGCAACAAGGTGGCCGGGGTGACGCTCCTGAGCGATCGCATTTGGATTCGCTGATGCTTGATTTCTGGGATGGCGGTGATACAACATGGAACCTTGTATGGGGAAGAGTAGCTGAAAATTCCGATACCATTATTAATCCAGGGGGCACGAATATGACTGATACATTCTTCCTTGCAATGGTACCGATCACCGATCCGAAATACTTCAGGACGGATTTTAAATTTCGTTTTCGAACAAGGGGAACACAGTCCGGGTCTTTTGACATCTGGAATGTGGATTATATCTATTTTAACAGGGGAAGGAACAAAAACGACATATACTTCCTGGATAGAACATTGACTGAAACCAAGGGTACAGTCTTCAATGATTATTCAGCGGTTCCTGCCAATCATGCTGTAGATCTGACAGCGATAGAACTATTTGGTCCTTCTAACAGCACAAGGATCAGAACCTTGGATGATACCTTCTCAAGTTTTACATATTGGGTGGAATTGCGTGATGAATTGAATCCAAATCTCCCCCCATACTATATTGACTCTTTTCCGGCTCAAGTCATCGATGGTTTCCTTTCATCCATATTACTCACAGATTCCACGGTTTATGAAAGTCTCTCGGTAAGCGGAGATTCACAGATCATATCAAAAACATTTATTCTAGTAGGAAATGGTGATAGCCTCAGGAGGGGCTACGATGCAAGGATAAATGACACGCTGGAGATCTATGGTCACTTAATGGATTTTTATGCCTATGATGACGGAAACCCCGAAGGGACAATTGGAATAAGAACAGCCTTTGGTCAGGTTGCATACCAATACCATCTGTTTGAACCTGATACCTTGACAGCCTTTGACATTCAATTTCAACCATCAGATGTAAATGTTGCAGGGCAGGAGATCGGACTAAGGATCTGGAGTAAACTCAACAGGCTCCAGGATGATATAATCTACTTAATGGATACCGTAATAGTTTTTCCCGAAGAAGGTAAAACCTTTCACCGGTATTTACTGGATTCTGCGGTCCCAGTTTCAGATAGCATATACATAGGTTGGTTACAGTTCAGTGATGATCTCGTTCATGTTGGTTATGATCAGAACAACAATTCCAATTCCAGGATCTTCTCAAAAACCGGAACAAGTGGTTGGAAGCGGGAAAGTGACTTCTTCCCTGGCAGCATGCTTTTCCGCCCTGTCTTCGGCAAGGTCACCCGTCCCATTGCCTCTCCACCTGAAAAGGTTGTTCAAAAACCCAATCAGAAACCGGAGTATAACGTTGCCGTTGGGCCAAATCCAAGCAGTGGGACAATAAATATTTATGGGGAATATGATAAGATCCGGATCGTGGACCACCAGGGCAGGATAATTTTCAATGAGGAATTTTCCAAGGAAAGAACCTTCCTTGACCTCTCAGATCTTGAAGATGGATTTTATTTGATTTACTTTGAGAAGGATTTTCAGTATGTAACTCAAAGGATCTATTTGAAGAAGTGAAGGCTCCCGTAATACCAGCAAAGAAATTCGCAGAAGAGATTACTGAGTATCCCGATGCATACGTATTGGTGGATGTCAGAGATGATTGGGAATATGATGACTACCCCCACGTCAAGGAAAGACTATCCTTATACGAAATGCCTGATAAAGCGGAGGCCTTGAAAAAATACGAAGGTAAGAAACTTGTTCTTTGCTGTAGAACCGGGGTAAGAGGAAACGTTGGAGCAAAATTCCTTCTCCAACATGGTTTTAAGAATGTCTATAATCTCGAAGGGGGATTTGAGGCTCTTATTGCCCAGAAGGAACCTCGAAGGTAAAGGGCTCCGGGCTGAAGCATAACAAAAAGATCAGGAGGGCCAGCCAACCCAAAATCTTCCTTTTAGTGTCGAGCTCATCATCCTGAAGTGCTGGGGGGTGATAAACGCCAAGGAACCTTCCAATCAAAAATGCAAACACCAGCCAGCCTGTATACCCGGTCAGACCAGGAAAAAAATAGGAGCCTAGAAATTGAGCGGCAAAAACTGAAGTAGCTACTAACAAGATATCCATTCGATTCTGCCTCATTCTTCCAAACATTAAATAATACAAGGCGATGTTGAGAGGGATCATGTAAAGCAATTCATCTGTAGGTAGAAAGGGATGGATCCATCCAAAGCCTGCATAAAAAACAAATCCTATATAAAGGATCTCCGAAATGACCCTGGATCTTTGATACCCGAAGAGGCCAAAGATCACATGACCACCATCCAATTGACCTATCGGCAGAAGATTTAACGCGGTGAAGAACATAGCCAGATAGCCGGAAAAGACCAATGGATAATGTATCATCTCATAACCATTAGGTATTCTGCTTGGATCGCTGACCAATGTGTTTTCAAGTATCAGAAACAACAGGTTCTTCCCTACCTTGAATATCGGAACATCGATATCTTGGTAAATGTATTCCTGGAAATTCTCCCCATATTGTTTGTAGTCAGGATTGTATGTGAATAAATAATCAGCAGGAGGAAGAGTCGAAAATGCGTAAACCAGAATACCCAAGCCTACAACGAAACCAGCCAGTGGCCCTGCGATCCCGACATCAAAGTATTGTCGCCGTGACTCGATGCGTTCCTTGATCCTTATGAATGCACCCATGGTTCCAAAGGAAAGCGAAAGGCCAAACCAAAAGGGGATGTAATATGGAAGTGTGGTCCTGATCCCATAATACCTTGCTGTCAAATAATGGCCAAATTCATGGAAGGTCAGGATCCCAAGGAAGGAAACAGAATACACCAATCCTTGAGAAATATTAGCCCAGGAAAACCAATCAACATTCTTAGTATTCTCAGGATCAAGAATAAAACTTCCATTAACCCATTCCATCCCGGCGACGGTGGTAGTAATAAAGGTTACCACCAGCAATAACGTGAAAATCAGGATTTGCTTTGTGCTCAAAACTTCAATAGTTGATCTATGGATTTGTCCTTTACCTGAATGCTCTCAATACCAAGGGCCGTGGCAGCATCGATGTTCTCTTCTATGTCATCAAAGAACAGAATTTGATCAGGAGAAGTTTGAGCCTCTTCGCAAACTCGCAAAAAGGCTTCTTTTTGAGGCTTTCGAAATCCGATCTCATGAGAAAGAAAAGTATAATCCATTAAATCCGAAATCCGATCGTAATCAGAAGACGAGCTGAGGATCTCATCAAACTTTTCCATATGAAATACATTCGTGTTACTGAGGCATGCGACATTCTTTCCGAATGCCTTTAGTTGTTCCACAACTTTGATCCTTGAATAAGGGATATCCAGAAGCATAAGGTTAAAGGCATGGTCAAGATCCTGGATCGAAAAATCCCTATTGAGTTCCGATTTTATGCCTTTATAGAATTGAACCTTGTCTACCCTACCTACCTCTAGTTCTTGGAACCAGGCATTGTTCTTGATCATGACCTGTAGATCAGCGGCTTCAACACCAAAAAGCACTGAAACGGCATCAAAACTTCTTTGCCAATCCAAATTGATAATAACCCCTCCCAGGTCAAAAAGGATCAGGCTCTTTTCCTCCAATTTCTCTTTGTTTGAACTCTCTCGAGATTGCTCATGAGGCGGCAAAATTGTAGCTTTGCAGGCCAATTTCCAATCCAATTTGGAAATGGCCCTTAGCTCATTTGACTACTTGCCTGTCCTAACCTCGGCTAAGGCAGGCTGCACCTTGACAAGGGAAAGATTTTTGAGTGGTTTATTTAAACCATTCGGGCCCTTAGCTCAGTTGGTTAGAGCACCTGACTCATAATCAGGTGGTCGCTGGTTCGAGCCCAGCAGGGCCCACAATTGAGAAAAGAGAGCGAGACTCGGGAGTGAGAATTGCTCTTTTTTTGTTGCTGCAAATCCTTGGATCTGGTGGGCGAGAAGCCCGTCCCCGACTAGTTCGGGGAAGCCCAGCAGGGCCCACAAGACAGGTCAAAGAGTGAGATTCGAGATTCGGGTTTCACTTTTTTCTGTTTCTTTTTTTTCCTGGTTAAAACCTATCCAGTCCTGGTGGCCATCTGGATCATTTTGGTATACGCTACAGGTTTGCAGGCCGGAATTGAAAAAGAAGGCAGGATTACCTAAACTTTGCCAGAGCTTTGACAAAGGAATGGTTTGATAGGTAAGAAATTGAGCCATTCTCCTCTTATGGAGGAAAATATCACCCCGACGATGTGTTTTTTTTTTGGTCAAAAATCCCTTTATTTGGCCTTCTTTGCCAAAAACTTGATGTATATGTTTAATAGATTTTCCAAAGTTTTTCTGCTCGTCCTCTCTGCAGGTCTTATGATCCTAAATGTTTCCTGTGAGGAAGAAGCAGATGACCTTCCTTCTCAAACTTCACCAAAAGATGGAGGATATTATGACATTACCAATATCGCAGTAACCGAGAGGAGCGATATAAATGGAAATGGCTACTACACACATGCTAAGGTTACCTGTGATATCAGTGTCAATTCTGATGCCCCGGATGGTTATTCAGAAACAGCCTATGCTTCATTGTCTCTCCAATCTTCCGGTTCAAGCTCAGGGACCACGCTAGCAAAAACCGGTAATTTTTCCTTTTCCAAAGGCGGTGGAGTTACGAATATTGATTTTGGAACGATTGATTTTCATGAAAATGTCTCTGACCGGAATGATTATACACTCTCGGTTAACATTATTCAGGCCAGTTCGGACAGAAGAATTCTTTCCAGAGGTTTTCTAGGTCAGATTGAAACAGTTGCATTGGACTCTACCATTTCCTTTGAGTTACAGGATGTAACATGGACCAATGGCGTGGATAGCAGTGGGGACGGATACTATAGCTCAAGATCGTTTTCTACCAGTGTAGTTTCACTTGGACAGTCAGGTACTGTTGCCAATGTTGAATATTGGTTGGAAAGAAGATACTTTGATGAAAACCAAAATCTTTTCATTGAAGTTGTCCCTCTTGGTACTTTCGATGGCTATGTTATCCAAAGAAAAGGCTTTGGAGATGTAATCACGGACAATGTTGATGCAAACGCTTTGGGAATTATCAGAGAGGAATATGATCTTGGAATTCTTGCTCTAAATCCCTCAAATGGAGATACACTCCTCCTTCAAGTAGTTACCAGAGACGAAAGCAAACAACTGGCCTTTGAAAACACTGCCTATGATTTTAGGGAGTACACCATCAATAACGTTACGGTGGACAGTATCGTAGATATGGATGGTGACGGTTATGCCAGGAGTCAGCAATTTGTCTTCACAGTTGATGGACCTACCCTGGATTATGATACTGTTCCGGGAACCATGTCTCCACGGGTATATCTCTATTATGCCGGGCCTGCAACAAGCGGAGAGTTGGAGGTCTATACCTTCCAGGAGGTAACCCCAGGTACTCCAAGTGCGGATGTGAGGTTCCAGGTTGAGGACCTTGATTCGGGTCTTTACAATTTTGAGATCTGGATCAACGAGCCCGCCGGAAACGTCGTGGTTTCAACAGGAAGTACTGGACTAAACGTACAGCTTTATAACAATGGAGACTTCGCTGAACTTGGTGATGTCATGCTTGAAAAAGATGATGAGGACTGATAATTAAACCTCAAATTAAAAAGCCCGGCATCGCTGCCGGGCTTTTTTTTGTCAAATGAAAAGATCAGAAATTCAAATAAAGACCAAGGTTTAGATTTAGGAATGTCACTCCGTCTATTTCATTGTATTCATAAGAAGGGACCCAATGATAAACCAGGCCTAAATTGATCCCGAAATAATCAGGTGTGATTGCAAAGGTTGTTCCTATTTGCCCATTCATCCCTAACTTCCATTCATCGTTCGCATCCTCTGCTGCTCCCCACCATTTTTCATATTCTAGTTTGTAAACCCCTATTCCGAAGCCAAGATATGGTTCAAATCGGGAGTCATTGACAAAATAGTAATGCCCTTGTATAGTTACTGGAATAACACTCAAAAGTCTTGATTGAACAGAGCTGATGGTTACCCCTGGATTGTTTGGGGCTTGATAAAGATCCCTATCAAGTTTCTCATAAAAGTGTTGGTAGCCCAAAAGTATTCCTGCAGAAACATTGGGATTCAACTTCCTTCTATAATCGAAATTAAAACCTCGAAAACTAGGTTCTCCTATAAATTCATTTGAAGACCCAAAAGTGGTTCCCATGGAATAGTTAAAGGCAAAGAACCCGTTGTTTTCTACTCCGGAATCACCATCCCTTGCAATCGATGAAATGGCAAATATTGTTACAAGGATCAGGCTTATGTATAATTTCTTCATGGTCTGATTGGTCTAATTGGTCTGGTCTAGGTAAGAGGATTGTCCAAAGGCCTGATCTACGCCCCAGAGAACCCTATTTTCAATATCATTCCCCTCTAAGACACCTCCTATCCCGGCTTCCCATATAGGGATTTGGGTTTCCTGGTTCCTCTTTGACCAGTCAAACATGGCGATTACCACTGCCCCTGTTTGATAGGAATATATGTAAGTATATCCCGGGAAATACCATCCAGTTCCGGGATACCCAACATACCAGGGGTTCCAATATGCTGGGTAGCCATACCAGGTACCCCCATTTTGAGCTCCCTGAATGTTTTGACCCTGAAACTTGGTCAGGACGAGAGCTATATCAATATCTGGGTTGGTGGTATCGGTTGCCGTAGAGTCGGAAGGTACATAACCATAGGCGATCATATTATTGTAGACCTCTTGAATGATCTTTCTGTCAAGATCGCTGTCGGAAAGAATAATTGTATCCTCCTGCAATTCAAGAATCTTGTCATAAAGAATGAAAACCGAGTCGCGCGAAAAGTCATATTCCTCATCAGGCCAAGTAGCAACCATGTCCGTATCATAGGAAGTGAGTTCCTGGGCAGGGTCCGGTGCGCAGGAATAAATCCCAATAAGCAGGACCAGAAAGCATGGGATATTTTTCATTCAGATTTTTTTTCAAATAAAGTCAATAAATAAGCTATCAGCATACCATTTATGGATTAATAACCATCTCCGCACCTCTCTGACATTTTTAGCTTGATTCTGAAACCAAAGAACACCGGTTTTGTTCTTAACAGAAATCTAAAAGGATTATTTTGAAAAAGGTTTGATATACCGGTTTTCGAAACCAGATTTGCATTGGAATGCCATCAATAAACGAGAAGATATCAGAGGTAGTGATCTGCTTCGCGGGAGATTCCGGAGACGGGATCCAACTGACCGGAGGCCAGTTTACCGAGACTAGCAGTTTTCATGGAAATGATTTCGCCACCTTTCCAAATTTCCCGGCCGAGATCAGAGCACCAAAAGGTACCCTTGCGGGAGTTTCCGGTTTTCAACTGAAATTCGGAAGTGTTGAGGTTTTTACTCCAGGGGATCGATACGATGTCCTTGTCGCAATGAATGCCGCTGCCTTGAAATCAAACCTCAACAATCTGAAAAAGGGAGGCATAATCATCGCCAACATAGATGGCTTTGATAGCAAAAATCTGAAACTCGCCGAATTCATTGATGGGGAAAACCCTCTTGAGAATCAAAGCCTGGATGGATTTCAAGTTCACAAAATTGATGTGACCAAGATCACAAGGACCGCATTGAAAGAATCAGGACTTGGGATAAAGGAAATCGATCGATGCAAGAATATGTTTGTCCTTGGATACCTGTATTGGATGTACAACAGAAAACTTGCGAGGACAGAAGAATTTATTAGGTTAAAATTCAAAGGTCAGGATACCCTGATTGAAGCCAACCTCAAAGCCTTAAGGTCTGGTTACAATTTTGCAGATACGGCGGAAGCATTTACTTCAAGATACGAGGTTGAGCCTGCCCCTCTGCCAAAAGGAACATATAGGAATATCATTGGTAACCATGGCCTGGCAATGGGTCTAATAGCTGCGGCGGAAAAATCAGGTCTCGATCTTTTCTATGGCTCCTATCCAATCACTCCTGCCTCGGATATCCTTCATTTCCTGTCCAGGTATAAGAATTTCGGGGTAAAAACTTTTCAGGCTGAAGATGAGATTGCGGCGATCACTTCGGCCATCGGAGCTGCTTTCGGCGGAGCTCTTGGGGTTACAGCCAGTTCAGGTCCCGGAATAGCCCTAAAGACCGAAGCCATGGGCTTGGCGGTAATGCTTGAGTTGCCATTGGTAATTTGCAATGTTCAACGAGGTGGGCCCTCTACAGGTCTGCCAACCAAGACAGAACAATCAGATCTTTTTCAGGCCGTATACGGGAGGAACAGTGAAGCCCCTATGCCGGTCTTAGCAGCATATTCCCCAACGTCGGCCTTTGGAGCCGCATACGAGGCCTGCAGGATAGCTATTGAGCATATGACTCCTGTAATGCTTCTCTCTGATGGTTACATTGCCAACGGATCGGAACCATGGAGGTTTCCAAGAGCCAGTGACCTGACCCCCATAAAATCCCGTAAGATGGAAAAATCTCCTAATGGAGATCCCTTCTACCCATATCAGAGAAACGAAGAACTGGTGAGGAATTGGGCCGTCCCCGGCACCAAGGGTTTGGAGCATAGGGTTGGTGGGCTGGAGAAAACCCCGATCGAGGGAAACGTTTCATATGACCCTGAAAACCATGAGCAAATGGTTCGGGTGAGGGCTGAAAAAATCCAAAAGATCGTTGACTCCATTGAGGATCAGGAGATCGAGAATGGAGAGGAATCAGGGGATTGTCTTGTGGTTGGATGGGGATCCACCTATGGAGCTATTGAACATGCCGTCAATGAGCTGATAGAAGAAGGATACAGCATTTCCCAGGTACACATCAGGTATTTGAACCCTTTTCCGAAAAACCTTGGTGAAGTGCTTAAAAAGTTCAAAACCGTCCTGGTACCGGAGCTGAACAGCGGCCAATTATGCTCCATGATACGCAGTGAGTTCTTGATCGATGCAAAACCTATCACAAAGATCAAAGGAATGCCTTTCCATGTGATTGAGATAAAGGAAGAAGTAAAAAAGTATTTGAAATGAAAGAGTCGAGTGAGGTAGAAAAAGATACTCAAAGCCTTAGTCCCAAGGATTTTACGTCCGACCAGGAAGTTAGATGGTGCCCTGGCTGCGGGGATTTCTCAATCTTGAAACAAGTTCAAACTATCCTCCCTGAACTCGGTGTTCCCAGGGAGAATATAGTTTTCATATCTGGAATTGGCTGCTCATCCAGGTTTCCTTACTATCTCAATACCTATGGGATGCATGGGATACATGGAAGAGCACCTGCTATCGCGTCCGGATTAAAAGCCGTTAACCCCGACCTGGATATCTGGGTCATAACCGGGGATGGAGATGCCCTTTCCATTGGGGGAAATCACCTTATCCATCTTCTCAGGAGAAATTTCAACCTGAATATCCTGCTTTTTAATAATGAGATCTACGGGCTGACCAAGGGCCAGTATTCCCCTACCTCTCCCCAGGGAAGTATCTCCAAATCGACCCCCTTTGGATCGGTCGATCATCCTTTCAATCCTTTGGCACTTGCATTGGGGGCAGAGGCAACATTCGTCTCCAGGAGCATGGACAGGGATCCCAAGCACCTTAGAGATATCCTGGTCCAGGCAAATGATCATAAGGGAAGCTCTCTGGTAGAGATCTATCAGAACTGCAATGTTTTCAATGATGGTGCATTTGAGCGATTTACGGATAAAAAAACCAAGAAGGAAACCACGCTATTCCTAGAAGAAGGAAAGCCATTGGTCTTTGGAAACGAGGGAGATCTGAAGGCGATAGTTCTTGAAGGGCTGAGGCCGAAGCTTGTTTCGATCAATTCGATGGAGGACCTACCGGAAAACGTCTGGGTACATGACCCAAGCAAAAAACTCCTGGCAGGTATTTTGACTCAATTCTTTGAGGAAATCAATCCCAAGATGAAATTTCCGAGGCCTTTTGGAGTCCTGTACAAAGAGGATAGAACCTGCTATGAAGAGCTAATGAGAGATCAGATCCAAGGTGCAATCAAAGAAAAGGGGAAAGGTGATCTCGACGAACTACTTACGGGTCCAAATACCTGGACCATTAAATAGAACCTAGGAACCTGATCCGATAACCATTCCTCTGATCTTTTCTACCCTTTGGGCGATTGCCAGAAAATCCTCATCGGTAAGTAATGCAAGTGCATTGGCATCATTGGTATCCCAACTAGCACTCAACTTCTCATAATCCCCCTGCAGTGCTATTAGTTCGTTGTAAACGATCCTTGGATCATCATCCGTTATGATCTCGTCAATATATTCGACCAAGTTGGAAAGTGGTTCCTTTTGCTTATAAACTGATGTCATCACGGGAGAAAGGATGTTTTTCTTTACATCTTCCGGAAGGTCTTCACCCGGATAATTGGTCAGGATCTGAGTTGCCAGATATAGCCTTTCAATGAACATTCCTGACAAGATCAAGGTACCAACCCTAATACGTTTATCCTCTTTGAAGCTCATCCTGGCATTAACCACCGCTTCGTTCAGCTGCATAAGAGCTGAATCATTCTCGATCCTATCGCCATAGTCCCTTAATATGGCCTGATTAAAGATCCTTCCCTCACCCAGATACTCAGCAAGGTCGTTCCCATCAACATAATAGGAAGCTGCAAGATCGATCTCATCATACGCTACTGCATAGGAAATGTCAACAAGGTAGATTCCCAGATTCAAGGCAGCTTTTTCCTGGGTGCCTTTGTAGCTCTCTGCCATGCCAGGGGTATTTGGGATAGTGGGGTCAAAATCCGCA
>JANQSY010000045.1 GCA_028279065.1 Cytophagales bacterium
CATGTGGAGCACAGCGTATGACAACGATCTAACGGCAGAAATCTCAAATCCGGAATTTGTGCAATTGGGTGCCTTGGATTTCTCCTTTGTGTGGATTTACCTCATGCCGTTGTTGCTGATCGTTTTGACCTACAACATCAAAGGCATGGAATTGGACCTTGGATTCATGCCGTTGCTTAAGATCCAGCAACCTTCTACTACCAACTGGCTATTGCAGAGACTGGCCACTATCGGTTTGGGAATGCTGGTCCTCCTTAGCTTGTTGGTCTGGATCCCGGATCTATTAATAATGCATTCTCCTGATAAGGGAAATCTATTTACCCTTTGGCTCGTCTATGTTCTTTATCTCCTGATTTGGATGGTTTTGGTCTTTCTAGTCATCCGCTTTGGCAAGGGCCAGGCGGATCAGGCATTAAAGATGGTTGGGATATGGCTCCTTTTAACCGTGGCTCTTCCTGGGACGGTCAACCAATTTGTTCTTCTCAAAAAGCCGGCAGATCTAATGATGGCAATGATCGAAGCCGGGCGGGATGGTACGGATGAAATATATGATAGAGAAGAGGATCAGATATTATCCGAAGCCTATGATATTCTTCCTGAACTAAAGGAACTGGAGCCTGCAAAAAATGATAGCCTTATGGAGCAGGATATGGTGCGTGGGGCATATCGCTTGGTCCGGAATCAATACATGGTTGAGGTCTCTAATCGAATAATGCAGGAACAGGAGGAACGAAACCAGATTGTTGCGGCTTCCTACTGGTTCAACCCTGTCTCAGGTTTTCATAATTGGCTGAATAGGATCTCAAATACAGGGCATGTGTCAAATCTGGAATTCAGAGTAAAGATCCAGGAAGGAAGTGCATATATAAACAAGGTACTGACCCTGGATCAGTGGAAGAAAAGAAAAATGGACCGAGCTTCTTTTGATGAATATGTCGAAATGTTTGGTACCCTTTGAAAGTGACGGTATCGAGCCGATCCTTTTTTCTAATCCTGTTGTTTGGTATTTGTTTGGGAATACTTTGCTGTTCCACAAAACGGTCTGAGTTAGACCTTAAAGCAGGAGATCTTCTTTTTCAGGATCTGAATTGTGGAGAGCTTTGTGACGCTATCGAGTCTGTCACTGAAGGAATAAACGGGAGGGACTTTTCCCACTGTGGAATGGTAGTGCAAGTAGATGACACCTTAAGGGTGATCGAGGCCATTGGGGAACAGGTTCAGTTGACCTCTTTGGAAGAATTCTTCTTACGCAGTGGGGATACTCAAGAGATAAGGAACGTGGCGCTCGGCAGATTGAAGCCTGAACACCAATTTTTGATCGATGGAGCTTCAGATTTTGCACTTCAACAATTGGGGAAGCCCTACGACCAGGTATTCCTGCTCAATGATGAAAAATATTATTGCAGCGAGTTACTATATGAATGTTTCAAAGAAGCAAATGGGGGTGAGGAAGTATTTACGCTTCAACTCATGACCTTCAAGGAGCCGGAAACGGGAGATTTTTTCCCTGCCTGGATAGAATACTATGAGCTTCTAAACCATGATATCCCCGAAGGAGAGCCCGGACTCAACCCCGGGTCAATATCCAGATCAGAGTACATTGAGATCCTTTGGTAGCCACTTCAAAAGGTTGAAAAAGAGGGCAAAAATTACCTCGCGGGAAAATGACATTGGAAATGCCATAATTTCGCCAAAATTCTTGAAAATGAAAGCCTTATCACTACTCGCACTAAGCCTGATCTTTGTTTGTATTTCCTCCATTTCCAATGCCCAAAACGGCTTGCACTTTGCCGGGGGCAATGATATTGTGAACACCACTTTCCCCGGAGTTCTAGGGGCCAACAACAGGACCTTTGAAGCATGGGTATTTGTCGATGCCAGTGCCCCATCATCCAACCTTTGCATTATGGACTATGGCCTGAATGCAGTAGGATCCAGAAACAGCTTCTCGGTGTCTGGGAGTAGGGGATTGGTCTATATTTCAGGTGGTACCAATGCCAATATTTCATCTCCAGGAGGGGTGGTTCCTGTTGCGCAATGGGTCCATGTAGCTTTTGTATTGAACAATGGTACAGGATTCCTGTACGTGAATGGTAACCAGGTAGGAACCGGATCCCTTACAACGGTAAATACCCCTTCAGGAAATGCTAATTTGTCTATCGGACAACGGGTTTCTGGAGGATCAATTCCGTTCCAGGGGATCATCGATGAGGTCAGGGTATGGGATGTGGCCAGGACACCCCAACAGATCCAGGGGGACACCGCAAGGGAATTATGCCTTGTTCCCACCGGCTTGGTAGCCTATTATCGTTTCAACCATGGAACCGCGGGAGGCAACAACAGCGGTGTGACCACATTGATCGAAGATGTTTCTTCCAATGATGGCACTCTGAGCGGATTCACCCTAAATGGAAGTACTTCCAACTGGGTTCTCGGAAAGACCCTCGCACCGGCAGCGCCCATCATGGTCAATGACACGGTATCAGCATGTGAAAGCTATACCTCTCCGAGTGGTAACTATGTTTGGACCAGCTCAGGGAATTATATGGATACTATTCCCAACCCGGCAGGCTGCGATTCGATCTTCAATATCGATCTGACCATAAACAATAACAGTACAGCATCCCAGATCGCTCTTGGCTGTGACTCTGTGGTTTCACCAAGTGGAAATCACGTTTATTACGTGACAGGAACATATTCCGATACCGTTCCAAACGCTGCGGGTTGTGATTCCGTGATCACTATGAATGTGACCATACAGGAGATCAACGACACCATCAGCATAGTTGGAAACGATCTGACTGTAGCCCAAAGCGGAGCGACATATCAGTGGCTTGATTGTGATGCGGGGTTCGTACCCATCCCCGGAGCCACCTCCCAAACCTATACCATATCCTCAAGTGGAAATTATGCTGTACTTATCAGCATCAATGGATGCACCGATACTTCTGATTGTGTTTTGGCTTTTTTCACAGCTCTGGAAGGAAATACCTTGGCAGGGCTAAACTTCTATCCCAATCCTGCCCGGGATGAGCTTTTCATCGATGGAAATTTTGAGGGAACCCTTTATGTAATTGATGTGAAAGGGGAGAAGGTCTATCAAACCACCTTAGCGGGGGATTCAAACACTTCTATCTCACTTCCGGACTTTGTTAAGGACGGAATGTACTTTTTCATTTTTCAGAATAATGAACACAGTATTGGGAGGAAGATTTTAGTAGAAAGGCAACGCAACTGATTCCCGGATTCGGTTTTTATTTTACCGGAAGGCTGCTTACTGTTTTTCGCGGTAAAAATTCCCATCCCTGAATAAAACAGAGACCTCTGGCAGCGTTTGCGGATCCATGAAATCCTTCTTGTTGGCTACTACTTTGGCATAGGAACCCTCGGCTTGCCCATATCCTTTTTTGACCAATATTTCCAGAGTATCACCAAGGCCTTCGAATTGCTTAAGATGCTCCTCTTTTAGAATCACATATAACTCGGTTGAGGAGCCATTGGTTGTGTTATCTTCAAATATCAGTTTACCATTGATAACCACGCTTGGACTTGTCGCCGTTAAGTAAAAGCCAGCTCCTGATATGGTTAGCAACCGGTCTCCGGGGTTGCCTAGCTGAGTATTTTTACTCAATACCTGAAGCTCGTATCGGTCTATGCGAAGAGCCGCTGCTTCTTGAGGAGAAGCTCCTTTTTTAGGAGGCATTTTGAACTCATATCCACCCTCCTTGCCTATTTCTGACGGAGAACTGGATTCGCTAACATTCTGCGAAATTGTTTGAATTGTGATCAAACCAATAACCGCAATAAGTAACAGGGTCAAATTCGATTTCATGATATTAACCTAATTTGAAAATTCAATTTCGTCTATGGCAATCTCGCCGGTTACATTGGTGAAACCCGGTTCATTTGCCTGATCAAATGCAACTACGACTTTGTTGACGCCTGACATTCCCACTCCCGTGAATTTCGCAAGTGGTATTCTATATGTTCGTGTTATGCATTTATATTGATAATCAGGGTCTATGGCCGATCCTACGAGGTCCGGATAATGTAAGCCTTCCCAGTAATCTTTTACC
>JANQSY010000071.1 GCA_028279065.1 Cytophagales bacterium
AATAAGTGAGAAGCTTTAAATTTCTTGCCAAACCCTTTTGAGTCATTTTCTCTTTCGTGGTCTAAACTCGTGTCACAATCCCGTGTCTCGTTTCTGTACCAGAATTAAAGCTTATTTAATCGTATTTCATTCTTATCTTAATGTTTAAAATAATAAACAAATTATCTATATTAGCACAATAAATTAAACTTTATGACAAAGAAAAGCGCCATATTGCTCCCAAAGACCCTTCAAATTCTGGAAACGGTAGGTGAGCAGATACAGCTTGCCCGGCTAAGGCGAAGGCTTAGTGGAGAAAGGGTAGCTGAACGGGCCGGAATTGGGAGGAATACGCTTATTTCAATTGAGAAGGGGCAGCCATCGGTGAGCATAGGCCATTATATGAACGTGCTCAAGGTCCTTGGATTGGAAGGGGACTTCCTGGCACTTGCAAAAGATGACGAGCTGGGAAGAAAACTGCAGGATGCCCAGTTAAAGACCAAGGAAAGGGCACCTAAAAGGAAATAGGTATGGCAAAAAGGGAAATACTTGTTTACGCTGATTGGAAGGGGCTTAATGGACCAATGCTTATGGGGAGCCTGAGTTCTGAGTTGCTCAGAGGAAAGGAGATCTTTTCTTTTGAATATGACAAGACCTGGCTCTCATCGGGTTTTTCTCAAATCCTCGACCCGGACCTGCAACTCTATTCCGGACCTCAGTATTTGAATGACGACAAAAAATTCAATTTTGGATTGTTCCTGGATTCTTCACCTGATCGTTGGGGACGTGTGCTCATGCAGCGAAGAGAAGCGGCCGAGGCACGATCGCAGGGTCGAGATCCAAATAGGTTGTTTGAAACGGATTACCTGCTCGGGGTCTATGACGGTCATCGCATGGGCGCCCTAAGATTTAAACTTGAAGCGGAGGGCCCATTCTTAGATGATGATGTCGAAAAGGCGAGTCCACCCTGGACCTCAATTCGGGAGCTTGAGCAGATCAGCCTGAGACTTGAGGAGGAGGGGGCTCGGGATGATCCGGAATACCTCCGCTGGTTAAATATGCTGGTCAATCCTGGATCTTCCTTGGGGGGTGCGAGGCCCAAGGCAAGCGTGAGCGATCCGGATGACCATCTGTGGATCGCCAAGTTTCCAAGTAAAGCCGATCAGGAAGACATGGGTGCGTGGGAAATGGTCTGTTATGAGCTGGCAGTGGCTTCCGGGATCAACATGGCTGAATGCAGGGCTCAAAAATTCTCGAGTGAATACCACAGCTTCCTTACCAAAAGGTTCGATCGTACGGAAGAGGGACGGCGGATCCATTTCACCTCTGCCATGACTCAACTTGGATACAACGATGGTGCAGATGCAGCCTCCGGTGCAAGCTATCTTGAATTGGTTGATTTTATCAGCAGGAATGGTGCTAATGTGGAAGAGGATCTGAACGAACTCTGGAGAAGGATAGTCTTCAGTATTTGTGTTTCAAACACCGATGATCACCTCAGGAACCATGGTTTTTTGTTGTCGAATGAAGGTTGGAATTTGTCACCGGCCTATGACATCAATCCAAATGAAAATGGAGCAGGGCTAAAACTTAATATCTCAGATAGTGACAACGCCCTGGATCTCGATCTGGCTTTAGGGGTCAGCGAATTTTTCAGGCTTGACAAGGCCAGATCCCTTGAAATTATCGAGAATGTCAGGATCAATGTAGGTACTTGGCGGCAGGTGGCAAGCAGGTATGGGATATCAAGATCAAGTCAGGATCAAAAGGTTATGGCATTTAAAGCGGCGCAGTAGAAACTTCTTTGAAAGAATACCAATGTTTTGAAGCCCTGAGGGATCCAAAACCCAGTCTTAGCTTGTACCAGAACCAAACAGGAAATTCAAATCCCTAGCAAAACCTCTATCCGTTCCTTTTTCCCGCTCTCGTTCTCACCCTCGTATCTCCTACCTGCAATCCATTGCTCACCGAAACTTTTATGTGAAGGTGAGTCGCCTCTCGTCTCTCCTGATCACTATTGCTGATTGATAACCTTCTCCCTTATGAACCCCGGCAAATCAAATGCCTCGAAAACATGATGTCCTGCGTTGGGAGCTTCGATCAAATAGCTTTTTTCGGAAATGCTTAGAAGAGAGCTTTGACAATCTCTCCATTTTTGGTCCAACAGCCTTGCGTTGTAAGCTTCTGGCCAATTGTGATCTGTTCCGTGAATTATATAGACCGGGATCCGCATTTGCGGCACCTGATCCAAAAATTTCCGATTTGCTTCAGCAGCTTCGTATTCCTGCCTTTGAATAAAGGGAAGTGCAGAACGATTCACATTCAAAAGAGAATCCCTTTCCCGATTCTGATCTTCGGTTAAACTTGACCTGAGCATATCTTCCCATGCAGTGCAAGGAGATTCGATCAAGATCATTGCTTGCACTTTGTTCCCATGTAGCGCAGAAAATGCTCGTCCGTAAAACCCTCCTGCAGAATGGCAAACGAGAATGATCTTTTGGTCCACCTTTAACGAGTCCAGAAGCTCATTTAATTCTTCTGCGATCTGGACGGCTGAACGAACGCTGTCTTTCGGCTGCGAACTACTTCCCAGGCCTGCACGGTCATATCTTATTGTGTTTGCAAAGCTTGCAATGGAATCTATGACCGGGTTCCAGTAGCTGGAATGGGACAATGCGCCCGATTCAAATAGAATGGTTGGGTAATCCTGCTTTTCACTATGCTTTCTATACTCGAACCATGTTGTGCCGCTTGATAATTTTTGATTGCCGGAAACAATTTCCAGATCCTGAGCGTGTGCACTGAATATCGCAGGCGTTATAATAAACAGTAGTTGTGTTGCTCTATTAATTGTCATTCAGCAGATCCGTGATGATAAAAATAGGTCTTTGGCGTATAAGTCTTTCCAATTGCTGTCAACGCTTGAATAAACTCCATGAACCTCACTTCTGCCCTCCATAACATTTCGGTAGATTTGGGCAGTGAAGAATTTTCTGCCGAGCTCATTGAGGATAATTAGGGACTGCCAGCAAATAATGGGTCCAAAGCCATTTTGTCTCCTCTTAATATCCTTCCTTCTCATCCCCGCTCTTTCCTTTTCCCAGGAAGACCCTTCGGAAAAATTGGGAGCCTGGTACATGTACTTTGGAAACAATGCCCTTTCCAAAAAATGGGGATTGCACACCGAAGCCCAGTACCGTTTGTTTGAGGTGGTGGAAAATCAACAACAGCTTTTGCTGAGGGCTGGGGTCAACTATTATCATAAGCCTCATTCCATGATCACCGCGGGTTATGCCTATATCAAAACATGGACCTATAATGACCCTGATATATTTACCACGGAAGACAGGATCTGGGAACAATATATCCACAGGACCAATTGGAGCAGGGGTGCCCAGGAGCACCGTTTTAGGCTGGAGCAGCGGTGGATACATTTTGAGGGAGACACTAGATATACCAACCGGGTCCGGTACAGACTATTTTGGGCGGTGCCACTGAACAATCCGGAAATGGAGGATAAGACCTGGTTCCTGGCTTTTTATGATGAGATCTTCCTGAATATCAACGAACCCCGGACCTTCGATCAAAACCGGCTCTACGCAGCACTTGGCTATCAGTTTTCACCTGAATTGAACCTTCAGGCCGGATATCTGCTCAACAGCTTTGAACCCGCCCATTTCCATAGACTGCAATTGGCGGTTTTATGGAATCCAAGATTTGGTACCGCTGCTGACTGATAAATCCATCAGGATATTTGGTTTATGTTATAAACTACTTTATAATTGAAGCAAATTTCGATCCTATGGAAAATGAATTGACGAAAGAAGAGAGCCTGGCGATCATCTCCGGTATGATCAAACAAGCCAAAAGCAACGTTGCCGGAAGCAGCTTTTTCTTCTTGCTCTGGGGCTGGGTTGCCTTGATCGGCTATGGCGGGCATTATACCCTGTTCATGATGGAGTACGAGGCTCCGCAAATGATCTGGTTGATCACCATCCCTGCAGCGATCATCAGTGCGATTCGCGGCGCCAGAATGCGAAGTACCGCAAAGGTCAGGACCTACACTGATCAGATCTATGGAAGTATTTGGCTGGGTCTTGCGATCCCTTTTGTCGCGTTGATCTATTTTGGCGGGCAATTTGGTTATCAAAACATCACCGGACTTATTCTGCTGATGGTGGGCACCGGTTTGTTCATCACCAGTAGATTGCTACGATTTGAACCGGCCACCTATGGTGCTTTTGTGATTTGGCTGGGAGCGATCGCGGCATTGATCCTTAACAATGAGTCCCAATTCCTGATCGGTGGCTTCGTGACCATACTGGGTTATTTGATCCCCGGATATATGCTCAAGAAAAGAGAAGAGAATGGCTGATTTTGAGCCCTTAGATCCATTGCTCCATTCGCAACTGAGGTTGGCGGTCATGTCGCTGTTGATCAGCGTGGAATCCGCCGAGTTTGTCTTTATCAAAGAGAAAACCGGATCTACTGCAGGAAACCTGAGCGTACAGCTGGACAAGCTGTCCAAGGCCAATTATATCGAGGTGAGCAAGAGCTTTAAGGGAAAGAAACCTCTTACGAGCTGTAAGATCACCAAGCAAGGTGTCATGGCTTTCGAAAACTATGTCAAGGCCTTGAACGGATACATCAAGGAATAATTTTTTTACCCATTTAGTTTATAAAATAAACTTGTTTATAATTATGAGAACATATTTAATCACAATCATTGCACTGGTACTTTTTCTGGGAGCTATTCCGGGCCGCGTTTTCGCAACTGCTTCCATTGAAACCCGAAAGGCATTGTATGATGCCTACCTTTCCGGCCTTAAACTCCTCTGGGAGAAGGGAGTGGCCCAGGAACAACGGAAGTTCGATTCGCATCCCACAGATCATAATCGTTTTGATCTGGCCTATGCCCAATTCGGGCTTCTCAGCTATACCCTAAAGAACAAGGACGAAGAACTCTTCGATGACTATGTGGATGAGACCATAGAGCACCTTGAACACCTGGTTGAAAATGATTTTCAGGTGGCGGAATCCAAGGCTCTTCTTTCCTCCATCTATGGTTTAAAAATCGGCTATAGCTCCTGGAAGGGTATGTTTCTGGGACCGAGAAGTGCCCGATTGATCGAAGAAGCAACAAAGACCGATAGGAATTCCGCGATCGTATGGAAACTGAATGGCAGGTCAAAACAATTTACACCCAAGTCATTTGGCGGTGATAATGAGGCGGCCATCAGATCCTATGAAAAGGCGATAAAGCTTTGGGAAACGCAGAGCTTGATCGAGGACAATTGGTTTTATCTGGATACCTATGCCTGGCTCGGTCTGGCCTATGAGAAAAAGGGTGATGTCGAAAAAGCTATCAACTGCTATGAAAAGGCCCTCGAGCTAGAACCGGACTTCAACTGGGTAAAGAACAGCCTGTTGCCTAAAGCCAGGAGCAAGTAGGCCTGATCATGAGGCTGTGGATTGCCAAATTCCTGTTTCTGATCCTTGTATCTTTTAGCGTTCAAGCGCAGGATATGAGCATATCGGGAAAGGTGATCGACCGATCCACGCATGAAGTCATTGTCGGGGCTCATGTTTTTCTGTTATCGGATTGGAGGAAAGGAACAGGCACGGACATAAATGGAGCATTTGTGCTTGATCTGCAGGGGTCTTTAGAAGATGACAGCCTGATCGTTTCCGCTTTGGGATATCAGGAAAGGCTAATACCCTTGAGAGAATTGGATAAACAGGCTATTGTTGCGCTCGAACCGATGGTGCACGAAATGGAGGCCGTCACCATATCCGCAGAAAGATTGATCGCGCAGGAGTTTCGTATTCAGGAGATCGAGCGGTTGGAGATCTATAGCAACCCGAGCGCAAAAGCGGACCCCTTGCTGGCTGTCAATGCCCTTCCCTCATCAACCACCACGGATGAATCCGCCAATGTGAGTTTCCGGGGCAGTCCGGCTACCGAAACCGGCATTTTTTTCAACAATGTTCCGATCTATGATCCCGTCCGCTTCAGTCAATTGAACGGGATCGGGACATTCAGCATATTCAACACCCAACTGTTGGAAAACGTACTGGTTTTTCCGGGCAATCCTCCCCTGGAATTCGGCAATACGACTTCGGGATTGATCGCTTTGCAGACGGACGAAAGCATTCCGCAAAGATCATCAAAGTCCATTTCGGCAACCATCGCGTCCCTGGGATTGAGCATCCGACAACCTATCCGCAAGAAAACAGCGATCACAGCCTATGCGAACTACCAACCCTCTGTTTTGATCAGCAGGATAAATGGAGATGCGCTTGCCGATATTCCCTTTTTCCAAACACTTGACTTGGGAATTCAGGCTGTTCATCATTTTTCGGATAAGACCCTCTTCAAGGTATTCAACTATTCCCTGATTGAAGGATATGATTTCGTTTACCGGCATCCGACTTTCAATGGGATATTATCCCAGAACAGACGAAAGAACTTTACCATCGCGAACTTCAGGCATCGATTGAAGTCCGGGACCATATCGATCAACCAGGGAGCCTCGTTTTCCAGGCAATCCTTAGCCTTCAGCAGCACTGACATAGAAACCTTCGTGACGGATCTCTACTTTTCCGGAAACTATAGCCTGGAGAGAGCAAAATGGGGCATGAAAACCGGAATATCCTATGATCAGCGCCATCTCGATCTGAACGGAACCCTGGCTGAATTCAGCTATGCGATAGCGGAAGACCATCCGACGGTGGAGGTCGAAGCAAATTCCCGCGTAAGTCTTCCCGAAGGATTCGGATACCTCAAGTACTATTGGAATGAAAAGCTCACGTTTGGATTAGCCATCAGAAAGAACATTCCGGTTGATATGGTCAGTGATTTCATTTCTGCTCAAGGGAATATCAACTATGAGATCAATAAGCGGCATACCTTAAAACTGGGTGGGGGCAGGTTCAATGCTGCTCGTCTTCCTCTGAGTGAAACCAGCCCGGTCAATATCCAAACCGACCAGCTAAATCTTGATTATCTATATGGCGGTGAAAATCTAAAGTTCACAATATCCTCCTATTACAAGCTTTCAAGGAGCCGCTCCATCGCGACCAGAACAATGGGCTTTGAGACCCAGGCGAACTGGAAAATACGTTCCAAACTGAATTTTGACCTTTCCTATGCCCTGATCGATGCAAAGGTGAACAATGGGGAGATCGTATTCCCCTCCGGCTTTGACATGAATTATTTCGTGCGAGCCGGCATTAAATATGAGCCTGGCGCGTGGATCCTTAATGCCCGGGTTATCTGGCGTCAGGGGATCTTTTTCCGGACACTTGCTTCTGCAGAGTTTGATCCCAAGCTTGAAGCATATGAACCCGCATTTAAAAGCATGGAGAGAAGCGTCCGCCTTCCGGACTACAAGATCATTGACCTGAGCATTTCCAGATTATTTCCCGTAAATGAGTCCTTAACGATCATTGGATTCGCAAGTGTAAGCAATGTTCTCAATTCAAAAAATGTACGCAGCTTCAGCTATGACTTTGACTACAGAAAACACGAGGAGGAGTTATTTGGCTTGAGGATACTGTTTTTCGGGGTTGTGATCAATTTTTTCTGAAGCATTGCCGTTTGTGATCCTTGAAACAGGACATGCATGTTCGGAACCATTGGCCTTTCTTGTGCAAATCTTTCTCCGTATGATTCGCCCTTCCAAAGTTCTACAAATGACCTGAATGCGGGGATAAATCTTAAATTTGCAGCCTAATTCGAAAGGATTTTGGAATATCCCTATACCCCGATTGTTACATATGCAATTCCCGCATTCCTGTTTTTAATAGGATTAGAGTTCTTTTTGACCCGAAAAAGGAGGAAGGATGTCTATTCTGTTAAAGATCTGATAGCCACCTTAAAAGTTGGAACAGGTGCCGGATTGGTTTCTCTCTTATCCAAAGCCTGGACTGTTTTCCTATTTATAGCTGTTTATGAGTTCTTCAATCGGGATGTGGATGGAACAAGGATGAACATAATGGGTTATGCTTCCTTTGGTTTTGCCTGGTATATATGGATCATTTGCCAATTGGCGGATGATTTCAGCTATTACTGGGTTCATAGGGCTAACCATGAGGTCAGGGTTCTCTGGGCAGCGCATGTGGTCCATCATTCGTCCGAAAAGTATAACTACAGCGTGGGGGTAAGGAATGGATGGTTTACGCTTTTTTATAAGCCCCTGTTCTATATGTGGATGCCTGCTGTTGGTTTCCATCCGGTCATGGTCATAGTATGTCTTGGCATAGAATCCCTTTGGCAATTTCAGCTTCATACCCAATTTGTACCGAGGTTGGGGTTTCTGGAAAAGTTCATGAACACGCATAAACACCACCATGTGCATCATTCTTCAGATTTAGAATACCTGGATAAAAACCATGGTGGGTACCTGAATATTTTTGATAAAATGTTTGGGACATTCAAAGACCTGGACGAGTCCAAGACGGTAAATTTTGGTGTTCTTCATCCACCGGAGACGAATAAGCTGGATGACATACTCTTACATGAGTACCGTCATATCTGGGATGATGTGAAAAGGGCAAAAAACTGGCGGGAGCGCCTGATGTATATCTTCGGCCCTCCCGGATGGAGCCCTGACGGATCGACCAAAACCGTCAAGCAGCTGCAGGCCGAATTGGCCATTGATAAATCTGAGATGCAGATGCCGGAAAAGGCATCGGTGGCAGCCTGATTCCTGTTCATCCTTTTTTTTCTCCATCCGGACATTTTCTGTTCGGATACTCTTTTCATTTTTATATTTTCACCCTGTTAAATGAAAAATAATGAGCTCTGAAACCACCACACCACAAAAGCCCGGAGTAACGGACGTTAAAAAACCAGATGGTACCTGGGAAGGGACCAGTGTAGCAGCCAAGGATGGCCATGATTGGGATAAGGCCAAGGAAATGGACTTTACCTATACCAACCTCGACAAGTTCATTCGATTAAGCCTTGGAGAAAATGCTCACTTCAGCAACGCGATGTGGGATGGAGACTTCTCCATGACCCTTGAGGAGGCCCAGATCAAAAAGTATCGATTCGTATGCGATCAGCTGGGCATCAAGAAAGGCAGCAAGGTATTGGATCTTGGCTGCGGTTGGGGAGGATTCCTGAAATGGATCAAGGATGAGATAGGAGCTCATGGGATAGGGGTGAATCTCAGCCAGGGACAGGTCAATGCCTGCCGTGAGAATGGCTTGGAGGTTTACCTTCAGGATGCCCGCTATGTGAAGCCGGAGGATTACGGGAAATTCGATGCCGTTACGGCATTTGGAAGCTTCGAGCATTGCGCGACTGTCGAGGATTATTTGGCCGGGCGTCAGGATGAGGTCTATGACGACTATTTCAAGCATGTTTCAAACCTCCTGGATACCGGCGGTCGGTTCTATATGCAGACCATGACCTTTTCCAAGAATATGATCCCCTACGAGGAATTTGATATTAATGGTCCAAAGGATTCAGCAGCCTACATTCTGGCATTGCTCACCAAGCATAATCCGGATTCCTGGTTGCCTTATGGATATGAGCATGTCGAGCGTGTGGCATCACCCTACTTCAAGAAGATCTTCTACAGCAGTGGTCGATTGGATTATGTGCAGACCAATAGGGAATGGACCAAGAGGTTCTACAAGTTCCAATTGAAGAAGTACCTCTGGTTTGCTTCTCTGATACCCAAGTTCTTCACCGATAAGGAGTTCAGATACCAGCTGGCTTTGTTGCGGGTTCGTCCTAACAGGGTCTGTTTTGAACAGGAGATCATGGATCATGCCCGGCATGTATTTGAGAAGAAATAGTTAAAATTGAGGGGCCATGAGGCCCCTTTTTTTTGTGTTGACCATCCTTGTCCTTGCCTCCTGCAAGGGACCCCAGTTTGATTTCAGGAACGCCTACCGATTTTCCTATCAGGATCCTGCAATAAGGCATCCCAGATTCAAGCAAGAAGCATTGGATTCGGTTATTTTTTCAGAGGATTTATATTTTCCTCCTGAATCTCCGGATGGTGCGGTTGGTGGTATTCTCATCAATGAGGATACTGATATTTCAAAAAGATCTGTGGAAGTTGATAAAACGGATACAGCAGAGACTAATTCGGACATTCAAGAGCAGGTCTTTTGGGCTAAGGATAAAAGGGGCAGGAGGGTAAAGACGAAAGAATTGGGGCAAAGGGCTTTTGGATTTTCTATTCTTGGTTTGGTATTTGCCGCTTTGGGCTTTGCTATTCCGCTTCTTTTTGCTTTCGGTTTTTGGATATCTCTTGTAGCTGTTTCCTGGGGTGTTAAGGCCAAGAAGTACGATAAGATCAATCGGAGATTTCACGATGAGCAGGGAATAAAGGTAAAATGGAATTCCTGGCCCAAACTTGGATTTGGAGTTTCACTAGGCGTTTTCGTTGCTCTTCTGACCCTGTCCATGCTTGCCGTTGCCTATGCCATCCAGATGATGATCCAGGGTATTACCTAATAAACTAAATTTATTTATGCATAATTAAATTATGTATAAATCAGCTTTCTTGAAAAGAACGCAGTATTTTCATCTCCAAAGGCCGATCTTCTTCCCTCAATCTAAAGTCCAGGCTCAGGAATTTGTCTCCGATCTTTTTCACATAGGATCGGGTTTCCATTCCAAAGGGCCCATCATAATGGGTATAGGAATACAGTATCCATCCGTTTGGTGCGCTTTGGCTTTTATCGGGTTTATGATCCGGCCATAGTCCCCGTTCATCCCCTTCCTCCATACTTACATAATTGATCGCCAATACAGGAAAATCATCGTATCGGCACATCATTTCAGGGCCTTCATTTTCGGTTGAATAATAATCCGGGATCGAAAGCATATAGCCCAGTTCAGGATTCTTTACCGTAATGTAATTGACCGTTTCAAGGGAAGGGTGTGAAGGCGGAGTATTGGTACAAGAAAGAAATATCGCCAATGTGGCGATCAAGACAGACGTTTTCATAGCAGACCTCCTTTAATGGGAGAGAAACGAAAATGTGGTTGATTTATTTTTTAGGATCCGCTACTTCCAGCCTGAATCCAACACCTCGGATGTTAATGATATCCAGTTCAGGGATATCCTTCAGGATGCTTCTTATCCTGGCGATGAAGACGTCAAGGCTTCTTCCCATAAAGTAGTCATCGTCGCCCCAAATATTGAAGAGGATGTCCTCTCTTGGAACAATCCTGGATCTATGCTTCAATAAGAAATCAAAGACCTCGAATTCCCTTTTGGTCAGGCGGTGTTCCTTGTCAAGGTACTTAAATGCCATGGTATCCTGGTCCAAGACCCAATTTTGCCCGGTAAGCCTTTGTTCCGGAATTTGTTCCTTATTCGATCTCCTCAAAAAGACATCGATCCGGTATAGAAGCTCCTTCATCAGAAAGGGTTTGGTGATGTAGTCATCTCCACCGCTTTCGAATCCCTTTAGTCTGTCCTCAGGAAGTTCCTTGGCCGTGATGAATAGAATAGGGACTGCCTGATCCACAGAACGTATTGCTTTTGCGAGTTCAAATCCATCAATGTCCGGAAGCATGATGTCCAGAAGGCAAAGGTCGAATTTGGTCTCTTTGAACGTTCCTTTAGCCTCTTCTCCATTTTGAAACCAGTGAACCGAGAAGTCTTTTGACTCCAGCCCTTCCATTACAAGGGAGCCCAGGTTTTGATCATCCTCGACCAGGAGTATTTTCACTTTATCCCTCATATCGATCCGAATTCGATCTCAAAACTGGTTCCAGTTTCGCTGGACTTTAATCTGATCTTAGCCTTATGATTCCTAACTATGCTCTTCACCAGGAAGAGTCCGAGCCCGAATCCCTTTTCCCTATAAATATTCCCCTTTGGAACCCTATAGAACTTATCATAGACCCTTTTTTGATGTTCTTCGGCTATTCCGCTACCCTGATCACTAACTATTAGCTTCACCGATCTATTGGATCTTCGAACCTCAACAGTTACAGGCTCAGCTCCATGATTCAGGGCATTGCTGACCAGGTTATTGACCAATGATTTGATCTGCTCCTTGTTTCCGTTTATGAGGCAATCCCTTTCAATCTCCAGAAGGATATTCCGTTCCGGATAATTCCTTTCCGGATCAATGATCTCTCTCACCCAGAGTCCAAGATCGAATTTTTCTGCTCTGCCTTTTTCCTTTGCCTGGTCAGATCGAACCGAATCCAGAATATGCTCGATCTTTCCTTTTAGATTCAGTAGTTCCTCATTGAGGATCTCCAGAGATCTTGTATCCTCGGTTTGCCGATCTCCAAGACGCTCCAGTGCAAGGGTCATGCTTGAGAGAGGGGTTTTCATTTCATGGGTAAGATTATTGACGAAGTCGGTATGGATCTCGGAAAGCCGCCTTTGTTTCAGGATGATGATTGCCGCCCAGGCAAAAAAGATTATGACCATTAGGAGGATCAAGCTGCTGAAGATCCAAATGCCCATGCTGCCGATCAGCACCGATTGGATCCCGGGGAAGTACACCGAGAAATAGTAATTGTCATTTGAAAACTCGGGTTCCTGGACCTCTGCATTTTCCTTTTTTGGGTCATCAAAAGCATTGAGTTTATTGCTATAGACCATTTGATCCGTGAGGCAGTCATAGATCCCATATTGGAAATCCTCTTCTATCCCCAGCTTTCTGAAGTTCCTCAGTAATAGGGCTTCCAATGCTGATGGATCGATCACGTCATTGATCATGACCACAAAGTAATTGCTGGATACCTGTTCGACCGGATTTTCACTGGGGAGCATGATCCCATTCAGGTCTGCGATCTCCGTTGCTATCTGTTTCAGGCTGGAAAAAACCTGAAAGTCGAATTCTGCCTTTTTGGTTTTAAAAGCTTCCTTAAACCAATAACCCTGTACCAGGAATATCCCGATCGACGCCAGCAAGGCAAATGCCACTAAGATCCTTATGGGCTGGTTTTTCACGAGGTAAAAATAGGGTGGAGGAAGGCTTGTTTGGCAACGTTAACACTTCATTAACAATAATTAGGAGTCCCTTAACAGCGGGTTCAGGCAGGCCTTATGACCTTGGCAGAAACAAAAATTATCAATCATGAAAAGATCTAGTTTATTAATTCTTTCAGTTTTCTTGTTCATTATGGGGGCATCCTTTTCTGTTCAGGGTACCCATCCAACTTTGGGTCCTGCCTTTAAATGGGCTGCTATAGAATTTGATTTCGGAGAGATCCAAAAGGATGAGCCTGTTTATCATACTTTCACCTTCACCAACCATGGAGACGATGTGCTTTACATCACCAAGATCAAAACCTCATGCGGTTGCACCGCAGCCGAGTACAGCACTGATGGTGTAGCTCCGGGTGAAGAGGGTTTTGTGAAGGTCAGATACAATGCTTCCAAAGTTGGTACGTTTAGAAAAACGGTGAGCGTGGAAGCTAATACCGGCGAGATCCCTGTCCTTTCGATCAAGGGATCTGTGGCCATTTAGTCTTCAGAGGTTTTGTCAATCGGAGGTTTCTTCAGGATCCCAGGGGCTTATCCTTGGGATCCATCTTCTCACATTCCTGCAGTACACCGTATACGGTTCCCCAAACCGTTTTAATAAGTCTGGTTCTTCCTTGAGGATAAAGTAGAAGTTGTTCAACAGAAAGAAGAACAAAGCCCATCCCAACAGCCAAAAGGATTCAAAGATCATAGCTTCACCGACCAGGACCAACAAAACCCCGGTTATCATGGGGTTCCTGACATGGCGGAAGGGCCCCGCAACTACCAGTTGTTTCGTTGGGGCCCAAGGGGCCAGGGTTCCCTTTCCCTGAGTGGCAAAAAGGGTGATGGTCCATACCAGAAGGAAAAGCCCATCTATCAAAAGGATCACTCCTACCCAAAACCAGGGGAATTCAACCCAGTCCACATGGGTACTGGACCTGTTTTCAAAGAATAGCAGAAATAGCGGAAGGGTCAGGGTTACGTTGAAGGGAAGAGCAAGGATGGAAAACAGCTGTTTCAAAGCTTGATGAAGCGATGCCGATATGAAGTTCCGTCCTCCCTTTCAATTATCAAAATGTGAGTTCCCATATCCAGTGCAGCGATATTAATGGGTTCATTTTGCATTCCCTTTAAAAAACCTTGCAACTCAATAATCCCCATTGGGTTAAATATTTTAAACTCCCCTTCCAGGTTATTTCCCTTTATTCTTATTTCATCTTGGCTTGGATTTGGAAATACCCTTATTTCTTGTTCCGAAAACCCTTCCAAAGAGCTTATGTCCAAATTTGGAAGCGAGTAAACCCCAAGAAATGGCCCATTTTGATTATTTCCCCAAAATAAAATACTTGTATCGCTTACGACCATAAAATCATCGCAGTAGTTATCGTGCAAGTAAGAATCATAGTTTAGTAAATTTCCGCTTATCCCAACCTTTAAAAACCCAATTCTTTGATTTCCCGCAGGGCCTGATTCATGAGTTAGAATCACTCCGGTTTCTTCAGATACCCGTTTAAATTTCGAATTATACAAGATCGAACCAGGAATCAGAGGAACCTTTATTATTTGGTTCCCTAATCCAGAAAGATTGTTTTTGAAATAGAGAAATGAAATTGAATCATTTCGGATAGCTCCAACTGCAGCATAATCGTTATTTGAGAAATAATCTATTGAATTGAGCCAATTATTTACATAGCCTGAAAAAAACATGTCGGATTGTGCGGTCCAGGATTCATGTCCGGTGGAGTCAAATTTTGAAATGGTATAAGGAAGGTAAACCCCACAATCAATTGGTGCACCGTGGTGGTAGCCCAGCAATATGAAACCATTATCGGCTGTCTCAGCCCAGTCCAACCAACCACCAGAAGAGAAAATATCACCTCCAATTTCATGGGAGCTTTGCAATCCATGTGAGTCATCAAAACTTCTTAATGTATTCCAATGAGTATAATCAATTCCACCTGATCCATCAAAGGTTCGGTACCCGGAATTGTGGAAGTAATTCCCATTTTTTCCTTTAAAAATAGATTGGCTACAAGGATATGAGTGAAGCTGACAAGCTGAATCAAAAAAGATTCCCTCTAGATTTCCGGTACTATTCCAAGAGGAAAATGTTTGGTGGTCAAAAAATGGAGCCCCGAGGTAATCGCATACTGTGTCTGGAACAACCTTTGAGTAAAGTATTTTTTGATCTTTAGTTATTGCGGTGGCATCGGGGGAATTATTTGGGCTAAAGTAATTTCCATGAAATTCGAAAGAGTCAAAAACCAATTGGGTGAGGGCAGAGGTTGGGAATCCATCATATCCTGATGTAAAGGTGCCCAGTGTTCCATTCCTATAGAGGATCAAAAGAGAATCGGGACCCAATTCCGTAACATCTACCAAATCATCAATTCCTGGGTTATTGTTCAAATAATTAATACTAAGGGATTGACAGATCAGTTTGCTTGGCAAGAGAATAAGAAGAAAAATCTTGTTTAAGGAAAAAGGCATACTTTAAAAATAAAGAAAATTGCCTTTTCTATACCCGGATCAGGTTGAGGGCTTCACTACAACACTCTCCTGCAAAACCTTCCATTCATTTTTATCCTGAACCAGAATGTAAATAGATTCAAAATCCTGATAACTCCCATCAAGCTTTACATGGACCGAAGCATAATTGGAAAACAAGTCGCAGTTAATGATCTCGATGGTTCTTGGATCACCACCCCATTCCCCGATCCTGAATTTCTCCAGATACACCTCACGGGAAAAGACGGTGTGATCCGAAGGATTAGGGCCATTCCATACAACCCTGAATTCGGAGTGGGTAAGGGCATCCAGGGCATCCGCATCCTGGAGGTCTGCTCCCTTCACATAGGAGGCCACGGTTTCGCGGATCTCTTGCGGGCCATGATTTTTGCAGGCAGCAACGAACAAAAGGGGAAATAGAAAGAAAATGACTCTTGAGGTTTTCATATTGCGATATTTATTATTGATATATCAATTAGTAAGATAAATTTTTTTTACAAATTCTTGTTTACCTTCTTCAAAAGGTGTAGCAAAGCATATCGCTCCGGTTCGGAAAACCCTTCGGTGGCCTTTTGTCTCAGGATCTGCACCTCAGGGATCATTCTTTCCACAAGTGCAGCTCCCTTTTCTGTTAGAGATACTGAATGTTGTCTCTTGTTTCCTGAAATGACTTCACGGCTGAGTAAGTCCTTTTCCTGAAGTATATCAAGTATTCTTTTAATACTGGCAGGATCCTTAAAGGTGGTATCCGCCAATTGGATCTGGCTGCATTCTCCCTGGTCGAATACTTTTTTTAACACCAACCATTGATCTACGGTCACGTCAAAACCTTTATCCTTGAAGAGGTTCTTGGTTAATTCCTTTGCCTGGCGCATCATTTTTTCCGCCTGGAAGAAGATCACGTTCTCTAATTTGGGTTCTTTTTCCATTGATATATCAACAAATATAGATCAATCGAGTTCAAAATCAAAAAAAATCCCTAACAGTGACGAAAGGGATTTTTCATTGGGATTTCATGAGGAGCTATCCCATAAATGAGGAATACATCCAAACCAACTTTTCCTGTTCGCGGATATAATCACTCATCAGGGCATTGGTACCTTCATCATCCACCTGTCCTGAAAGGTCCAAAAGCTCCCTTTGAACTTTTATCACGGTTTTGAATGAATCCAGAATGGATTGAACAGCTTTCCGGCCATCTGAAATGTTATTTGCCGCCGGTATGGAAGAATTATCCAAAAAGTCCTTATAGGAATGCATAGGAGTAAATCCAAGCGTCAATATCCTTTCGGCTACCTCGTCAATTTTAAGCTGAAGGTCATTGTATAACTCCTCGAACTTAACATGAAGCTCAAAGAACTTTTCTCCCTTGATGTTCCAGTGGAAACCTCTGGCATTGATATAAAACAGGTGGTAATCAGCGAGCAGTTGATTCAACTTTCCTGCTAGTTCTTTCGATTGATCTATCGGTAATCCGATCTGTGTGTCTGACATAATAATCTAATTTCTCTTGTTTCTATTAATTCAACAAATATTGATTTTTATAGTTTCTAATTTATTGAGGTATCAACAGTTAGTCAGCCAAGTGACTTATTCCAATGCTTTTCCAAACTTTTTCCTAAAATGAACCCCTATTACGAGGCTTTCATAGACCTCTTTGTAGTTATAGGAGATCTCAGGTGAGAAATACCAATCATTGGCAATTAGTAACTCATACTCTAAACCTACCTTAAGGATGAAGTAATCCTTATGGATCTCGTACTCAAACCCCGGCCCGATAAAAATTTCAAGCTTGGGAAGGATCTCATATCCTGCCAATAGTGTAAAGACCTGGACGTTTTCTCTAGGGACTGGAGATCCTTCGTCTTGAATGAAATATTGACCCAATTCCAGTTCATAGACCAGGCCCGTGTTGAATTTCGGGGCCCAATAATACTTGTAATCTATCCCGATCAACCCTACAAAGATCACTTTGGATTCAATTTCCGCCCCGGTCTCATAGGAATTTGGGATAAGAACATAACCATTGAAGAAGCTGAAGGAATGCCGTCTGTCTATTCTCTTGAAGAAATCCTCATAGTTGCGGTTGTCCTGAGCTTCAAGGAAACCGGGCATAAAAACAAATAAAACGAGGATCAGGAAATTTGCAGCTTTCCCCATAATGCAAAGACTTTGATTCCTTGAAATCTAATGAATGTACCTCAATCCTCCTTAAGTGACTTGAATTTTCTGAATCTGGGCACCTCATGCCTTGCCCCAAATTCAAACCCTGTTCTTTCGCTTGCAAAGAGCAAAATGATAATGGGAACAAAAGCGGTAGCGATCACCCCGATTAAGACTCCGTTCCAAAAGGTTCTTTCACCAAATTGTTCCATCGGGTTGACAAACAAATAGTACAGGAAAATGATAGGAGAAAAAAGGAACAGAGCTGTGATCAATCCCGGATTGTACCAATTCCTTCCCTTGATCGAAAAAGCGATATGGCCCAAAACATTTGTTCCACTAAGGACTATGCATGCCAATCCAAGCTCCGGAACATCTTTGGCCCAGTAAACCGAGGCTCCATAGATACCCCAGCCCAACACCACATTTACTATCCAGGAACTCTTTCGGTTCAACGGATAATGAAGAGGGTACCTTGATCCAAAAACCCAACGATTGAACATTCCCGGAAACCAGCCGGGGTAACCGTATTCTTCGAATTGGTGTATAAGCAGGGCGAAGCAATTGAAGACCAGGATAGCTTGAAGGGTAAGTTCCTTGTATAGGAATAGGTAAGATGAATACATCAAGACCAACAGTGAGATCATTCCACCCACTTCGTACCATTTTATCTTCTGGAATAGCCCCTGCCTTTTGTCAATTGCACTTAAATCCCACTGAACCTGTTTCAATCTTGACTAGGGGGTTTGTTGAAATTTCTTTAAGTACTTCCTGGAAACCCTGGTCAGGATTATGCTGCCTATCACAGTAGGCCCAAGCCAGTTTATCATAGGTGACCAGAACTCAAGGTTCGTAACGGCAAATGCTGTGAACGCAGCAATGTATGACCCTCCTATTCTTCCAATATGACCAAAAAACCAAGCCCTTTGGCCATATCTTTTTGACTTCCTTCCTCTGTAGTATTTTAGAAAATCCTCAAGACTCATAAGGAAACAGATCGCCCCAAAAACTAAAAGGATGATCCCGATCCCGGTCCTTTGGGAAAACAGAAAGAACAAGGCGAAAATGATCATTCCTATGCTTGTAATAAGGGTGAGCCAAAGTGAAATATGATCCATGATCTCTACTGGACCGTTTTTCCTTTTTACCATTCGCCAACCCGTGAAACAGGCATAGTAACTGAATATTGCAACAGAGAAAAGGAAATAATTTGATTTCAATAGGGAAAGGGGTATTGCCGTAAGGAAAACCAGGGTCATCGCCCAGAAGTAAATCCTTCCCCCTTTAACATGTTTCTTCCCGCCCTTTTTGGTGAACATGGGAACCAGCCCCACCAATAATGCCGTGAACCCTGAAACTATATGGGTTGATCTCAATGCCCAGTCAAGATTTTCCATGCCTTATCAATTTGTTCTTAACCATATTAATTGATGAACGGCCTCTTTGTTTTCTGTTGAGGTGGTTTTTAATCTTGGAGATCGGATCACCAGTGTGTCATTGGAAAGTTGAAATTCCCTGTATTGGGTTTGCCCAACCCAATCCGGATGTGAACAGGCTCTAACGCTGTGAGCCACTTTTCCTTCCTCGCAATCGACCTCATATGTGGCCATATAAGTGAAGAAGCCCTTTTGGTTTTGAACATCTTCAGATGTCCTTCCTCTCTTCATCAGCATAAGGATCATAGTGCTGTCGGGATTGTATTCCAGGAAGCCAAAAGCATCAGGCCCATATGGTTCCATGGTATTCGAGTCTGTTGTTGCTTCCCAGGAAATAAGCTTCCATCTTCCAATAAGATCTTCTTCGCATCCGGAAGGCCAGAGAAAAAACATGATTAGAGCAAGGATCATAACGCGATAAGGATTCCAAGAATTAAACCTATGGCCAATCCAACAGCCCCGGTAATAATTGCTTTTTTGTTTCCTTGGTTCCTTGCTTTTTTAAGGTCTTTCTTAGCTTCATCCAGTCCCTTTTTCGTCTTGTCAAGCTCTTTCATGGAAGAGTCGAGGGATATTTTGGTCTCCTCAAGTTCTGCTCTGGACTCTTCGAGTATGCCCAGGGTGATCACGTTTGCTTCCTGGCTGTTTTTGGCCAATTGTTGGTAGCGGGCATCAAAATCATCAAGGCGTTTTTCATAAGTATTTAGAAGCTCTTTACATGTGTTATCATCCGACGTCAGAATATCCTCATGGATCTCCCTGTAAAAATGATACCTGTTTGAATTGACTATATATACAGTATCTGTTTCGATGATGAGTGTATCTCCAAAGGTAAATGACCAAGGGCTTGTATTCATTCCCTCATACTCAGCAGGGATGGTTTTTTGACCCTGAGCCAAAGTTATCTGAGTCATCAACGCAGAAATTATAACAAAAGAAAATCTCACAGATCGTACTTTTTCGCCTGCTCAATTAGTTCCTTTCTCCTCTCCTCCAATCGTTCAAGCTTTTCTTTGTATACCTTAAGTTCCTCTCTATTCCTTGTTTGCTCCTTTTCGATCTCGATCTCCAACATTTCTCTTTCCGTTTTTAGGGTTTCAATCTCCAGGCTAGCTTTTTCCATTTTAAGGATCAGCGTTTCTACCCGATTTCTGGCGATCTCAAGGCTGTCATTAACGTTGTCCAGCTTATCCTGCATCAGATCGATTTTTTGTCGGGCGGCTCTAAGGTGATTCTCTCCCCGAAATAGGAACACACCAAGGGCGATCAATATGACCACAAGGGCTGCTTGAAAGATCTTTCTTGCCAGAGGTGAATTCATTAGGAATCAAATTACTTCAATTCCTTAAAATATATCAGAATAATGAGGGTTTTGAATTCAGAAATTTGATCACTGTTCCTGAAAATTCCAGAAGTTGGAGATTCAGGTCTTCCAGCTGAAGTTGCCCCTGGGAGGTAAGGCTATACATTTTTCTTTCTCTTTCACCGTTTTGTTCATTTTGTGAACTGATCAATCCTTGGGAATCAAGTTTGTGAAGCAAAGGGTATAGAGCTCCTTCCGTGATCAGGACCTTGCCCTCCGTCCTTTTTTCAACCTCTTTTCTTATCCCGTATCCATGGATGTTTTCCTTATCATCGATCACATTCATGACCAGGATCTTTAGGGTCCCCTTCAATATTCCTGAATCGATCATAGGCTTTCCGGTCTAGGCTGCGTTTCTTTTGATCTTAAAAATCTCTACGGGTTGATCCTTGCCTCTGAGTTTTTGTTCACCCATAGTTTCTATCTCCCAATTATCTGATTCCGGGAGTCGGGATTTCATTTCAGTGCTGATCAGAATATCTGTACCCAAGGTGGAGTTGAGCTTCTGGATCCTTGAAGCCGTATTGATCACATCCCCATGAAAGGCGATCTCCCTTTTTAGAAAGCCGACCTCAGTTGCAGTTATGCTTCCTTCATTGCAGCCTGCTTTGAATTCCGGTAGAACGCCAAATTTTTCCAAATAGAAGTCCCTCCTTGCCTTAAGAAGGTCATCAAAGGCAAAGAAAAGCTGGATGCACTCCAGGTTGTAATCCTGACTTAGGTTATTCCAGGTGAGCACGATCTCATCACCTACATATTGATAGATCTCAGCGTTGTACTTCCTTGCTATACTGTTCAGGTCATTAAAACTTTCCTGGATCAGTTTACTGTATTTTACATTCCCCAGATGCTCTGCTAACGGGGTGGAATCCTTAAGATCCAGGAACATGAACACCCTTTCTTCCTCGACAGGTTGTTGATACTTTCCGGTCAGGAACCTGGCGATATTATAAGATCCATTGTTCTCCACGGTCTGAAGCAAAAAGTTGAGGAAAAGGATCTGGCCACCAATACTCATTAATACCAGGGTGACAAGAAGAACTATTGGAGCACCTATTTTTATCTCTGAGGCCATTTGGTTTGAGTATGAACCAGAGGCTAGAAGGATTAAATAAATGGCCAGGAAAGTGAATGCCATTCCAAGGAAATAGTAGAGTGACTTAAGGAAAATGATCCTGCCAAAAGCCATTCTTGAGAAGCGAACCCTTCTAAAGAATCTATCTACGATCACGAAGATCAGCCCAAAGAAGATCCCGAAGAGGGTAGATTCAAGGAATTGTTGAGGGGATAACCAGTATTGGGCAAGTTCATTTCCTACCAAATGCTGGTCTAAACCAAAAACGTAAATAAAAGATTCGGTGGACAAAATTGATACCGCCGAAAGAAAATTGATCGAAAGGACCCAGAAAAGAATAATAAGAATTTCGATCCAAACCCTTTGTTTTTTTGGTAGCATAGCCTTTTTACCCAATATAGTTATGTAAAAATATTCAAAAACATCTATACATAAGTAAATTTTGTAATTCTTTTTTCTTGGTAATTGACTCTGGTGACTAAAGGGGGAACCTGCGTATTTATATTTTTGGATCCAATGAATAGGCTAGAAATATCAATTTTACTCACTCTCACCTTCCTGTTGGTCGGAACGGGTATCTTTTCTCAGGAGCAACCGATAACCGAATCCGGTGGACCCCTGATGATAGAACAGGCGTCATATGATGTCACTTACTATCTACTTGATGTCAAAGTAATCCCGGAGAATAAGTATGTCCAGGGTAAGGTGATGATCAGTGCCCGGGTGGGACAGCCCATGTATTCCTTTGTTCTGGACCTTGATACACTACTGCATATTGGGAAAGTCAGCGAGATCGATAAAGAGGGAAGAGAGAGGGCAAGGGAATGGGTTCGAAAAGGTGGAAAGATCTGGATTGATCTGGAAAGGACAGCTCAACCTGGGAGTCAAATAGAGATCCTTGTGGCTTATGAAGGAAGGCCCAGGGTAGCCCGAAGAGCTCCATGGGATGGTGGATTCACCTGGTCAAAGACCAAAGATGGCCAACCCTGGGTGACCACGAGCTGCCAGGGAGAGGGGGCTGATATTTGGTGGCCTTGTAAGGACCATGTTTCGGATGAACCGGATTCTATGGATCTTTTTGTAACGGTGCCCGGAGGCCTTGTAGCGGCCTGCAATGGAAGACAGATCGAGAAGGTTGTAGATGAATCAGGTCTGGAGATCTATCACTGGTTTATTTCCAATCCGATCAACATTTACAATGTTGCCTTGAACATTGCCCCCTATGAGGTGATAAAAGATTCCATGGATTGCATAGATGGAACTCGCTACCCCATAGAGTTCTACGTTTTACCCCAGGATAAAGACAAGGGATTAGCCTTCATGCCAGAATTAAAGGAACACCTGAATTTTCATGAAAGGCATTTTGGGCCCTATCCTTTCAGGGCTGATAAGTACGGAGTTGCTCAAACTCCCTATTTGGGGATGGAGCACCAGTCGATCATAGCCTTCGGATCCGATTTTAAGCCAGGATCGATGATCGGTAAAGACTTTGGTTTTGATGAATTACATCACCATGAACTTTCACATGAATGGTGGGGGAATATGGTTACAGTAGCAGATTGGAAGGATGCATGGATACATGAAGGATTTGGAACCTACTCCCAGGCTCTTTATATGGAAGAGAAAGGAGGTTTTCAAGCCTATGTTGAGTATTTGAGTTATCTGAAAAGGAATAGTCTTTCCGGGCTTTTGGTTAGAGGAGAATCCAGTAACACATCAGAGGGTTGGTCCGGTCCGATCTATAATAAGGGAGCTGCTTTCCTTCATACATTAAGATATTTGGTGGGTGAAAGGGAGTTAAAAAGAAGTCTAAGGTTCATGGCCTACCCGGACCAAAGCCTTGAAAAGGAAACCGGAGGTAAGCATTGTCGATTCGTTAACACCCTTGATTTTAAGAATACGATCGAAACCTATTCGGAAAAGGACTTGGGATGGGTTTTCGATGTTTATGCCTACCAACCCAAACTTCCAAAGCTCCATTATGAGCGAGGTAAGGATTATATTCTGGTTTCCTGGGAGGTTCCCGATAATCTGTATTTCCCCATGCCAGTAGAGGTAAAGGTGGATAAAAAACTCTATAAACTTGATCTAAAGAGAGGCCCTGCCAGGGTAAAAGCCAAGGAAAAGGCCGAAGTGGTTATCGACCCAAACTCCTGGCTGATGTTCGACCTGGTAGAGAAAAAGGGTTAGACCTTTTTTAGACCGGATTCCAGTTTTTCGTCCATGAAGGTTTTTTCGGGACCGGCCAAGTTGCCAGTTCTTTGCCTGGTCTCCTGATTGATCCTGGCGATCTTTTCAAGATTCTCTGCACGGAAACCATATTCTATGCCGCTTTGAATGTGATCGTAGGGCCCCTTAGAAGAGATCAATTTGACAAGTACCGGTGCGGTTTCAATGGCTATGAATAAGAGGATAAAAAAGGCATTGGCCCACCAGATAGAGGGATGGGTTTGGGTAAGTCTACCCAGGGCCTCAAGCCTGGCAGCCATACCGTTAAAAGTGTTTTTCTCAAGTGCTGCCAACTCAGAAGCCATTAGAGAATCGTAATTATTGAGGTCTTGATTATTTCCTTGTAGCCGAGCAAGGTTTGCGCTTCGCAATTGCTCCAATTCCACATCAACCCGATCTGCGTCAGCCTTTTTTATTCTGTAGATAGGCCCGGCATTCCTCCTCATGGTGCCACCGGTTCCATCGGCTTCCTGCTGCGCGAGGAGCCTCAGCTCATCGCGCCTTGCCTCCTTAAGCTTTATTTCATCAAGGAGTCCCTCGTTTTCTTTTTTGATCCTCTGGGCCTGCGGTTCATAGCGATCACGAATGAAGGCCTGGTTGGCCGCCAGGATCTCCTCGTTCATCGCTACCAACTCGGTTTCTATCTCCTTTTCGAACACCTTCAATTCCAAAGGTTTGGTGATAACAACCGCGATAAGCACAGCAAGAATGATCCTTGGGATGGCGGTGCGGAACTCATTCCAAAAAACGTCTTTCTTTCGCATTGAGGAAACGATATACCGATCCAAATTGAAGATCATCAATCCCCAAAGTACGCCTAGTCCCGTGGCTATCCAGTAGTTTTCAAAAACACTGAAAAGAGCAAATCCGCCAGCCAGAGCTGCGAATATCCCGGTAAAGAAAATTGTTGCGCCGATGCCTGCATATTTTGAGGCTTCGGAAGGGCTGTCTTCCAGAAATCTATTATGTGAACCAGAGCACAGCCAGAAAAAACGTTTGACCTCCTTCATGATTTTTCTGGTTTGGTTGAATTGTAACGGAATTTAAACCCGATTGGTATGGATGTCAAGGAATTTCCTCTAATGGCCGGTTTTTTTGCTTATGAACCGCTGTCTCGGTAACTTGTTGTTCAAAATCAACTACAATTCCCGCTCACACCAAAGATATTCCTGCTCATTCCCTTAATTTTTTGATAGCTACTGCTGGCCCGTTTTTTCGGGTCATGAAAAAAGTAGCCCAGAATGCTAATTGGAGTTCCGCTATCCCTTTGGGGGTTTACCTGACCTTCGTTTCCCATGTCGCAGGTGCGCAGGATTTGCAATTTGGCCGGGATAATGACGGAGACCGCTATGTATTTTATCCTTTCAAGGGAGGCCACCTGAAGGGAGAACTATTTAAGAATGAAAGGGATATGTATGCTATGTTCCTGCATTTTCAGACCAAGGAGATCCATACGCCCGAACATCCTCATGTAGAGATCCATATCCTCAGCGATAATGGCGAATCCCTGATAAAGCCCTTTACCATGGAGTATATCCATAATGCCCTGACCGACATTTCCACCCTTTCCATTGCCCTGGAGCATGATCACTTCTATGATCTCATGGATGCTAAGGAGGTAATGTTCTTCACCATGGAAACCACAGATAAAAAGAGGCTTAGTTATATCAATATTCCGGATGATGCAAGGTTTCTGATCCCTGAAACCGCCAGGGCCATTAAGGACGTACCTTTCAAGGATTGACCAGGATCAGATTTTCAGGAAGAGGAATTAGATTAAAATATTAAATACTTCTGATCTCCCTGCCAAAGGGTGTTAGCCCTATCGAGGCAAGTTTCACGTGTTGAAGTGCAAAGGGTATTCCAATAATGGTAATGGCTAGGATTAGGGCAAAAAGTAGGTGGGTCAATGCGATCCAAAAGCCTCCCAAAATGATCCATAAAACATTCATCAAAGTAGAAAGACAGCCTGAACCCGGCTGAACCAAGACAGCATCTCTACCAAAAGGCCAAAGAGCCAGGTTAGCCATTTTCAGGGTTTGCAGTCCAAAGGGAATACCTATGATGGTGATCATCAGAAGAAGGCTGCAGATGAGGTATTCGATGGCGATCAATATCCCACCGAAGATCAGCCAAATAATATTACCAATGGAATTCATGAGGGAAGATCTTTTTTCGGAAGGTCGATCCTGTTCTTTTTTACCCTTTCCAGGATATAAGATTGCATTCTTTTCGTTTGAAGAAATGCCCTCGAGTTCAGATTGATCTTTCTTCTTTCAAAATGGAACTCCAGGCGATGAAATGCTACATGGCTTCTGCCTTTTTCGTCCTCCCAGGCAAGGAATTTCATAGGCCAGACATCCAGGAAGAGGGTTTTATCTGTTTTTGCAAGGAGCGGATTCAATTCCGGGTCCTCAATTAAAATCAGCCTCGTATTCCTTAATTCGATCCCGTTTTTTCTGGCGTTCTCCCCATGATCCAATTCCAATAGGACATTGTACCCCTGCTCGCTGGCTCCTTCCAGGATCATTTCATAGGTTGACCTGAAATCCGCCTTGCTGTCCCACTTCCTTACTCCTTTGTGATCACTAAAATGCATTGACCTGATCCGTTCAGGTTCTGTCCCGGTGGCCGCAGCATTGAGCTTCACTAGGGCGTCCTCTATTTTTTCAAAGGTTTGATGTCCGCGGAGACCAAAAGATGTGCCCTGGAAACCACCGGAATTATAGACAAGATAGCTACCTGAGCCACCATCGGGATAGGCAAGCATTCTTTGAGGTAGATCGATCCCTATCATCTGGTTATCCATCATCAGCGGGCTCCCGATCTTGGGGTTACCAAAAAAGATCAAACCAAGGTCAAGCTCAGGATGATCGATGCGCTTAATGACCTTAAGCTTTGGATTGGCCTCTACGGCCTTTTGGAGCTGGTCAAGTGTAGAGCGTGGATCCTCTGTTGATCTTGAATACTCCATACCAGCGATTCTCGGAGCTTCTCTAGGTTCAAAATCGCAGGATACTGTGAATACAGCGAAAAATATGATGACGGAATGTTTCATCGGATAAAAACAAAAACCCCGAACTCAAATAAAGATCAAGTCCGGGGTTTAAATTATCTTGTTCTATTCTATCCTTCCAAAACCTCTTTTATGTCAACCCGGTTCCCATCCTTATAGGAAACTATCCAGGCATCCTTTACGCCCATGGCGATAAGGTAATTCTTGAATTCATCGGCTTCGTAATACTCACGGAACATTCCCAAAGTGTATTTCCTCATTCCACCTTCTTCTTCTCCTGAGAAGTTTGGGTGGTTGTTGAGGAATTTTGAAAGATCCTGGTTTCTGAAAGCACCGATCTGAACCTTAAACAATATACCCTTCATTGGGTCTCCTACGGCATAAGGTGATTCCACTTTCTTTGGAGCACTTTGGGCTGCAGCAAGTTCACTTCTGCACCTTTTTACTTCGGATTGTGCTTTTTTGATCTCATCATCCTTGGCGCTAAGTTCGTTTTGAAGCTCAACATTTTCATTCCTCAGGGATGTCAGCTCTCTTTTTGTACGTTCAGATGATTCGACCAGCTCTTTGAACTCGAGCGGATCCATTTTTTTCATTTTCTTTTTCCACTCCTTCTTAAGCTTTTTTTCCTCCTTGCTGGTCTTTTGGGCAATGGCCACAGGGCTTACCAGTGCGAGGGCCAGAATGATCGATAAAATTCGCATAGCAACTTTTTGTTTTGGTTGAAATTCTCAGTCCTATGACTCAAATTAAGCAAAACAAGCTTGAAAAACCTATTTCTTGAGTCCTTTGACCATGTTTTCCGGCACCACCCATTCGTCGAATTGCTCTGAAGTAAGCAGTCCTAATTCTATTGCTGCCTCCCTTAAAGTAGTTCCATCTGCATGGGCCTTTTTGGCAATCTTGGCTGCGTTTTCGTAACCAATATGGGGATTCAGTGCGGTGACCAGCATCAAGCTTTTTTCCAGTTTATCCTTGATCATCTCCCGATTTGGTTCGATTCCAATTGCGCAACGATCATTGAAGGATTCACAGGCATCGCCGATCAATCTTGCCTGAGTAAGCAGGTTGAAGATCATCATGGGTTTAAAGACGTTTAGCTCGAAATGGCCAGTGGCCCCACCAATGGAAATCGCATTATCAAGACCGATAACCTGAGCGCAAACCATGGTGAGGGCTTCGCATTGGGTTGGGTTTACCTTTCCTGGCATTATTGATGAGCCGGGTTCATTTGATGGGATAATGATCTCTCCAACTCCGGACCTAGGTCCCGAGCAAAGCATTCTGATATCGTTTCCGATCTTCATCAGGCTGACAGCCAATTGTTTGAGCGCTCCTGAAGATTCCACCACCGCATCATGTGCCGCGAGGGCCTCAAATTTATTTGGTGCTGTAACATGGGGGTTTCTGGTAGATTCGGCTATATACTTTGCGACCATTTCGTCATAACCATCGGGGGTGTTCAGCCCTGTTCCCACGGCTGTCCCACCGAGAGCAAGTTCAGAAAGATGGGGGAGAGTGCTATTCAGGGCCCTGATGCCATGATCCAGTTGT
>JANQSY010000094.1 GCA_028279065.1 Cytophagales bacterium
GACTTGTTAGATCGTTGTCATCCGCTGTGCTCCACATGCCTACCCTTTTATAGTAGCCAAAATGCTCCGACTGACCGATATTATATACCATCAAGGGGCTTGGGATCTGGATCATATGGTGATTCGCATACCACATTGACCAGGAAGGCGTGCTGATCTTCACCCATGGACGATCTTCCGGACCTTCAACTCCGGAATCGAACCATTCGTAGACCTGTAGATGACTTTCAGCCCTACGTTCATGGATCGCTTGCACCTGATCCATTCTGTCCTTGTAACTGGTAAAGCCATTATATATCCCAAACGAAGCCGCCAATAAGAAAAGAAGTACAGCAATTGGGCGGGAAAGGCTACGGCTGAAGTGGAGCCATTCGAAGTAGAGCAGCTTCTTCATATTACAGCCTCTTCAAGGTTCTTAGAGGAATATCCAAGCAATGACAAGCTAATAAATAGCCAAATTCCAAGGCTTAACCAATCCGGCCAATAAAGAGAAGCGACTTTCGTGTACGCTGGATTTTCATAATGAAAATCTTCGATCTGATTGAAGAATTCCTGTTCTGCTTTCCATCCCCAATCTCCGGTCTTGCTACCTCCAAAAGCATGTTCATCGTTGAGGGCCTTTATAAACACCCGCCGGTAGGCTTCAGCCTCCTTTTGGAAATGCAGATGACTCCACTGGTCCGTACCACAAATGCCCATACTCAAACTTTGCAGGCTTCCAAATGGATTCAAAAAACCAGCATATTGCATACCGACCTTTTGTCGCTGCAATACTTCAAACAAAGCCCCAAAGTGTTTGTCCCAGACCTTGTTTCCATATTCCTCATCTGCCTGCATAACCAATCCATCATAATTGATGGGCAGGCTATCGACTGAAGACACCCCATAAGCTCCCAATACGCTGTCCTTAAGGGCTTTTTCCCTTTCATCGGTAGGATTATGCCCATCGATTCCCTTGCTTCGATCTTCCCTCATTGCAATTTTGAACTCATGGCGAGAAGGAAGAGGATTTTGTTGTTGCACAAACCAACTCGAAACCTTGGGAAGAAAAATGAGCCAAACCACCCAAATAGCCAGCATCACGGTTAAAGCGGAAGCCCCCCCTGCCCATCTGGCACAGAAAACAGCTGTAAACGAACCAATAACCAGGTAAAAGAGGCTGTATGCCAATACAATAAGAGCACTCCTAAGCAGTAGATCCGGCTGAAGGGAACCCTGGAATGTGGCCCATTGAATGATCAGGGTTATCAGCAAAATAAGTATGGCTAGAACCCAAACCGAGACTACCTTTCCGATGATGAGTCTGAAATAAGAAACACCCTGCACCATAAGAAGCCGCACCCGACCCTGCTCGTGCTCTCCCTTTATACCATAATAGGTCAGGAAAATGATCAGAAGCGGAATCACAACCTGTAGAAGTATCGAGGCCTTCAAGGGACCGAAATAGGAAATGAAAACCGATTGGGACTGACTGCTATGGACAACTTCATTTTGAACATGTCCCTCAAGTCGAAGTACCCTTCCTGCCGTGAGATTCACTCCTTCATCCAATGCGCTCAACGGGGTAAGCGGTTTAAAGGCATATGAGCCAAAATGGGCCGCGCCGTGCGGATTTGATGGCCCCATGCTTTCCCATTGCTCCCGGACTTCTTTTTTTGAACCGTCAATCTTGGCCTGACGATTCGCCACATCTTGAGCCCCAAAATAGCTGACAGCAACAAGCATAAATGTGAGTAAGAGGATCAGCCATCTGAATTGGCCAGTCCTGATCCAAGCTTTCCATTCATTAAAAAATATTCTTGACATGGTCTTAGTTTTTCATGTATTGCAGGTACATGTTTTCCAAGGTATTCGCGGATACATCCGAGGCATCCAATTCTTCTACCAGGGAGCCGTGCTTTAGAATACCGATCCGGTCCGCGGTTTCACGAACCCTGAAAAGATCATGTGAAGCCATCAGAATAGTTGCTCCCTCCCCTGCCAACTGCTTTAGGATCGCAGTTAGCTCATTGCTTGCTGCCGGATCCAGACCACTGGCTGGCTCATCCAGAAGCAATACTTTAGCTTCTTTGGCATAGGCAATGGCAATGCCCACCTTCTGTCGCATTCCCTTTGAATACTCAGAAACCTTTTGGTTGTGAAATTCTGACTCAAGCCCACATTTGGATAGTATTTCCGTTAATGTGGCTTTGGGCTTTTTGATCCCAGCCAGATGACAGAAATAATCCAGGTTTTCGAGTCCACTCAAAAAGGGATACAGGCTTACGTTCTCAGGTATGTAAGCAGCTCTTTCGCTAATCGCCTTTTTACTGCTGTAGGGAGTAAGACCGTCCAGCTTGACCTCACCTCCCGTTGGCTGAAGAAAGCCAAGAAGAAGGTTTATAGTGGTGGTCTTTCCTGCTCCATTTGAGCCCAACAGGGCATAGATCTGCCCGGCCTTTACCTCAAGGCTAAGGTCTTTTAAAGCGATATTGGTCTTAAACTCTTTGCTGACTTTTGATAATTGTATCATCAAGGTATTTTAAATATCTACTCTTAGAATTATTCGTTTTTCGCCATGTCTTTTGATCTCGGGAGAACGGTGGACTATGCCCCTGACACCTGATCTTGAACCATGGACCTGTCCTTTTAGAATCCCCACATCAAAAGAGCTCAGTCGTTGGATCATGGAGGGATCTTTTACAATGATCTTATTGCTCTTTCCAAGACCTCTTCGGTTTGTTGCCTTTTCCGGAAGCCATTCAGTGCCTCGCCCATAATAGGTCACAAACATCCTTAAGCTATCACCATCAGTGTGAAACTTGGTGCAGGCATTGTTATCGATCACTTTCAAGTGGACTGTACCTGATCTTTCGTTTGATAGGTTCATGAAGTCTCTGGTGATCCGGAATACATCGGCCCAAAAGGCTTCTCCTGAGAATTCATTGTCGATATCCCAGGCAGACCTGTGCTGCTCCAGTTTGATGGCCAGGTAATCGCTCCTGGTAAAGAATGAAATGGAGTCATGATTCCCGTTAAGAACCTGCTCTAAATACTCCGATACTCCTGAGATGGGTTCGCGCTTCCAGCAAAACAGGTTAACGCCCTCCTTGAGAATCGCCTCCCTTTCAGTCCAGGAATCGCTAACCACCTGTAAAGGGATCTGTCTTTTTACCGAAAGAAAGGGAATAGAACTAAGCAAACTCATATCGGCCAATTGTCTTGAAAGCCTACACCCAACTCCATGGTCGATTGCTCTAGATCTGTCAACAAGCAACTTTCCAGATCAGCCAATATTTGGTCCTTATCCATTTCCTGCCCAATGAACACCAGCTCATTCATTCGATCACCCCATTGTTTGGTCCATTTAGCCTGGATCAACTCCTGGTTTTCCATAAAATCCTGGCTCATGGCTCTCTGTTTTATCGGGACGCTTGCCCACCAACGTCCGTACATCTCGGCTTTCAAAGAACCACCTGCCTGACTCCAAAGAATGGCGTTATCCGGTCTCGATGCGATCCAGAATATGCCCTTGCTTCGAATGATGGAAGTAGGGAATTGACTACCGACAAAATCCAGGAAGCGCTGTGGGTGAAAGGGTCTTGGATCCTGGAAAACAAATGAGCTGATACCATACTCTTCAGTTTCAGGACTATGTCCTATCCCCTTCTGAACAAGCTCAAGTTCCTTTTGCCAACCTGCAGATTGCTCCGCTTCTTCGTAATCAAACAAACCTGTATTAAGAATTTCCTTGGGGTTGATCTTGCTGTATGATGTTTGGATGATCCTTGCTGTGGGATTCATCTTTTTCAAAACTTTTTCCAAAAGCCCAAGTTGATCTTTACTCACCAGATCGGTTTTATTCAAAAGGATCACATTGGCAAATTCCACCTGATCGGTGAGTAGGTTTACGATCGAGCGCTGATCTTCAGGGTCATCTGTCATTTCCCTATCCAGAATGGTGTCTGCGCTCCCAAAATCTTTAAAAAAGTTGAATGCGTCTACCACCGTTACCATAGTGTCCAGCTGGCTGAACTGGGTCAGATCATACAAATCATCCCCAAAGGCGAATGAGAATGTTTGAGCCACAGGAATAGGTTCTGATATCCCTGTACTTTCGATCAGCAGATAGTCGAACTTATTCATTTTGGCAAGTCTTTCAACCTCAACCATGAGATCTTCCCTCAGTGTACAGCAAATACACCCATTACTCATTTCGACAAGCTTCTCATCTGTTCTGGAAAGCTTTGCTCCATCTGCAACCAGTTTTTCGTCGATGTTTACCTCGCTCATGTCATTCACGATAACCGCCACCTTCAAGCCTTCCCTATTATGGAGGACATGGTTTAACAGGGTGGTTTTTCCTGAGCCCAGAAAACCACTTAACACTGTAACCGGAAGCTTTTTATTTTTCCTGAACGGATTCATTTTCATTTGTTTTGATTATTTCCATAAGCCTGTCTACTCTATCGTTAAGCTTCACAGCCCTGATTTCCAGATCCTGCTGCACCTCCAACACCATTTCTGGGGTGAGGTCGATCTGAGCATTATGATCATGGCTGTGATCATGATGCTCATCATGCGCATGTTCATGTTCATGACCTGGTACTTCAACCACGGTGGAGTTCCATATTTTCCAGTCTTCATCGAGTTTTGAAACTGAATCGACCCATGCCTTCTCAAGCTCAAGGTCAATAGTATCAATCAACTCCTTCATTTTATCGATCTTGGTTTTGGCGCTTTGCCCGATTTTTAAAGCCTTGTTATGGGCCTCGATACTTTGATTTTTAAGGGCTGTTTCATGCGAATCCGAACAACCATAAATGAACATTACCAGAAAAACACTTTTAAGAAACCAATCCATGCCTTTTCCATCTTAGATTTTGAACATGAGCATATATTATAACAAGGGCTCCAGCCGAAGACAGACTGGCAGATGCCCAACCATTGCTTACCGATTCACCGTTGACCAATAACAGAAATCCCGCAACAAACAGTACCGGAATAAAGTGCTGACGATGGGATCGAAAGCCCCCCAGAAATGAGGTAATTCCAATTATAAGTGCAAAGCCGATTATGCCCCACTCAACCCATTCCTGATCAACAACCCGCAAAGCCGCGTCAAGGCCGAAAAGAAAAAATAGCGGAACCGCAATGCAATGCACCATGCAGATCACTGAGGTGCACATTCCAATTTTATCCAAGGATATGGATAAGTTGTTCCTTTTATTACTTGCCATAAAAAAAATGCTTAAACCTTACCATCATTGAAAATTCTCCAGGTGGAAAAATCCCACCTGGAGTTGCCAAAAAGTATTCTATTAGCACCCATTGGAGTCAATCAACATGTATTCTTGAATTGCCCAGGACTGCAAACCTGGACAAGAAGAACACAACTAGAATAAAAACAATGGGCTAGAAATGCTTAGGCAATAGGTGGTCCCCGGGAAAATCTACCGGGACTATATGGAGTAATAGAACTCCCTGAATTTAGGGGTGTAATGAAGACAGAAACAAATTCAATCCGGGAGTAATACGAGTCCTCGAGTAAAGAGGATATGGTATAAATAAGATCGCAGACCGAACAATCTTCTGAAACCTGGACCGGCTCCGGTTCCCCGGAGTGATGCTCATCAGCATGATGGTGATGAAGCTCAGCATGGGCCCCAAAAAGCAATGGAAGCGCAAAGAAGTATGCGGTAAATAACCTGGTTCCTAAGAGATATATGCTTCTCACAAATACCAAGTTATGGGCATTTCAAAGAATATGCAACACTGTTTATTTGGGAAGAAACAATGATGGATATTGATCATCTTGGCATTTTGTCTCTCGCCGAATTGGCAATTTGCGTGTCTCTTTTGAAAGGACAGGCATGTTGAAAAGCATTGTATCTCGATTGCATAAGCCAATCAGTAGAAAGGCTTCTTGGTAGATTTTGAAAGAAGAGAATATTTTTAGACAATGAATTAAGATGCTATCGCTTTGAAGAAACTATTACTCCATAACCGGGACCGAAAGGTCATGCTCGAACTGGACCTCAAGAACAAGGGGATCCGGAAAGCAGACCGACAGTTGAAGTTTGAGAAGATGTCGGAGTCGCCTTATGTATTTTACAGGGGCTCAAATCACCTTTATTGGGAAGACTTCTATAATGATTGGCGCATCAACTTTTTCGGTGGCAGCAGGGAAACCCTGACCTGGATCAATGGGGATGCCCATATCTATAACTATGGAGCCTATGCCAACCATGACGGGCAGGCTATCTTCTGCATGGATGATTTCGATGACAGTATAATTGCCGACTATCAGTTCGACCTATGGAGAATGGCGGTGAGCATAGTTCTTGATTGCAAAGAGTATGGGGTCTTTGACAAAAAAGAACAAAAGAAGGCTGTTCGGACCTTCGCCAAGGCTTTCCGAAAGCAGATGAGTTCTCATAAGAAGGATGATCCTCATAATGAGAAGCACCTGACCGCAAAAACCTCCTCAGGCTTGATGAAGAAGTTCCTCAAAAATGTGGAAAGGAAGAAGGACAGGCTGAAAATGCTTGACAAATGGACAAAGGTTGTTAGAGGAAAGCGCTGTTTTGATAAAGGTAACGCTAAGCTCACTCCTTTGGATGAGAAGACCTATCGATCCCTGGAAAGAGCTCTTCAGAATTACCGGACAACGATTCGTTCAGGGCTTGCCGAAGACAAAACCCGTTTTGAGGTGAAAGATATTGTAGGCCGGCTTAGTGCCGGAACAGGCTCATTGGGATCGAAGCGATATTACGCTTTGCTCGAAGGAGATAGTTCCGTTGAAGAGGATGATGTGATCATTGATATCAAGGAGCAGGGAAAACCACCCCTTTATGACCATATGAGCGCTAAAGAACAACAAGAATTTGACAGGCTGTTTCCCAATCCTGCTGAACGACATGCCCTGGCATTCCAGGCCCTGGCAGAACATCCTGATCAATACTTAGGCAGGATCCAGTTCAGAGGGAAATTCTTCTCCGTAAAAGAGCGATCTCCATTCAAGGCGGACTTTCCTACCGCAAAGCTTAAGAAGCCCGAAGACCTTCTTTTCATGGCTGAGATCTGGGGCGATGTCCTGGCCTCACGCCATAAGCGGGCAAGTTATGTCTTGAACGATCAGGCTCATGAAATGCCGGAAGCCTTTTCCGCACTGATCAAGGGAAGGGAAAAGGATTTTGACGACCTGGTAGTATCCATAGCATTCCGCTATGCGGACTGCGTAGAGCAGGACTATAAGTATTTTCTTGAGGGTATCAAGGATTTTTGACTTACAAAAGTCGAATATGATGGAGTCCTATCGAGAAGTCTTTTTCTACGGCCTGTTCATGGATGTAGAGATGTTAAAACAGAAAGGAATTAATCCACAGAACCCAAGGGTGGCGATGATCATGGATTATGGATTAAGGATTGGTGAGAGGGCTACCCTACGCACATCACCTGGCGAGACTTCCTATGGAATTCTAATGCAGGTTTCGGAAAGGGATCTTAAAATTCTCTATTCCGAAGATTCGGTTTCGGATTATGTTCCTGAGGAGGTAAGGGTTAAAATCGATGGAGGTATTGAGGTAATAGCTCATTGCTACAACCTTCCTGGAAATCTTTTATCGGGAAGCAATCCTAGCTACGCAAAGGCCCTTTATGAACTAGCTATAAGCCTGGACTTTCCTTCAGACTATCTTCAGAAGATCAGAAAAAACTTCAACTCTTGATTATAATCAGCGGCATCCGGATCTTGGTGCACAATCGCCAACGCTGAAAACGATTCCTGAAGGCCCCTACAACTTATTACTTAATAAAGAGTGCCCAATTAAGAAATATCAGCCCCACTACCAAAGCAAATCCAATGATGCTTCCAAGTCCTACTGAAAACGCCTTCGGCCATCGGGTGAATTTCAGATGTTTCACAAGCCGATGAACCAGAAACTGGCCACCGAAAAGACCAAAAACATATAAAAAGAAAACCGCCCAGTTTCCAACGTTCATCATCCACCTAAAGTCGTAATACCCCTCATCCAGAAAAAAGAGAACGAAAGTGATCACAAATGAATACCCTAGAAAGGAAGTGAGATCACTGTGTTTATTTTCGAATAATTTATTTTGAGAAGTCATGGTCTGAATTATTTATTTTAAAAGCCTCATGAAAAAATCCTTTTTCAAGTCTTTCTTCCTGATTAAAATTAAGTGATTGCAAGTGCAGCTCAAACAAGCGCTCTCTCTTTTTTTGGTCCTGGTACTTTTTAGTACCTCACATTCCCAAGAATTAGTCTGGAAGCGTTTCGGTCCCGCCAAAGGTCTTTGTGGAAATGAACTTTATTCAATTTCTCAGGACGATCATCACAACATCTGGGTCTCAAGTACGACCGGCCTTTCGAAGTTCAATGGAACCCACTTCAGCAATTTTTCCTCCGAGGATGGCCTATGCGGCGATGAAATACTTCAAATACATGTAGGCAAGAAGGGAGAACTTTACTTCTTTTCTGCCAATGGCAAGATCTGCCAAGGTGATCCTTTTCTTAAAACTTTCAGAAATATTTACAGTCCTGACCCGCATGAGGTCAAGGGAGGATTCTTCTATGGTTTCTACCAGGATGATATAACTGCTTCCGCTTTCATCGGCTCGAGATACGGGGGACTGTTTCGTATGGACTCCACTGGAGTCAAGCGAATCCCTCTTGAGTCGTGGAACGAGTACCAATTTTCAGCAGGGAAAGTGAAAGTGGACATGGTTTCGATAGGGCCTGTAGGCGGTGCTTTGCTTGACGCCAAATCTCATAAGGTGAAAAAGCAATTTCGATTTAAGAAGGTGCTTTCGAGAGGCCTGATCAAGAACCAACAGGTGTATGGCTGCGACCAGTGGAACGTCTACATCATCGAAGACGGTGAATTTTTGGACAGTATCCCCCACCACCTTAATTCAGAAGTTACTTTTCTCGATCTGTTGGACTCGAACAAGATGGTCATCGGATCAAAAAAGGGGTTTCGATTGCTGGATCTGCATAGCCGAATTTTGAGTCCGGCTTTCCTTTCTGAGTACTCGATCTCGGCGGTCATGCTAGATCATGAAAAAGGCTTATGGGCCACCACGCTATCAAATGGGCTTTTTTATTCTCCTTATCCCAGTTCAAGATATCTCCCGGACCTTCCTCCTCCTCAGTCGATTTCCAGGTCCGACTCCCTTGTCTTCATAGGTCATAAGAACGGAGTCGCAACCATTTTAGATCCAGCCCATTCAACCTTGACGGTCCCAGTGCTTCACGGTCAGCCTAATATGAAAATCGTCCAGATCCAGCAGCACAGGGATCAATGGTTATTCGGGTTGGAAAGCCGCATAGTGATCATGGATTCTGATAAACCTTTGATCGTTCCGCTTGCATGCCGGGAATTTGAGGCAGTGGATTCCGGGCTTGTGTTTGTTAACTACCTGGGTTTCTTTTTTATAGACTGGCTTGATCTCCAAGGTTTGAATCAGATTCCCTTGAGCGGAAACAGGCGGCAGGATTTTATTTTGGAACATCGGATCCTTGCGGGCAACTTCAAGAAAGTGAAGGTTAAGAACGGCAAAGTATATGTTTCTGGCCCAAACGGACTCTACCTTTTTAGAAGCGGAAGACACAAAAGCATTTACAAGGGAGCTGAAATATCAGATTTTGTGATTCATGACAACAAGGCCTTCATTTTGGAATACACTCTGGGACTTGTCGTGGTCGATCTTACCAACTCTCAGAAAAGGAAGGAAATCAAATTTGGTGATACAAGGTACCACAACAAAATTCGACATATGGGAAATATGCTATGGATTACTTCTTCTACAGGCATATTGGTAATCCCTGATCTCGTTAAGCCCAATGAATCCATACTCATGGAACAACTCAACGGATTTGAATACTCATTCCCAAAAGACGCTCTGCTGCTCCCAGATGGTAACACTCTGGTCACCTACGAAAATGCAACATGCATATTCCCACCATTCCAGCACCTGAATCAGGTTTCTCCTCCAAGTCTATATGTGGACGAGATCAGACAAGATGATTTGGTTTTAGTTGACCACAAAGCAATCAACCTCGATCATGATAAGAACTCCTTAAGATTTTTCCTTAGCAGTCCGAGCTTCAAGGTTTTGCCGCGTTTTGAGTACGCCATCAGCGATGAATTTCCAAAAAGTTGGTCCAGTTCCAACTTCTCCCCTGTTTTTCCCAACCTGGCGCCCGGATCATACAAGATCTGGTTTCGATCCGTAGCAGGAACAGAATCTAGCTCTGCCCTGGCGGTTCAGTTTAGAATACTTCCTCCGTTCTGGGCCACATGGTGGTTCAGAGCCCTGATCACCGGTGTAGTTGGATTGCTGATATATCTGTTCTTCAGGATCAGGGTATTGACCTACAATCGCGATCTGGTTCGGGAGATACTGGCCGAGATCTCCAAAAAGGTCAAAGGAACCAAATCATTCACGCTGAAGACCATCAAAGGTGATTTTGTAAAAATCTATCAAGACGAGCTCCTTTGGATCAGTGCGTCCAATGTTTATATGGATGTTCATACCAGCAAAGGCCTCTTTGTAAGTCGAATTAAAATGAAAGAGCTAGAGGAAAGGTTGAAAGAGTTTAAGGGAGTAAAAAGGATCCATCGATCTTATATCGCAAACCTCTCCCAACTCGATGGGGTAAACAAAAATCAGGTAATTATACGAGGGCAGAGGATTCCATTTAGCCCCAATTACAAACCATCCATACAAAGGGCCCTACAGTCCACGAGGATTCGGTAGAAAATCCACAACTATTTCAAGCGTTTTCACAACAAAACCCTAAAAAACACAACCCTACCGCATTATGTAGCCGTTTTTAGCAACAAAGCCAATTGCTAAAAATGAAATATCTTCTTTCTCAAATTTGCCTTGCCTTACTGATCATAGGACAGTTTTCCATTGCTGCCTTCTCTCAAATTGAGTATGAAAATCATGGGATCATGTCAAGCACAGGGCTTGCATTTTTCCAGAGCCTTACACCGAACCAGGATTCGGGCTATTACGCAACTGGATATTTTTGGGGAACCACGGATTTCGATCCCGGAATTGATACCTTCTTCCTCACTACCCCGGGAACTTCAAATGAAATTTTTGTTCAAAAACTAAATCAAGACTTGAGCTTAGACTGGTGTGTCGCATTGGATGGCAGTCCGTTTACGGATGAAGGCAGGGGGATCGCATTGTCAGCTTCAGGATCAATTCTAATCACAGGAGTGTTTTCCGACACCGTTGACTTCGATCCAGGGCCCGGGGTAGAGAACAGGGTAAGCAATGGCAACCTGGATATTTTCCTTTTGGAATTAAGTCCCAATGGTGAATTTCTATCCTGCATGACTTTCGGAGATGCTGGGATCGACGAGGCCCTTGATCTGGCGGTTGACCATGATGGTCGAGTCACAATTACCGGCTATTTCAACGGCGTGGTCGATTTTGATCCCGGTGCTTCGGTTTTTAACCTTTCCTCTCAAGGAAACGATGACGTTTTTGTGCTTCAGCTCGACCCTCAACTGGATTTTGATTGGGCTGTCACTGTTGGAGAGCCTATGTTCAAACAAATAGCTTACGACGTAGAGGTCGATAATGAAGGCAATGTTTTCGTTGGAGGTTACTTCAGCGGGACCGTTGATTTTGACCCCGGCCCCGGCATGATCAGCATTAGCTCAAATGGGAACAGGGATGGATTTATTTTAGCACTGGATTCACTCGGACATAATAAATGGGTTATTAATGTTGGAGGAACGCAGCAAGACCGGATTACCGGGATTTCTGTAGACCCTAAAGGAAATCCAGTTGTTACAGGTTTCTTCACTGGAAACTCTGATATGGATCCAGGCCCTGATTCCCTATTTCTTACCTCCACAGGCCAGTTCGACATCTTCGTTGGTAAATATGACCAGGCTGATGGTTCTCTCATCTGGGCCAAGGGCTTTGGCGGTGTGAGAGCCGATGAACCCAGGGAGGTAAAAGTGGACATCAACGGCGCGGTATATACGAGTGGAAGAGTAAGGGATTCTGTTGACTTTGACCCCTCGATCGGCAGCTTTGTTCTTCCCGGAGAGCACCATCAACGTCCTTTTATTTCAAAACTTGATTCAAACGGAAATTTTGAATGGGCTGGCCATGTTGCCCCTACCCAGGACGGAATTGGAGTTGCCGAATGCATGCTCATTATGGACTATTCTGTTCTTTTCGGCGGATTCATCAGCACTGATCTCGACCTGGATCCTGGTCCTGACACACTTCTTATCCAAACCCAGGGATCGGATGGATATCTTCTGGAATGGGAGCACTGCATCGATCGGATTTTTCAGAGGACGGCCCGATCCTGTGATTCTATTCTATTTGATGGCAGTTACATTTCCACACCGGGAGTTTATCAAGGAAGTTTTGTCTCGGCATTTGGCTGCGACAGCATAGTCAACCTCTCATTTGATTATTCCAACATTAAACCAAATGTTCAGCAAGTGGGCAACACCCTCCTGACTGATTCGATCAGTCCGTTTTATCAATGGATCGATTGCGACAACAATTTCCAAGACATCATAGGAGAAACATTTCCGCTCTTTAGCCCTTCCCAAAACGGTAATTATGCGCTAAGGGTGATGTCTGGAAATTGTTCCGATACCTCGGATTGCATTCAGTTCACGGCATTGGGCCTAAGCCCTCTGAACAATTCGGAGCCAGGTCTATATCCAAATCCTGTAACAGATAATTTGATCATCAACCTACAGGACGGGAAATATGAATATGTTCAAATGCTGAATGCCCGCGGGCAATCCATTTCCCGTTTTGAGGTTGCTCAAGGACTGAACACAATCGATCTCTCCGGATATGCACCTGGAATCTACTTTCTCAAGTTTCACTCCTTAGATGAGAAGATCATTACCAGGAAGCTAATCATTGGAAATGAATAGGGCTATCCTGATATGGCTTCTTTTTCAAGGGGTTATGATTTGCAATTCGTATGGGCTTGAAATGATCGTCACCAGCAAACAATTCAAGCTTAATGAAGTGCCGAATGGCTCTGAGACAAGTTTTAAGGATGGCGACCACATCTATGTTTACTTGAAGGGTGAAGTTGGCCAAATCCTTATAAATCACAACACTTTGTTTGTAGGTCTTCGCCTGCCAAGTGAAAAGAACAGACATTTTACCTATGTCTCAATAATCACCGAGGAGCTAAACTTCAGCGACGAGGTGCTAGAGATCCCCTTAGTTCCGAACCCTGAAACAATGAAGAATGCTGATATTTCCTATGTAGTCCTGAACTTCACAAACCTACAACCGAAGAAGTATTCATTCATGGTAGACCTTTACTCTCATATTGCTGCGTCGAAACGGATTATTGCCTCGGAAAAAGTAAAGCTTGATGTCAGCGCCGGCTGCGATGAATACAAGCAGCTTCATAAAGCTCTGACCATTGCCGAAAGAAGGTTACGATTAATGCCTCCGGAACTATACGAGAATCAGACCGAGAAGAATTCACTGATCGAACTATTAAATCAATTTTATTCGGGTCAATTAAAGAGGAATGTTGAAATAGTCAATGCCTATTTTATTGACGAAAACTGGACTGTCGTTGTCAATGAGTTTGGGCAAGCCAAGCGTCGCTGGATTACAGCGGCTTATGGCTTTAAAGAGAAAGAAAAGTGCTTGTGGAATAGAATTCAGGTCTTTCAATTGCCGGTATACCAGTCGGAAGGGGAATTTGTCGATCAAATGAGAATACAAGATATAGATGACAGGGAGGAGCAGGGGATCTATTGCGGCAACGTCCCAAAATGAGCATTGAGATTGTGAAGGGAGGCTTTAAAGTCGTTAGGACTATTACTACCCTTCTCATGCTAATACAAGCCTCACATACCTCCTCAAGCCAATCCAAACAGGAAAAGGTCCGAAAATTGATGGAGGCCTACCATCAGACCGGGCAATTTAGTGGAGTAGTCTTAGTAGCCGATAGTGGTAAAGTAATCTTTGAAGAGGCGTATGGGTTTGCCGATTATTATGATAGCACTCTTTTAAATACCGACAATAGGTTTCGGATCTCCTCCATGACAAAGCAGTTTACCGCCATGTTAATCCTGCAGTTGGCTGAGGAAGACAAGCTTGATCTGGACAGCAATATTTCCTCTTATCTAGGGTATTATGATCCTGGCATTGGCAGCCAGGTGAAATTGCATCATTTGCTATCTCACCAAAGTGGAATTCCAAGCATAAGCGGGTATCCAAATTTCAGGAGGGATTCAATCCGAATCCCGCTGCCGCTTGAGTTTCTAATAAGCCACTGGTGCATGGGAGAGCTGAAATTCACACCTGGGTCAGAAACAGAGTACAGCAATTCAAATTATATGATCCTGGGAGCAATTTTGGAAAAGATAGAGGGGAAGCCGTATGCAGATATCCTTCATAAAAGGATATTGGACCCTCTGGAAATGAAAAGTTCGGGCCTGGTCCCTGATTCTGCCAGGGTTCAGGGAATGCCCGAGGGTTTCGTCTTTCAAGAATCCAGACCGGACCTCGAAAGCCAGGTGGCCTATTCAAACCTTCATGCTGCAGGTCAGATCTATTCGACGGCCGGCGATCTTTACTCATGGGACCGGGCCTTAAGTCAGAATCTATTATTGGATCAGCCATGGCAGGCTAAAATGTTCACCCCCTATCTCAACAATTTTGGTTATGGTTGGAAAGTATACCGACGGAAATATGAAGGGCAAGAGGATAGCTGTACGACATCCTATCACGCGGGGGGATTCGAGGGGTTTAGCAGTTTTATTCAGCGCTTCCATGAAAGAGAAATGGTTATGATCCTTTTGAGCAATACAAATCGGGAGCGAAAAAAAATGGGCGTAATCACCGACGATATCATAAAGATCGTATTCCATCTCCCCTATGAGCTGCCCGTCAAAAGAAAAGCGATTGATTATTCCACTGAGGAAACGGAGAGAATTACAGGGAAGTACTACAACAAAAATGGCGATACCATTAGTATTGAAAACCTCGAGCAAGGATTGATCTATATTTCTGAAAGAGGTCGCAGATCGTGGATCTATAGAGAAAGCCCTAATCGGTATTTCTTTGGGAAAGAAAACCGCTGGGTCCTGGATTTTTCACTCCAGTCAGGCATGATGGAACTAGGGCTAAATCTTTTCAATGAAGTCAAATATTTTAAGAAAGCTGATCCTCATGAGTAAGGCTTGATCCCTCAATATGAAAGCCGTCTTAGATACGATAGAGGGAAGTAAAACAACAGAAGCAAAGAGACTCTTTGTCCTTTTTATGACCCTTCTGACCTTGGGTGCCGGCCAAGTATTTAGTCAAAATTTGAAGAAGCTTGACGTTCATCAACTTACTGATAGTTTTTACGTTTTCACATCCTACCGAATCATTAAAGGGAAAAGGTTCCCAGCAAATGGGTTGTATCTGATCACTAAAAATGGGGCAGTGATTATTGACCCACCCTGGGATACAACCCAAGCTAAGCCCTTAGCTGATAGAATTTCTGACAGGCATGGGTCTCAAATAATAATGGTGATCTCCACACACTATCACAATGATCGTACAGCCGGGCTCAATTTCTACAAAAAGAAAAAGATCAGAACCTATTCATCCAAAGCCACTTATGATCTGTGCGAAATTCACAATGAAGAACAACCTGAGCATTATTTTGATCAGGACACGAGTTTCGCCATTGGAAATCATAAGTTCGAAACATTTTTTCCTGGAGAAGGCCATACGAAAGACAATATTCTGCTATGGTTTGAAAAACACAAGATCTTATATGCAGGGTGCTTCGTGAAGAGTTTGGAAACTCAAAGTATTGGAAATATTCAAGACGCAAACCTGGACAAGTGGCCCGGCTCGATCGAAAGGGTACAACGGAAATATCCAAGTCCAAACTATATCATCCCGGGACATTTTGACTGGACCGGCACAGAGCAACTTTTACACACCTTGGAATTGCTCAAACGCAACGAAGACAGAAACTAGTTATCAAAGGCTTTGGAAGTTGAGTTCAGAATAATCTCTTATTGCACAAAGGAATGGAAAGAGGCTGTTAAGCTTAGAGAGGCCATCCTAAGGAAACCAATGGGTTCGAAGTTCACAGGCAAGGAGTTAGAGGAAGAAGAAAACATGGTTCAGGTTGTTGGGTTTCAAAAAAGGAAAATTGTGGCTTCGGCGGTGTTGGTGCCCCTTCACCCCCGCCTAAAAATGCAGAGAGTTGTCGTTCAGGAAAATCTGAGAAACCATGACATCGGTTCACGGATGATGGCCTTTTGTGAGTTATATGCCAGAAAAGAAGGGTTCCGTAGCATATTTTGCCATGCGAGGCAGAGCGCCATTAAGTTTTATCAAAAAAATGGGTATTTGGAGGAGGGAGACCATTTTGACGAAGACGGGGTCCCTCATGTGAAGATGGTAAAGAGCCTACAGAAGACGACCCAAACACTTAGGAAAGAGTAAGTCCCAACGAATGAACAAGTCGAAGCGGCTGATAAGAACTCCTATTCCTCCTCGTAGATAATGATCTGAATTCCATCGGGATCGCGCAAGTACAAATACCAGGCTCCCCAGGGTCTCCTAACAGGACCCCGGTAAGGCCAGTCATGATTTTTCAGCCTTGCTGCCCAATATTCAACCGATTCGCAGCGAATCTGCAAGTCTACCTTGTCATTGGCGAACTTCCTTCCAAAAGCGTCTTGAAAATAATCATGCTTAGGATCGATCGCTGAGATCTCCAATAGCGAAGTGCTTCCTTTCGGACCCACATAAAAAACAATTCCCTTTGAACCATCTCCATCATCATAGTTCTCCTCAACCTCCATTTGAAGTATGTCACTGTAAAATGCCTTTGAAGCTTCAAGGTCAAGGGTGCGAATAGCAGTTTTCAGTCCCAATAGGTGTTTTTTGTCCATAGGTGCCAAATCTCAGAGGTTTTAATGAGTTAATCGAAGAAACAAAGGGAATTAATGGGTTAGCGATCGTACAGAGTTTTACCTCACCAAGAACTTGTCTGAATATGATTCACCATCCATTGTGAGTTTGAGAATATACATTCCTTCTTTCCAGTTGCTCAATTCAAGCTCTTGATTCAAGTCGCCTTCCCCCTTGATCGACTTTTCAAGTTGAAGCTGTCCATAGCGATCATAAACCTGAATTTGCCCAAAAAACTCTCCGGAATATGGTAGGGCTATCCTGATCCAATCATCAGCCGGGTTGGGGTATAGATGCAGATCCGAACCAAAGGTGATCGGTTCCAACTCTTCCGTGGTCTTTCCGGAAGAAAGCTCATCCTTGATCATTCTGATCTTCAGGTCTGAAATGTAACCGTTCATTCCTTTGTTGAAATTGATACAATTGCCGATCAAAAGGTCTTGGGTTCCTAAGTAGGTGTTTTTGTTCGATCCCATGGCGGTTTTCTGGCCATTGACATATATGGTTTGTGTCTTGGCGATCTGATCGTACAGGAAGCTCACATGATACCAATCATTGGTCTGCAAGGTTGTGTTATCATCCCTGGTATCGGTCGCCCAAAAACCCATATATGGGTGTTGCTGACGAGAAACCAGGTGAAGCCCTCGTCGTTGACCTTGCTGGTTGATGGATCCAAGTATGGTTAGATCCCCTTTGTCAAAAGCGTTGACATTTATCCATGCACTTACGACAAAACTATTCTCCGTGATCTGAAGGGAATCTGCACTGATCAATTGAATGTAATCAGTGTTATTTCCTCCGAATTGAGCTACAGACCCCCTTTCAGTATCCTGGATAAAATTGACATTTCCGTTAAGGGTTCCATTGAACCCATTGCCGCTGACATCGGATGCATCGATGTTCAATGGATAATGTGCGACTAGTTCCGTGGCATAACCACTCCAATTTTCGTACACCTCTTCATCGGTCAAGTCTTCCTTCCAGATCCGAACATCATCCATGCAACCGGAAAAAAGATTACCCCCCTGGGCCAATCCCATGGTAACCAGATCGAGTCCTTCAAATGCATTCCTTCCTGAAACCGTCGCATCTTTTTCCCCATCCACGTATATCGACATGGTGCTCAGGTCGTTATCATAGGAATAGGTCAAAAAATGCCATTCATTTAGGCTTGGATATTGAGTCCCAAGCAGGTCGTTCTGGAAAAAACTCATCTTAGCCCTCCCTCCAGTATCAATGCCCAGATCCAATCCCTGATTGGCTTGTTCTACGCTGGTTCCAAGGACAGGATAAAGACTATCGGTATCAAAAACCTTCACCCAGGCGCTAATCGTAAAGCTGCTATTGACCAGATCAAAGGCCGAAGTGGTGGTCAATTCAATGTAATCATCCACCCCATCAAAAAGAGCAACCTGTCCCCGTTCCGGGTCATTAATAAAACTCAATCCTCCTTGAATTGTCCCATCAAAGGCATTATCACTGATGTCGTTTGCCCCGGTATCCAGGGGATAATAGGCTTTCAGGAAATCGGGACATGAGCTTGTGATAACCACCGGTTTGGTTATTGTAACCCGGCATCCTCCGATGACTGCAGTCATGCTAACCGTGTAATCACCTACGCCCCCGTACATATGGGTGGCCTGATTGTCTGTGCTTGAATTTCCATCCCCAAAATCCCAGAATACGCTGTCAGGCACGAATTGGGAAACCTCTACAAAGGCCATAGTGTCGGAAGTGCATCCGATATTGGATACAAGAAAGTTAGCCTTGAAACTATCTTCCGCAGAATCCAAAACCACAGTATCCGCACTTTGGCAACCAAGATCATCAAGAACCTGAACCCAATAAGTTCCTTGAGAACTAACCTCTATGGTTGCTGTGGTTTCTCCCGTGGACCAATTATATTGAACATATGGTTCGGAAAGGCTGAGGGTAGTTGGATTCCCAACACAGATCTCACGATCCTCTCCCAGATCAGCCTCGTTCTCCTGAGCATCAACGACGATCTCATCGAAAAGCGTACAGTTGTCGGTATCCACTACCTCAAGTCCGTAATCTCCGGATTCAGTAGTCAAAAGGAAGTCATTGGTGCTGCTATCCGTCAACCAGAAGTAAGAAACAAATGAATTCACGGGTTGCAGAAGCGCAGTGTCCCCAAGACAGATCTCAATAAGATTGGTATCAAAGATCACCGTTGTCGGCAAATCAAATTCATATGCTCCAATATCAGGTGTCGAGGGGTTCCTGATGGTGCCATAATAATCGAATCCAATGGGTGTATCCAAAGTGGTTCCACCGCCATTCACGGCATAATGACAAACATTTGGAAAATCTTCATCAGCAAAAGACAGATCATGGAATGCAGAAGCCGAATCCAAACCGGTATTGTTTACATGGTCCTCAAAGGAAAAATCATCCTGAGAAATCCCGTTAATGGCGTAAAGCACATTATTGGTAATATCAACCTGGGAAGGATCCAAGCTCCCCCCGTAAACATTTCCAGTTCCCCTGTTTTGGAATATATTGTTCTGAACTCTGGAGTTATTGATCGTAACAAACTCCAGGCAATGAGAACCAGAATCAACTACAACCGTATTATGGTACACCCCTAGGTTTGCTCCTCCAAAAATTTCAATCCCTTTTGAATCCGTACCACTAACGACATGAACATGGTTGTTTGCCACCAGGTTGACCGTATTGTTGACCAAGACATTAAACTGGAAGAACAATCCTGCTGTTCCGGAGCCGACTTTTACCCTGTTCTCACTTACAATAAAATCATTGGTGGTGAGCAGGTAGACGCCGGTGTAGAGGGTTCCTGACTGCTCATTATTTTCAATGTAATTATTCTGAACTACGGGCCCGGAAACAATATTTGTTGTTATCCCATTGAAATATTGATTGTAGAACTCATTGTGGTGAATAAATGGTTGATCCGAGTTGTTCAAGGAAATTCCCGAGCTACCATTTTCGATCCTGGAAAAACTCAACTCAAGGTTGTCGCTGTTATCAATGACACTGATCCCAGCCTGATCATCAGAATTCGTGTTGGCTGTTGGAGCAATGATCCGCACATGGGTGAAGAGTATGTTGCTTGCATCTACCAGATCAATCACCTTATGGAGACTTCCCGGAGTGGTGTTTTCAATGGTCAGGTAGCTTATGTCCACATTTGATATATCCTCCAGGTCCAGGGTGTGATTGCTGCCAGCAGTGTTAGAACCAAACGTAAGGATGACACTTGAGCTATCTTGATTTTGGCCAGTAATTGTGATTGTAAAGGTGCCGGAATTGTTTATGGCGGTCCCCAATAAAGCCACCTGCTCGGTATAGGTACCATCCTCCACTTCGAATGTCGCATTTCCTGCAAGCCCCTGAGCTTGAAGATCCGTAACCATTGCTCCGAAACTTGCATAATCTGCTGCCACCGAAGATCCAATAATATAGGATCCCGATAGTTGGCAAAAACCCAATACAGGTACAAGAAGCAGGACCACGCTTAGCGAGAGGACCTTTACAAATTGGCGATATATCGATCTCTTAATGAACATTTAAGCCTATTCTGCCTTCACAGGGACGGCTTTGGACAGAATGCTTTTTGAACCATCCCTTTTTACCACCCTGACGGCATAATAATAAGTTCCTTTTTTCTTGAGCGTTTCTCTAAATGATTGATCCTCAACCATGTTGTATCTCTTCACCTTATCATCATTCAGGTTCCTGTAAACCACATACCTCACATCATCATCCTTGATATCAGACTTCCATGTCAACCGAATCTCATGGGAATTCTTGTTGTATTTCACCTGAAGATCCTCAACCGGCTGCAGCCTTTTGTTGTCCACCAATTTGCCCCCTACAGGAAAAGAAGGATCAGACATCATTCCATCATCGTCGACAGCAAACATTGTGTAATTGTAATTCTTTCCCTTCTCCACCTCGATATCCGAAAAGGTGGTCTGGCTAATGTCTTCCAGAATTCTTACCAAAGTATCTCCCCCTGTTTCCACCCGAACCAGATGATTAGCCACCACATCCCTGCTGCTACTGGGTTCCCAGTCCAAAATGATCTCCGTTTCGGAAATCACCGGAGTATGAAATACCGGGGCAACTGGTGGAATAGTATCGGGCTTCTTCGCCTCCACAATTTCTGAGAATTGGGAAAGGTTAAAACTCTGATCCACTGCCTGGACCTTGTAATAAATGGTTTCGGTCAAATTATCCAATGGTATTTGGTAAGTAAATGTGTTTGCTCTGATCGCCTTTGTGGTTAGCTGGGTAAATTCATGGTTTCTTGCATTGGCATAATAGACCCTATACCCTTTGAAGGTTTTATCATCCTCATGGCTTTTATCCCAGTTCAGATCCACTATGCCACCAGAATCTATGCTCGCCTTCAGTCCGGTCACTTTTATCGGCCTCACAGTGTCAGGCACATGGGTGAAAATATGATCTGAATATGCCTTTCTTCCATTTGTGTCGATTACTGCGATCCGGAAATAGTGTGCATATTCCAAAGGCTGAACCTGATGTACATATACAGTATCTTCCTTTTTCAGGGGTTTTATTTCTGAGTACTCTCCATCTGCAAAGAAGCCATACTGAATGCTCATACTTTCAAAGTCGGAAGGGATCTCAGGGTATTCCCAAACCACTCTAATGCTGCCCGATTCTTCGTTAAATTCCGCTTTCTTCATATGCGGAACAGTAGGGTCGATCTGATCGATAGCCATTCCCTCGATAAGGCTTGGCTTCGATTCATCTGCAAAGGCATCGATCCCGCGAACCCGGTAAGTATATGTGAGGTAGTTGTATTCAACCGAGTCGCGGAAACGGTAATGCTCCTCAAGGGTTCCCAACGTATCCATGACTTTGTCAAAGGTGGATCCCATAAAAGGACGTTGCGTAAGCAAGTCAAAGGTCTCACCTCCGTCCTGACTTCTTTCAATCAGGAAACCTGTAAATGGGCTTGCCTTGACAGGCCAATGCAATTGGATCTCATGGTCCAGACTTTGGGTGGCCAATCCTACAACTTCCTTTACCTCCATTATCCCTTCATATTCCAAAATACTTGTTCCCGTAGGGTCTTGATTGACCGTTCTATAGGTCCTTTTCCTTCGTTCTTCCTCTGACAGGTTTTCAAAAGGAACCTGCGAAAGTGAATCAGCTATATAGACTGTATAGCTATAGTTCTTTCCCTTTTCCACATCGGTATCGACAAACCTAAGACCAAGTCCATTGGCAGCCAATCGGGAAAGGTCGGCAGAAATCAGGGTCATTCCGAAGACTGAGTTTTCCTGCTTTCCCTTTAACGCAAAGCCCACATCAGGAGAAATTTCCAAAGCGCCATGGACTACTCCCGCAGCCAGCAGTGCATAGGAATCCTCAGTGGGAAAATAAGGTGCCCAGGTTGCAGAGTCATAGGGTTTAATAGGATCTTCGTAAGAGGCTAGAAATTCATCCACAGGTGCCGAAAGAATATCTGAAAATACCTCAGGATCCTCCCTGGTCAGCTTTTCGATCTCAGCTTGAAAAGCTCTTAATTCATTCTCCGATGGAAGGGTTGCGGGATCGGACATATCCGGGGCTTTAATGCCTTTCTCTTCAAGCCTTTTGAGAACCTTGGTACTCAAGTCCTGAATGTCTTCGAAACTTCTCCTTTCCGATGTGCGCTTAACAAGGACATAACCATAATCTTTTCCCATCAACCATAGTAAACGATTTGAAGGTGCCCAGCGAATGACAATGGAATCAGGATATTGTTTTGCCTGAAGAGCGATATAACCGATATCCTCTTTTTCGGATTCTTCCACTCTCCTATTCTGTATGGAATCTCTTTTTTTCTGATCATCCTCAAGGCTGGATTTAAAGCGGTTTTTAAAACTGTTAATCTGAACCGTATCCGGTTTGCTTTCCGTTGTATCGTTCTGTGAAAATGCGGGGAGGGAAATCATGATCCCAAATCCAATCAGGAGAATGAATCTCATTGAAATGGCTCTAACGATTAAGGGCAATATGGTCAATCCAATATTCATTTTACAGATCGACAGTGAATGTGCCAGTATGGACATTTCCGCTACCCTCGTAGTAGTCCCGGTGGTATTTAATTTTTGCTCCATCGAGGGTTCCGCTCGTATTGCGCATAATCCCCTTTCGAAGGGGATCAAAAGTGCTTTTGGATACTCCTAAAACTTTGGAATAGCTATTCCATAGGGTGGATTGAAGACTGTTCAACTTCTGTTCGCTAAATATTTCAAGTCTCAAAAGGTTGTTTGTACTTGACCCGGTGTAGCCATTTAAAGCCTGCCCGCTCGATTTCTCTCCGGATGTCAGGTAGCCCCTATTATTCGGTGAAAAGTAGGTGTTGATAGTGCCATCTGATGAAAACCGGGGAACATCCACCGTATAGGCAGGTAGATAATTGACAATGGCATTGGCGTAATTATCATTATACAAAATCTGATAAGTCATAGCTATCGGATAAACAGTCAGGTACGGAATTATCACATTATCGTGCCATCCCGTAAACCAATTCTGAAGAAGGCTGGAACCTGACCCTGCCCAGCTCTCCACTTCGTAGAAGTCAATAAGCTTCCCGATCGAGATGTAGTCGATCGAAGAGTTTTCCAGGCCTTGCTCATAGGCATCAAAGCCCTCGGTATGGTTGCTGGTTTTAAAGTTTATGGTTTTCTTTTTGGCTGCAATGACATTCCAATTGGTCCACAGGGTGATGCCCATGACATTGTAGGGATACTCCACAGGAGCGTTGTAAGTGGATACATGGGAAGTTTCTATATCATTGACCTTGCTAGATGATGAATTGTAAAAAGACCTCCTGAAATACCAGTCAAAAAGTTCCAGATCCGCATTGGCCGAAGTGGCTACATTGGTGATGGTATTTGTCTCTAGGGTCATGTCAGATGCAGCACTATTCGAGCTATTGACGGTCTGGTTACTGGATGAAGTCGCTACGCTGACCGTGCTTCCCACATACCTCCCCACAAATCGCGCATTGATAATGTGGTCCTTCCTGTTGTTAAAATAGCTGTTCATATTGGCATCAAGCCCGACCAAGAGGGTATAGCCATTGAATGTACCCGAATACATCTGCGTTTCAGTAACTTTCTCCCCAGTGGTGACATCCTCCACAACAAGGTAATAGTCGTAATCCGGTTTGGCCACCAGGTAGTCCCAGCTCTCCGTTTTTAGCAGCATAGCCATTCCATAGTTCACACTGAAAATGTTCCTTGCATCGGTCTTGGGATATACCTGTGCGACGGCATCATTCCCAATGGTCAAAGGCTTATCACCGGTTTTGAAGCGAACTGCTTTTTGCTCTTCAGCATCTGTGACATCTACCCAGTTATTGCCGATCTTATGTTGCCATTTGACTGTTGCAGTGGCGGTGTAGTAGGTCTGTGCTTCCATCATTTCCCTGACCCTTGCTTTGACTTGTTTTCCGTCGTACGAATTCTCGACTATCACATCATGGCTGCTTCCGTTATCTTTTTTAAGGGTGAAAGATTTTATCACCGGCCTGTAGTATTCCGTGGTATATGTAGAGCCGTTTTGAACAGCAAAAGACATCGCTTCGTCAATTGCTATGTTGACAGCTATTGCTGGAGCAGCCATAACGGAAACATTGGTAGAGCTCATGTCGGGGGACATATCCGTTATTATGGTCAGGCCGGCAATGGGATTTTCCTGTACCGTCACCTGACATTCACGGCCTACCTGGAATTCAAAGTCAACATTGCCCTTCACCGCGCCGCTCAGAACGCTATAGTGCGCATGCAGCTCTCCCTTAAACCAATATGGGTTAGGCAGTTTTGCCTGCATCAGCAAGTACCCATCGACATCGACCAGATGGACATCTCCTTCATAAAACCAAATATCCACATGCATTCCCAGGCTTGCGCTTCCGTATGCGTATGCCTGGCCCTGAAGATACCAACCATCCACACCAAAGGTGCTTCCATTTACACCAGTACAGTTTGCTGAGGTGGAATGGAGAAGTGCCGCATCAAATCCAAGACCGAAGGATGCTGAGGCATAAAAAGGCCCGAAATGGTAGGACTTGGAAGGCATATCAAGAGAAGCTCCGAACATCAGTCCGCTTCCCGAAATTGATGGATGGAAGGGACTGGATTTGTTATAACCAGGAATCACATCCGATGGAGATGGGAATGCGGGAAGCTGTGTTCCCATGCAGGCATAAGCTCCGAAGTTGAGGGTATTTGCCACAAGAACACTGACCCTGCTGGAAGGTTGTCCTACCCAAATATATGCATCGCTGGTCGACTTAAAGTGAAGATGTCCATTTCCATTGCCTTCAACCACACCAGCCTTGTTGAAGTTAATAGTGGCATATGCATCCAGGATCGGATGTTCAATATCAGTAATGTCCAGCTCGGCATATACCGTACCGGTGACTTCGGACTGATCCCGGTTAAGTATACTGCCTCCCGGAGCCATAAAGTAGCCATCGCCCTGAAATGAGATCTTATTTATGACCGGATAGCCATTATTCACGCCGAACTCCATGCCGAAGGTAGCATCCGCGCTAAAGGTTGTCCCGCTGGGTTGCAACCCTGCTATGATCGTAGCCTTTAGGCCAAGGAGTGTACCATTATTTGGAACATACTGTATACCGGAAAGGCTCACACCTAAATTGCTCGGCACCTGAAGTAAGGGCTGTCCTCCGGCAAGATCCATGGTCACATTGCTCATATCGCTGGTCATATGATGCCATATTCCACCTCCAAAGCCATAAAGCCCTACACCCAGAATGTCTATTAATGGAGCATTTGAAAGGTATTTCGCGTCGACAAAGAAGTACCTGTAGCCGTTCACCTTTCCAAACTGGGCCAGAGCATCCAATCTGCCAACCGCAGTGAATTCAGCACTGAGCAAACCCTTGAATCCATCCCCATAAACATTATCACCTTCGTATATCTCCAGGCTGCCATAAATATCGGCTCCGGGAATCTCGGCGTTGACCTCGATGGTGCTTATGCTCACTGCATTAAATTGCCAGGCATTAAATGGAGCTCCGGAAGGATTATAAATACCTTCAACCGAAATTCCAGCTGCCCCTCCAATGCCGACATCGTTTCCGGTGAGGTTGAGGATAAGATCAAAATTAATCGCGGCTTCGTCATTTGTACCTTCTTCAAATTCTACGTTCTGAAAAGAGATTGGAAAACCCGCCACCGATTCTTGATTGGCACTTTCCGGCTCTGTATCTATGGTCCCACCCGAAGAAGAATTGGATGAGCTGCCGGTTTGTTCAAACCGTTGGCCAAGAAGAGTAAAAGCATCAACAGCCAGCCTTGAGGTTTCTGAAGGATGGTTGATCTTCAAACCTTCAAAACCCAGGGCTTCAACCTCAAATTGTGAACCAGCAATGGTCGTAGTCACCGTTACATCTCCATTTAATTCGGCATATGGGGTAAACCCAGAACTCGTTTTCTCTACCGCCACAACTGAAGTAGAAAGCAGGGTCATTTCTGCTGCCCACATGCTTACGCTAATGTCATTTTCAGGCTGTATAGTAAAGAGAAGATCTGTTCCCCCGGAGGTCACAGAGATAGTGGCATCGTAGTTAAGGGAGCTGGAGTCATCCATGATTGGCACATGGATCTGACCCAAAAGATAACCTTGCGTAAGGGTATTGGAGACAAAATCGATCTGCACGGTATCAATGGAAAAAGCCCATTCACCTAATTGGCCATTGTTCAATTCAAGAATATCTGTTGCAAAGACACTTCCACTAACCCCAGAATGGTCAATAATAATGTTCTGAATCCCAAGAGTTATGCTTCCTGTAGCCTGGCTTAGGTCATCAGGAAGCGAAAGCGTTAATGCCGAAAGATAGAACCCCTTCCAGTCCTCCAGGGAGTCGCTATAATCCTCGGGAAATTCAATGTTCTCAGGATTTTCAACATCCGAAAAATCCAGGTATGCAGTCTGAAGTTCAAACGAATATCCATCTACGCCGTAGACCTCGAATTCATCCATGTCAATCGAGGCGATGAATTGTCCCCATTCCGTTGTGGTGATGTTAAACGAGGCAGTGACAGTATCGCCTGAACCATCTGCAGCTACTAGCATATCGGTGGGAAAATCATATTCCCCCTCGATATTTAGTTCAACAAATCCATTGCAATCGAAGGTGACATAGGTGCCAGGATTATCATTTCCAGGTGCTTTAAATGTAAGGTCAATGTCTGAATAGCTTCCAAGATTGAAATCCTGGTAGAGATAGATCTGGGCATCTCCTCCCCCAATCCCAAAGGGTTGAAAACAAATTCCTGTACCACCAAAGGCTATTAAGTCCCCGTTGGACTGGGATCCAAAGGTTAGAACGGCATTGAGATTGGCTACATCCTTTTCAAATTTTATTCCCGTGATTATCAGGTTGGTTGTAATCCCTCCTATGGTCTGGTCAATGGCAAATGGAAGACCCAGACTGGAGCTCGGTGATGATCCGGATGCGTTGCCTACAGTTCGGTTCTCCGAATTCACATAGTTGTTGATTGCTTCCACTTCGGAGGCGTTGACCACCATATTTCCTTCTGTATCCGAATAGTTGCTGGTCAATAAGGGGGTATCTGCATCTGTTTCAACATCTCCGGAAAACATTTCATCATCTGTATTTACCGTCAAATCGGTAAATGAAACGCTCATATTGCTCAGCAGAAAAGGAATAAATACATATCCTTTTCCATTATAAAACCCTCCTGATGAGGAGGTTATTTGGGTTATCTTCATGTAAAACTTTCCAACTTTTACAAGGTCGCCTTGCCCCAGATCAGTCCTAAGATTTGAATTGGTTGGGATATTGGCTTGACAGGCATCTCCGCACCGCAGTCCCGCTCCTCCCGTGGAATCATTGTAAAGAATCGAAAGATCTGCAGTGGAGTCTTGTTCATAGTCGAATGAGCAAACGACACTCCTTCCCCCATTCTTGAAAATATTAACCGGATCTCCTGTAAGACCATCAACCGCCTGCACCTGCCAGGCATACTTATAGCCTGGTTCCAAAAGAGGTGCCTGGAGAACCAAAGAAACATTTGGAGTCAATTCCTCAACTATGGGGTTGGCAGCTTCCATGGCCTCGAATTGGTTATAGCCCTGCTCTACTCTGACCAGTTTAAACAAGTACTGAATATCTCCGACCGGGTTCGGTGAGCCGATATGCATGGGGAACCAGTTGAAAAGAATGTTCTGAGCTGGCTGAAATGGAAGTTTTTCATCGCAGGCAGGTTGCTGAAGTATGGGAGGATCATTCAAAATGGCATATCCGGAACCACAAGCTCTTTGGGACAGAAGTACGTCCTGCCTGTTATAATCCAAAACCTCAACACAAATACTGTTAAGCCCTTCAGGGAGCAAGCCTGCATAGACATACCCATTTAGCTCGACCATGTTGCTTATTTCCAGGTAGGGAGACAGTTCAAAACCCGATATACTGACAGGGACCGATTGAAAAAGTCGATAAGGCTGGGGCATGTAAGAAGGACTGGTCTGTAGGATATCAGTTCCGTTGTTGCTTATGGTAACCCTGAATCGCACATCCCAAAAGGTCTCTACAGGGTCATTCAATGTCAGGTTAACCATCAGGTCCTGGCTCTTTTCAAGTTGGTAGTCGGCCAGGGACAAGGAATGGGGAGGAATAAGAATGACACTTGCATCCACCGGAAATCTTTGGCCAAATGATTGAATGCCAGAAATCATGATGGACAGTATCAATAGAATCAAAGACTTTCCCCTAAGAGTTGATTTGATATCGATATGGTTTTTTCTCGTCCTAACCATTAAAAACTTATAGCATAAACAATGATTGCCGTGGTTTCTCCAAAGTTGGTAAGGATCGGTGTATCCTGAACCGTTCCTGTAACCAAAGACCTGTTAAAATAAGTGAGGTTAAGACTCAATGTGTGCATTGATTTTAAGCTCAAAGCTGCATTCAAGAGAAACGAGAAGGTCCTGTTTTCCTCTTGTGTCAAATAGTTAAGGGTAGCAGTGGTTCGGAGTTTATGCAGAAACGTTTTGGAAGCGGAAATACCAGGTCCAAGGCGGGTTGAAGCCCCCGAACCCAGGTCGTTTCGGTTATAGTTGAATCTGAACCCGATGTTATCCTGATCACCATTCTTTTTTAATCGAATAGTATATGTGATCAGGCCATTAATTACATGATTGTCAGAGCTGCGGTCAGGTGAAGTAAAATCATCTGAGACACGCTGATTGCTGATATTGGCCGAAATGCTATGAGAGTTATCATCCTTGAATGGAAGTATATATGTTCCGAAAAGGGTCACCGCGGTAGTAACCACCACAGCATTAAGACTGTCAAGGCTTTCATTTAAAACATAGCTGATGTCCGATGAAAAGTTG
>JANQSY010000104.1 GCA_028279065.1 Cytophagales bacterium
CAATCCCGGTCCGCCGCAAAGCGGCGGTGGTATTTTTCATTTCTCCCCCTACCCAAACAAGTTTGGGACGGGTCGAAATAAAAAATCCCGATTCCTTACGGAACCGGGATTGGGTTGAGGTCAGGATCGGATTCGAACCGACGTACGAGCTTTTGCAGAGCTCTGCCTAACCGCTCGGCCACCTGACCAGTTTATCCACCTTGGTATTAACGAAGGCGAACCGTTTGCTCTCCGCAAATTAGCGAAGGGTATTTGTTTAAATAAAGCTTATCAATAAAAAAGCCCGTTCACCCGAAACCTTTCCCGGGATCTTCGGGCTTTTTTTTATCTATCCTTACTCAGAAGCCTTTTCATCAGAAGCCTCTTCAGCGGCTTCCCCGTCTGCCGAAGCTTCAGCGGAGGCAGATTCTTTTTTGGCTTTTGCAGGAGCCTTCTTGGCAGCGGGTTTCTTTGCTGCCTTAGGAGCTTCCTCAGCAGCAGTTGCTTCTTCGACTGCCTCCTCTTTAGGCTCAGCTTTAGCCTTTGGAGCTGCTTTCTTGGCAGCAGCCTTGGCTGAATCCTCCATCTGCTCTTTCAAAGCACTCAAGGCCTCAAGCTCACCAAGGGTTGTTCTCTCTACCTCAAGGTTAACTTTCCTTACGGCTTTGGAAGACTTGCGTTTCTGAGTCTTTTTCTTCTCCTCAGGCGCACCCTGCTCTGAAGCTCTCCATGTCCTGGTGTGGGACAACTGGATCCTTCTCTCTTCCTTGTTGAATTCGGTAACAATAAGGTCCATAACATCTCCAGGCTGGGATTTGGATCCGTCTTCCTTGGCCAGAGCCTTAAGACTAACAGATCCTTCAATTCCATACTGAAGCTCAACCCTTGCGCCTTTTTCGTTCAACTCAATGATGGTTCCTTTATGAGAGGACCCAACCTTGAACACATCTTCGAAAGCATCCCATGGATTCTCTTCGATATGCTTATGGCTCAATGCCAGCCTACGGCTTTCAACATCCAACTCCATAACCACGACCTCCAACTCATCCCCTACTTTCACGAATTCGGATGGGTGCTTGATCTTCTTGGTCCAGCTCAGATCGGAAACGTGAACCAGTCCGTCGATACCCTCTTCCAATTCCAGGAACAAACCGTAATGGGTCATATTCCTTACGGTTCCGGTATGCTTGGTGCCAACAGCGTACTTTTCGAGGATCTCAGGCTTGGTCCATGGATCATCGGTCATCTGCTTGATGCCCAAGGACATTTTCCTTTCTTCCCTTTCAAGGGAAAGAACAACGGCCTCAACCTCGTCACCAACCTTGATGAAATCAGAAGGATTCCTAAGGTGCTGTGACCAGCTCATCTCTGAAACGTGGATCAAACCTTCAACACCTGGCATGATCTCAAGGAATGCTCCATAATCAGCCACATTGACGATCTTTCCTTTGACCTTGGATCCTTCTGCGATGTCGGTTGGCAGTGAATCCCATGGATGATCGGTCAGTTGCTTCATACCAAGGCTGATCCTTTTCTTTTCATCATCGAAATCAAGGACAACAACCTGGACACTCTGATCAAGATTCAATACCTCTTCAGGGTGGTTGATCCTGCCCCATGAAATATCCGTGATATGCAACAGCCCATCTACTCCTCCAAGGTCGATGAAGACACCGAAGTTGGTCATGTTCTTAACCACTCCTTCAAGTACCTGACCCTTCTCAAGGTTGTTCAGGATCTCCGTCTTCTGCTCCTCGATATCCTTCTCAATAAGAACTTTATGACTGACGACCACATTGTCGTTTGAATAATTGATCTTGACGACTTTGACTTCCATATTCTTTCCTACAAAGACGTCGAAGTCGCGAATCGGCTTCACATCGATCTGAGAACCTGGCAAGAAGGATTCAACTCCGTAGATATCTACGATCAAACCTCCCTTGGTCCTTCTTTTTACAAAGCCTTCAATAACGGTATCATTCTCAGATGCACTTTTGATGTTCTCCCATGCGTTGACAATGTTCGCTTTCCTTCTGGAAAGAACGATCTGGCCATTCTTGTCTTCCTGGGTTTCAAGGTAAACATGGACCTCATCCCCAACCTTCAGGTCCTGATCCTTGAATTCAGACTTCGAGACCAAGCCATCGGATTTGTATCCAATGTTCAGAATGACATCCTTGGCGGTGATCCCAACCACGGTACCACTGATCACTTGCTTTTCTTCTATCTGGTTTACCGTATTCTCATACAGTTTCTCCAATTCGGCTCTTTCGGAGTCAGAATAGTCTTCTCCAAACCCCTTATCGGTCAAGGAATCCCAGTCAAAATCTTCTGGGGCGACCTTCGCTTCTTTCTTTGGAGTGGCCTTCTTGGTTGATTTAGCTTCCTTTGGTTCCTCTTCTTTTTCTTTCGAAGCTGTAGCTTTCTCGGATTCCGAATCCTTCTCGGAATCCGTAGCCTTGGCGGAGGATTCCGCGGAATCGGCCGGGGCTTCTTCAGCTTTTGGAGCTTCCTCCTTTTCCTTTGTAGAGGCTTTCTCTTCTGCCGGAGCTTTATCCGTGGCCTTTTCTTCTTTTTCCCCTTCGGCTTTTTTGTCCTCGGAGGCTTCAGCAGAGGCAGTCTCTTCTTTAGCTGTTGTTTTGGTTTCTTTTGCTTCCTCTTTTAACGCGGTGGAAGCATCAGCATTCTCCTCTGCAGCTGGTTTGTCAGCCGTAGCTTTAGCGGAGGATGACTTCTCCTCGTGTGCTACTTCTTCAGTAGCTTGTTCGACATTAGAATTTTTTTCTTCACTCATAAATTTATTCTCCTTTCTGGTTCCTTATCAGCTGATATTCAATTGTTTAGCTTAGTTTCAGCCAAAAAGGACTGCAAAATTAGAAAAATAATGAGTAAAAAGGGGGAATTGAGCTGTTAAAAAACTCTTTTGATCACCTCCAGATTATGGGACAGAGTCCCATCGGACCTCCTTATAATGCCTTTCTCCATAAAATCATCTTCACGCACCCAAGAGGCAGAATGGATGATGCTATCCTGGCTGCTAAGGACCCCCACATGACTGATCCGACCATCCTTGGTGAAAAAGGCCAGGTCCCCGGTTTTCCTTTTTCCAAAACTAACTTCTTCACCTTCGAGGATCTGTTTAGAGGTATCACGTGGGAACTGAAGGCCGTAGCATTTAAAAATGATCTGAACCATTCCGCTACAATCACAACCGGCCGGAGTCCTTCCTCCCCATAGATATGGTGAGCCTAAAAAATCCCGCGCTACCTTAACAGGATCGGTGTTTGTTTTTTCAGAGGTAAGACCTGGAAGCAATACTGTGGGGATTTTGCTGCCCCTCCAAACTCTAAGCGTATCCAGCTCAAGCTCAATCTCCATGTCATTTCTGTCAGCCAGAATTGTCTCACCGGATTCAAACAATCTTTCGAATTCGCTTTCCTCTACAACCTGACCCGCATCGATGTACCCGCGGTATTGATCATAATCGGTCTCGATGAAAGTCCAACCTGGTTTTTTTTCCAGCACCCTGAATTTTTCCCCAAATAGGATCTGGCTGACCAATTCGGATTTTTCATTTGGTTCCTTCCGTACAGGGATTATAGGTATTCTGGTGTGAAGTTGGTCCATTACTTCAATCTTGCTCTTTCAAGTTCTCTTTGGGTATCCTTTTTCTTTATGGAATCCCGCTTATCGTGAACTTTCTTTCCTCGACCCAAAGCGATCTCGATCTTGGCATATCCTGAATTAGAAATGAACAATCTAAGGGGAATAATCGTCAATCCCTTCTCATCGATCTTCTTTTTCCACTTCTCCGACTCCACCTTACTAAGGAGGAGTTTCTTATCTCTTAAAGGATCATGATTGAAGGCTCCTCCAAACCCATACTCCTTGATATGCATATTCTTTATCCAGACTTCCTTGCCTTTGAAGAAGCAATGAGATTCACCCAAGGAGGCATTTCCCTCCCTGATCGATTTGATCTCGGTCCCCTTTAGTACCAGGCCTGCAACCAGCTTATCCAGGATCTCATAATCGAAGGTCGCCCTTCGGTTCTTGATGTTTATCGTCTTGTAATCCGTCTTTGCCATCAGTTGTTCCTCATCTGATCCAACCTTCTTTCAAGGGAGTTCTTCTTAATGACCCTCTGTCCGGTTCTTCCACTTGCCACCAGCCTTTCCCCCACCTTTGCCACCACTTTCACCCTCAGTTCTCCGTCCTTCCAGCCTTCATACTTTGCTACAAGATCCACACGTTCATTTTCGAATGCCGGATTCTCATGGTTGATCTCGAGGAATGTTCCTATGCCCTCCTCCTCTTCCTCTTTGATATCAAGGACGAACAACCTCCCTGCCCATTCCATTTCCCTTGCCAGCTTAAAAGTGGAGCATAGTTCATGGACCAATCCCGAATCAAATTGGGCGAAGTCCTCCTGTTCCACCACAAAGCTGTGGGATTTTTCATCTCCTTTTTCGAATCTGTCGATCATCTCGGATAAAAAAACAAAACTAATCAATGCTTGCAATGAAAATTATGGCAGGGGTTTCGCAATAAAAATCTATTTTTGTGCCCCGTACATGGCTGGCAAAACCAAATACATTTTTGTCACCGGCGGGGTAACTTCCTCACTTGGTAAAGGTATCATTTCTGCCTCCCTGGCTAATATTCTCCAGGCAAGAGGCCTTAGTGTTACCATTCAAAAATTCGATCCCTATATCAACGTCGATCCCGGGACCATGAATCCCTATGAGCATGGAGAATGCTATGTGACCGACGATGGCGCAGAGACCGACCTTGATCTTGGGCATTATGAGCGCTTCCTGAATGTCACTACCTCACAGGATAACAATGTGACCACAGGAAGAATCTACAATACGGTCATCAGCCATGAAAGGGAGGGTAAATTCCTCGGAAAGACTGTGCAGGTAATCCCCCACATCACAGATGAGATCAAAAGGAACTTCAAGATCCTTGGGGATTCAGGCCTATATGATGTGGTGATCACTGAGATCGGAGGCTGTGTGGGTGATATAGAATCCCTGCCCTTCATCGAATCGATCAGGCAGTTCCGGAACGATCTGGGGCATGAGAATTGCCTGGTGATCCATCTTACACTGATCCCATATCTGAAAGCATCAGGGGAACAAAAGACAAAACCCACCCAGCACTCCGTAAAAACCCTGCTTGAAACAGGAATACAACCTGACATCCTTGTCTGCAGGACCGAACGAGGCCTTTCCATGGATATCCGAAGGAAGATCGCATTATTCTGTAACGTTCCGGTAGATTCTGTGATAGAAGCCCTGGATGCAAAAAGCATTTACGATGTACCCATATTGATGCTAAAGGAAAAGCTGGACAAGAGGGTACTGAAAAAACTAAAGATCAAGGCTGACAAGCATGCTCATATGGAGGAATGGAAAAACTTCCTTGGCAAGCTTAAGAACCCTACCGCAGAAGTCCATGTCGGATTGATTGGAAAATACGTGGAGCTTCAGGATGCCTATAAATCAATAAAGGAGGCCCTGATCCATGCAGGTGCAGAAAATGAGACCAAAGTCTATGTGCACTGGATCCATTCCGATGAGCTAAACAAATCGAATCTGGAGCAAAAGCTGGGGGAACTCAATGCTATCCTTGTGGCTCCTGGGTTTGGTGAAAGAGGACTGGAAGGGAAGATCGCGACCTGTCAATATGCCAGGGAAAACAAGATCCCTTTCCTTGGAATATGCCTTGGCATGCAATGTGCGGTCATTGAATTCGCAAGAAACATGCTGGGTTTGAAGGATGCGGCAACCGGAGAAATGGGAAAAAGGTCAAAGAACAAGGTCATCGACCTGATGGAGGGACAGAAAAAGGTCTCCAAGAAGGGAGGAACCATGAGGCTTGGGGCCTATGATTGCCGCATCAAAAAAGGAAGTAAGGTGGCCAAGATCTATGGTAAAGAAAAGGTTTCTGAGCGGCACAGACACAGGTACGAATTGAATAATAATTACGTAAAAGACCTGGAAAAAGCTGGAATGAAATCTGTTGGGATCAATCCCCAGAATAACCTCGTGGAGATCATTGAGGTTGCTCACCACCCTTTTTATATAGGAACACAATTTCACCCCGAATACAAAAGCACGGCATTAAAGCCTCATCCCTTGTTTGTTTCATTCATTAAATCGGCAAGGGACCACCACAAAAACGGAGATTCAAGAACTGATTAAAGAATAAATGGACAGAAATCAAGCCACAGGCTTATTGCTCATTTCTATTCTGCTGATAGGGTATCTGTATTTTTTCAGCGATTCAGGGGAACAGTCCCAGGAAACCCAACAAACCGAACAGGTAGAAAAGAGCCAGGAAACCAAAGGTCCGGAAGCAGATAAAGCGGAAACAGATCCTGAACCAGAGAAGAAGGAATTCAGGGATCTGGTCGATTCAAGCTATAGCTACTTCGACCTTATGCAGGGGGAAGCCGAAGACCATATCCTTGAAAACAAGGAGTTGGAGATAGTTTTTTCCTCGAGAGGTGGAAGGATCAAAAAGGTTACACTTAAGAACCATAAGACCTGGGATAAAAAACCTCTTGTTCTTCTTGATGAGGAATCGAGCCAAATGAAGCTTTTCGGAATGGGAAAAAGCAGCAATTCAATTTCCCAATCTCTTAAAGCACAACCTTTCGACCTTTATGAATTCATCTATGATGCAAAGGTGGAAGTCCTGAGAAATGAAAAGGACACATCCAGAGTGATCACATTCAAGACCGAATACCAGGGGCAACCCGTCATTCAGAGATACGAGCTTAAAAATGGATCCTTTGAGTTGGAATATTTTGTAGACCCGGGGCCATTCGGATCGCTTGCAGAAGGCGGATTGAATTTTCAATGGATCAACAGGATCAAAAGATTTGAAAAAACCCTTGACCAAAGCCGGAATCAGACTTCCCTTAACTATCTCAACACGGAAGGAGATGTGATATCCGTGTCAAACGACAACGATCCGGAGCCAGAGTCTGAGGAGGTTACAGGTGTGAAATGGTTCTCAATGAAACAACGCTTCTTCAATGCAGGACTCATCAGTCCGGGCTTCATGAAACAAAGCATTTTCAGCAGCGAATTCGACCCTTTGGATTCCAGCATCGTCAAATTCCAAAGAGCCGATGTAATGATCCCAATGGATCTTATGGGAGATAAAGAGAAGCCTTTCCGATTTTACCTGGGCCCAAACAATTATCAGGTCCTGAAAAAGGTCGACCAGGGTTATGGTGAGAACGTCTACCTGGGCTGGACCATTTTCGCCTCGGTCAACAAATATACCGTAGTACCATTTTTCAATTTTCTGGAAAATTATATCTCAAACTATGGTCTTCTGATCTTCATTCTGGTGATAGTGGTGAAGATCATCCTCTTCCCATTGAGTTATAAGTCCTATACCTCCATGGCCAGAATGAAGGTGCTTAGACCTGAGATCGAGGAGATCAAGGAAAGGATAGGCGATGATCAGCAAAAGGTACAGATGGAGACAATGAAGTTGTACCAAAAATTTGGAGTCAATCCACTATCCGGCTGTGTTCCGGTGGCTTTGCAGATCCCCGTCCTGTTCGCCCTGTTTAATTTCTTCCCCAATTCGATAGAGCTCAGGCAGCAGAGTTTTTTGTGGGCAGATGACCTTTCGACCTATGATTCGATCCTGGATCTTCCATTCAACATTCCATTCTATGGCGATCATGTAAGCCTATTTACCCTGCTGATGACCATCTCGACAATCGCATACACCTATGTTCAGAATCAGGGAAATCCAATGCAGCAACAAGGGCCAATGAAAACCATGCAGTATTTCTTCCCGATCATGATCATGTTCTTCCTGAACAATTTTTCTTCAGGTCTGACCTATTACTATTTCCTCTCCAACATCGTGACCATCGCGCAGCAGTTCATCATCCGGAAATTCACTGATGACAGCGATATTCGGGCTAAGTTGGAAGCCAAGCAGGCAAGGAAAAAGAAAAAAGGGAAGTCCGGATTCGCTCAAAAACTTGAAAAGGCTATGTCGGACAGGGTTGAGGGGCAGAACAGGGCAATGAGAAGGCAGATAGATAAGAAGAAATAAGTACATTTCTTCCTCCAACCCTAATGACATGAAAAGGATATGTTTTCTGGGCCTGTTTGTTCCCCTGTTAATCAGTTTGGGTACAATTTCCGAAGCCCGTTCCATTTTCGGTGCAAGAATAGGATTCCATAGCACAGCACTTACTGAAGGGTTTTCAATGGAAGATTTTAATTCTTCCCCTGCCTGGGGAGGATTCGGAGGAATATTCTTGAACCCTTACTATGGTAAGGAGATCTCTTTGAGAATGGAATTGCTCTTTAGTTCGAAAGGGAATGAGGATATTAATCTTACCTATTTGGAATTTCCAGTAATGGCCAATATAAGCTTTGCCAAGATCGGTTTTATCGGCATTGGCGGATACGCCGGATTTCTTATTTCTTCAAATGGAGGAGGAAACCCAAGCACAGGTGATTTTGGATTTGTCATGGATATAGGGATCGAAAAAACAGGGTTTCAAGTTGGACTAAGGCTGGAAAGAGGCTTGACAGATGTTATCGATTACCGACAAATCTTCTCATTTGGAGGGTTTGCGCCGCCAATCAGGGGAGATCAGATAACGGTGAAAAATCGAGCCCTGCAAATCTTTTTTGGCTATAGATTTTAAGATAAATTTCTTCCTTACTCCTAAATTTGTGCATCAAACAAATAGACTCTTGTGCTCGGATTTTGGAAGACAATATTCTTTTGTTCCGCCTTCTTTCTGATTCGGTTTGCTTCTATTGCCCAGACTCCGCTCGGGATCAAAGGGGGAATTCAAAGTTCTGCTCTTACCAGGGAAGGATCCACCTTGAGCAATGAATCCCTTGGATTCATGCTAGGAATGTTCTTCCATCCTGTGAACAAACATCCGATCACGGGAGAGTTTGAAATTTTGATCACGAGAAAAGGAGTATCGGATGCCCGAGTGACTTACCTGTCGGTTCCGGTCCTTGTCAACATCAAGATCGCGGACCGATTCTTTTTTGGGGCCGGTGGATTCGCAGCTGCAAAATTAGCTGACAAGATCTCAGTACCTCCCAATTCCTCAGGCTTCGACTTAGATGCTTCCTTCGCCTTTGTAGATGCCGGTTACATTTTTGAGTTGGGCTACTGGAAAAAAAGCCTTGAAATGGGAATAAGATTTGAGCGGTCGCTTACAAACTCTTTTACACTTAACAATCTTAACTATAAGAACAGGGTCTGGGCCTTTTATATAGGCTACCATATTTAAAAAGCTGAAAATCAGCCAGTTCAATTATTGTTAATAAATTGTTGATAATCAATTGTTTATCCACAATTTTTTTGGTGAAAAATTAAAAACTTCAAGCTTGATTATTCTTTTAAATTTGCGTGCTTTTAACAAGGAGAATTAGCATCGATTTATGGGGAAGATCATCGCAATAGCCAACCAAAAGGGAGGAGTAGGAAAAACCACCACCGCGATCAATCTGGCAGCAAGTTTGGCAGTATTGGAATTCAAGGTTTTGGTCGTTGATGCAGACCCTCAGGCCAATTCCACATCGGGATTGGGGCTTAACCCCAAAGAGATCACCACCAGCGTTTATGAATGTATGGTAGATGGCTCAGATGTTCAGGCAGCCATAAAACCCAGTTCCCTTGAATTTTTAGATGTGCTCCCCTCCCACATTGACCTGGTAGGAGCCGAAGTGGAAATGATAAATCTTCCCAACCGGGAGGAAGTGATGAAAAAAGTTCTTTCCAAGGTCAGGGATCAATATGAGTTCATCATTATCGACTGCTCACCTTCATTGGGGCTGATCACTGTTAATTCCCTGGTTGCTGCCGATTCGGTGCTCATACCCATCCAATGCGAGTATTTTGCTCTTGAAGGACTCGGAAAACTCCTGAACACTATAAAGATCATTCAGAACAGATTGAATAAAAGTCTTGAGATCGAGGGTATGCTTTTGACCATGTATGATGTCAGGTTAAGGCTCTCCAACCAGGTGGTTGACGAGGTCAAAACACATTTCAAGCAGATGGTATTCAAGAACATCGTACCCAGGAATATCAAGTTAAGTGAGGCACCGAGCTTTGGGATTCCCGCCCTGGTTCACGATGCAGAGAGCAAGGGAGCTGTGAGCTACCTGAATCTGGCTCATGAGATACTGAACAATAACGGGTTCGACCCGACAAGAAAGGAGAATAAATGAGCGCTAAGAAAGCCGGCGGTCTTGGAAAAGGCTTAAGCGCCCTTCTTGGAGATTCCGAAAGGGTTATGAAGGAAGAAGTAAAAGCTCCTTCCGCACCCGATCCAGTCCATTTCAAAATGATCCCTGTTGGCCAGATCAAGGCCAACCCATTTCAACCCAGAACCCATTTTGAAGAGGATGCCCTAAATGAACTGGCAGATTCTATCAAAGTTCAGGGAATAATACAGCCTATAACAGTAAGGAAAGTATCCGAGGATCACTTTCAACTTATTTCAGGAGAGAGAAGGCTTCAGGCCTCTAAGATCGCCGGGGCTAAGGAGATTCCGGCTTTTATTCGAACGGCCAACGATCAGCAGATGCTGGAAATGGCATTGATCGAGAACATCCAACGGGAAAACCTGAATGCGATCGAGATCTCACTTTCCTATAAAAGGTTGATCTCGGAATGCAATCTTAACATGGAGGAATTGGGAAGCAGGGTGGGAAAAAAGCGAGCTACGGTTAACAACTATCTTCGTCTGCTTCGGCTGCCACCAGACATCCAGGCCGCTGTTCGTGATGGCAGGCTGAGCATGGGTCATGCCAGGTCACTGATAACCATTGAGAAGGTGGATGATCAATTGGGCCTTTATAAAAAGATCATAAGGGAGAACCTAAGCGTTCGAAAGGCAGAAGAGCTGGCAGCGGCTATACTCTCAGGAAAAAGGGCGACTTCAAAAAAAGAAAGCAAGAACAAAACCGAGGAAGACCCTCATTATGCCGACCTGAGAAACCGTCTTCAATCACACTTTGGCACGAAAGTTTCTGTTATTTACAATCAGAAAGGCAAAGGAGAAATCAATATTCCCTTTCGCAATGAAGATGATCTAAACAGAATCATTGAAATTTTTGACTTATAAAGCATTCCTGACCGTTCTGCTGATCCTTACTGGCTCTGCCTCCATCCTTCATGCTCAAAATTCTGCGGTTGACACCCTTCCGGGTGCAAATGAATCATTGGAAACAACCAACAAAAGGAACTATAACCCGAACACTGCTGCCCTATTGTCCACCGTTCTTCCCGGCTCAGGGCAATTCTACAACAGATCATATTGGAAGATCCCACTGGTGTATGGGGGCCTTCTTACCTTTGGATATCTGGCTTATTGGAACAACGAACAAGCTCAAGCATTCCAGGATGAGTTGGATTATAGAAATGCAAACAACAATGAAAAGAACGATCCATCCCTTGAAATTTATTCTAACAGCTCTCTTGAAAATGGGAGGGACCAAAGTACCCGATACCGGGATATGAACATCATCCTGGGTGTTCTTTGGTATGGCCTGAACATCATGGACGCATATGTTGACGCCCACCTCAAGGAGTTCGAGGTATCCGATAACCTCGCAATAGGCATCAATCCTGAAATGTATTCAAATGGCACCAGAATGCAACCCGGATTGTCCATCGGTTTAAAGATCAGACCATGAAGATCTGGATTATCGGATATGGAAAGATGGGGAAGGCCATCCGGAAGCTGGCTGTGAATAACGGACATGAGGTTATTGCCATTGCAAGGGATGCCAACGAGCTGAATGAGCTATTGAGAAGCGATGCAAAGCCTGACGTGGCTCTTGAATTTTCATCCCCGGATTCAGGATATGAAAATATTTCAAGCTGCATCAAAGCCGGGATACCGATTGTCAGCGGTACTACGGGTTGGCTGGAAAGGTATGATGAGCTTAAGCAATTGGTCCAGAAAGAGAATGGCTCATTCTTCTATGCTCCGAATTTTTCCATCGGGATGAATATCGTATTCAGATTAGCTCAAAACCTTGGGGAGCAATATCATAATTTCGGAGACCTTAAAGCCTCGATCACTGAGAGTCACCACACAGAAAAGAAAGACAAGCCCAGTGGTACAGCTGTCAAATTGGCCGAGGATTTTCTTTCAAAAAACAGGATCCTAAAGAATTGGGCTTTAGATGAAGAAGCAGAGCGTGATCTTCCAGTTCATTCCACAAGGGAAGAGGAAGTGGTCGGCATTCACCGTTTGTCCTTCGAAAATGACCTCGAATCCTTTTTTTTAGAGCATAAAGCCAAAGACAGGAATGTTTTTGCATTCGGGGCGTTAAAAGCAGCAGAATTCCTGAAAGGAAAAAAAGGTTGTTTTTCCATGGATGACCTTTTAGGATTCTAATACATACTGATATTTGCAGCAAAATTCATGAGCCTATGACGGAACAAGGCGAAAGCGGAAAAAAGGGAATGTTCAATTTTTGGCCATTCAGAAAAAAGAAAAAGGTTCCCAAGTCCAAGGGGAAAGAGTGGTTGGACTCCATAGTTTTTGCGGTATTCGCAGCCACATTCATCCGCTGGCTGGCGGTTGAGGCCTTCACCATCCCGACACCATCCATGGAAAGTTCGCTTTTGGTCGGGGATTTTCTATTCGTTTCCAAACTTCATTATGGTCCAAGGACACCCAAAACCCCATTGCAGGTTCCCTTGACCCATCAAAAGATCTGGGGCACGGATATCCCCTCCTACCTGACCTGGATCCAACTCCCTCAGTACCGTTTTCCAGGTTTTTCTTCTGTGAAACGAAATGATGTAGTGGTTTTCAACTACCCGACGGAATTGGAATATCCGGTTGACCTAAAGACAAACTATATAAAGCGATGTGTAGCCATTGCAGGAGATAAGATCGAGGTGAGGCAAGGGGACATATACGTCAATGGAGAGAGATCCGAATTTCCTGAAAAGGCCAAGATCCAATACACCCATTATATCATCACAAACAAGATGATCAGCAAAAGGAAATTCTACGACTGGGGCATTTCAGAGTACCGAAAGGAACAGCAGGGCTATACAGTCCAAACCAGCCCGGAGGTTGCTGAAAAGATTGCGAGCTCCAGATTCGTCCAGGAGGTCCGAAAGATCTCTCTTCCGGAGGGTAGGCCGGATATGAGGTGCTATCCTTTCGATCCTGAGCTGGATTGGAATCAGGATAACTATGGCCCACTGGTGATTCCAAGCGAGGGTAGCACATGGACAGTTGACAGGGATTTCGTGTACCGCTATGGGCCTATAATAAAGGATTATGAAGGTCACAAGAATGTTGAATTGGGTGAGAACACAATATCCATCGACGGCCAGAACATCGCGGAGTACACCTTTTCTCAGAATTACTATTTCATGATGGGTGATAACCGTCACAACTCCCTTGACAGCCGGTTCTGGGGCTTTGTTCCGGCAGATCACATCGTCGGAAAGGCCTTGTTGATCTGGAATTCGATCGATTATGACAAGCCAGCCCTGAGGTTCTCCCGACTTTTCAACCTGATCGAGTAAGATCCCAGTCGATGGGATCAGAGCCAATGGACATCAGGTAATGATTGGCCTGGCTGAAAGGTTTTGACCCAAAGAAACCTCTGGCTGCAGAAAATGGGGATGGATGAGGGCTTTGGATGACAAAATGCTTCTTTTGATCGATCATCTCCCCTTTCCTCTGTGCATATGCACCCCAAAGAATGAATACCAGATTACTTTTTCCTTGGGATAATTCCCTGATAACCGCATCGGTAAAATTTTCCCAGCCCTTGTTTTGGTGTGAACCGGGTCGTCTTGCTCGCACCGTCAAGGTCGCATTTAATAGAAGAACACCCTGATCTGCCCAGCTTTCGAGATTTCCTGATGTCGGGATATCGCATCCCACATCTTCCTTTAATTCTTTAAAAATATTTTGCAGAGAAGGTGGGTGCGGCACCCCATCTGCAACGGAAAAGCAAAGACCATTTGCCTGCCCTGGACCATGATAGGGATCCTGTCCGATGATCACACACTTAATCGATTCGAATGGACAGCGGTCAAATGCATTAAAGATCAATTTAGCTGGTGGAAAAATTGTGGTCTTGGAATACTCTTCTTTTACAAAACCGATCAGATCTTCAAAATAGTTTTGAGAAAACTCAGCTTCCAGTCTGTTCTTCCAGGAATGATGAATACGAACCTCGGCCATATTTATACGTTTAAAACCAAAGGCGTTTCAATAAAGAATTCATTTCAACCTATGAATTAATGAATATATCGCTCAATTTTAATTACCAAATCAATTAAAATGGCACATCCCCGCATTATCCTTCTGTTTTTTGGATTGCTCTGTTCATTTCCCTCAATAGGACAGCAGACCGCCACGAGTCATGATGGAAAAAAGGTGCTCCTTTTTGAAGATGGCACATGGCAATATGCCTATAATCTCACCCCTGATATCTCAGATGATTGCGAGGATTATGTTGGGTTCTTGCAGGATAAATCTGTCCTTTCAGGAAAGGTCAAGGTTTCTGTCAATAGCATCTACTTCGGGGATCACCTGGAAGATGAAGGCATGGAAATTCTCATGGTTGAGGATGTTGAACATGTCCTGATCGATATCCAAACATCAGGAAAAGAAGCATGTTTTGGACCAGGGGATTTCGGTGTATTCACATTTGCAGGCGAACATGAAGTCAAGCTTGAGAACATCATTGCCAAGAACTGTGAGGGTCAGGCCCAATTCCTTATAGAATTGAAGAATAAGGGCGAATTGAAGCGATTCAGCGGTCAAAAGATCAAGTCTGTCAGGCTTTTCCATGGGGAAGGCTCAGTCCAGCAGGATGTTGATGAAACAGCAGCCACTTCCTTTATGTACACCATGAAATGTATGCTGGGATGGTGATTGAGTTGTGAGTTGTGAGTTGTGAAAAAAAGCAAATTGAAAGATTACCTATAAATGGCAGAGGGACAGAGGATCCGGTTAAGAATTAATCATCCACCATTTACCATTTTATCAGGTCCTTAAATTTTTCTTGGTTCTCCCAGAGATATTTTGGATAGGTTTCATCCAGCTCTTCTAATTGGAATCGGGTTTCGTCACCCGGGATAATACTCCTTCCGGCACGCATTATGTCTTCTATTTCTTCCAATGATTTATTGTACTCGGGATGGCCATAAGCCTCAAGTTTGGTCTTTACCCTTTTCACATCCCCGATATAACTGAAATGCCAGCCCCCTTCTTCAATGATCTTGACGGGGCCCACTTGCAGATCCCTGAAAAGGCGGGTTTTATTAAGGGTTTGGACTCGCCACCTTGGGACCATGACCGTACCCCTCCAGTATGCCTTTCCGTTTTTGTTCTTCTGAGCCTCAAGGTCCCTCCCACCTGTGTCAAAATGGACACAGAGGTTATTGAACCAGAAATTGTACAGGCGCTGTTCAAAGATCTTGATCTCTCCACTCCCTTTGTTAGCTTCCACTTGAGAGGCGCGAGGGATCTCATCAATATCAGAGAAAATAATGTTGGTTTCCCTGGGCAAAGAGTTTAGGTAACTCAGGGGATACTCCCTCTGCCAATTCTCAAGGTAGTGGGTTCCCCGGTGGATCATTCTTTGAAATGCATTGGGCCATTTATCCACGACCATATGCCTCATCTTGGGCAGGAATCGTTCAAACCTTTGCTTGTTTTCGGCAAAGAACAGGGGCTTGGGATCATTCTGATGTGTTCTTGTCCCTTCCACCAAGACGAATTCATCGACAGCCGGATCCAATTCGTTTAACCGGATCTCAAGGATATCCAACTCATTGAAGAATATGAATACATCGATGGTCTTTGGCATTTTGAATAAGTATAATCAGGGCGAAATTAATGAGGCTACCATTAAAGTATTTATGTTTCTATTTTTAAGAACCAAAAACATAACATGATTAGAAAAGCCCTCATAATCCTTTTCATCACTTTCCAAAATTCCTTTGCCCAATCAGGGTTTCTTGATAGCGCCTTCAACGGCGGGAATCTTCGCTACAGCCCATTTTCAGCAAATGAGCAGGGAATCCGAAACGAGATCCTTCCAAATGGGGATATCCTTGTATCCTTTTCTATCCAGGATACCTCCATGAATTTCGATCTTGGAATTGGAAAGATGGATAATAATGGGCAGCCCATTCAAAGTTTTGGAAATAATGGCTTTTTCAGGACGCATACTCCGGATTCTGAATATTTGACAGACATCAGATTCTATTTCCAGGAGAACAAGATCTATGGGGTTGGAGGAATTGCTGATTCTTTATTCAACAATGCCGACCTTTTGGTAGCAAGGTTCGATACCACTGGCTTTCTCGATAGCACATTTGGACAAAATGGTTTGTTCAAATATGACCTTGGTGGTGAGGAAAGCGGGGGTTACATAGAAATCCAAAGCGATGGGAACATCCTTATCCTTGGTGGCAAAGAAGGTCAAAACTGGCCCGCAGACACATTCCTCATAACCAGGGTATTTCCTGATGGCATGGTTGACCCTTCATTTGGAACAAACGGATGGGTGAAAATGTCTCTTGGTTGGTTTCATTCGTTGAGCGACCTAAAGCTGTTGCCTGGGGGTGACATTCTGGTAGCAGGGGCGGTGAATGATACAACATTTGCCCAGGATACCGAATGGTTCATAGCTCGTTTCAGTCCATTTGGGTTGTTGGTCAATTCATTCGGTGATAATGGCATTGTAAGGATGAGAAAGGGCTCAAATGTAGCTCAACTACCTGGTGAGGTTGAGATTTTTGACGATAAGATCTACATGGTGGGATCCAGTAGTATTTATCCAAATGGTAGGTATAAACCCGCTGTATTCTGTTTGGACCTCAATTCAGGTACATTGGATCCAAACTATGGGAATAATGGATTTGCGGTTTTGGATAGTCTTGAAAACATGAGAGCAAGGCTCACCTTAAGTGAAATGGAGGGCAGTGGAGGATTAATTGCGATAGGGTATTGGGATCAAGGATCCTCAGATAGCACAGGTATTTTAATCACAAGGATTTCAAAAGATGGGTTTATTGATAAATCAGGGTTTGGAATAGACGGAATAAGTACAGTCCATTTGGGGAATGGGCGGCACTACCCATTTGGAACTGGATTTGACCAAAATCAGGACCTGGTCGTTACAGGAACTTTCATACGAAATATTTTTCCAGGTTTTTATGCTGACTTTATTTCATTCAAGGTCCGGAATTCTTTCCTGTCGAGGATCAGGACTGAGAAAAATGGACCTGGCCCAAGGGTATTTCCTAATCCAAGTCAGTCCTCGATGTTTTTGGATCTTGCAAGGTTAGGTAACCGGGAATTTGATTTTAGAATAAGCGACATAAATGGGAGAACGATGGAGATCAAATTGAATGGGTTTCCCAATCAAGAAAACTCTTTTCTTGAGCTTGAAATTGATCATTTAGATCCGGGGACTTATTTACTTCAGATCACAGGCCCCGAATTTTATGAGGTTATTAAATTCCAAAAGTACTAGTCCAGAACCCCAAAGAATCAAATGATTCTGAATCATAGTGACCTGGTGCGAAAAGGATAATGGACAATAAACAAGTAGCGTGGTTTCCAAGTTGACAAATCCAATAAAGGAAATTTGCATATCCTTCTAACTTTCCGTTACATTTAGACGTTAGATAATTCAGATGGGAAATATTGTAACTGCAACCACCCATGGCGTCAAGATCTCGGTCAAGACCCACTATAAGCCGGAGTATTCCAGCCCGGTGCAGTTCCATTTTGTATTTACCTATAAGGTCAGGATAGAAAACCACAGCACCTACACCCTTCAACTCCTAAGAAGACACTGGCATATCCATGATTCAAACAATACGGTGAAAGAGGTAGAGGGTGAAGGAGTGGTAGGCCAAAAACCCGTCCTGGAACCAGGCCAAAGCCATGAATATGTTTCTGGCTGCAATCTCAAAACTGGAATAGGAAAAATGCATGGCACCTTTCTGATGGAGAGAGTGGTCGATGGCAAAAGGATCGAAGTAAAGATCCCTGAATTCCATATGGTAGTGCCCTACCGGCTTAACTAATTGGCAAAACTTCTTTTTCAGGCGGGGGCCTGGATAAAACATCGCTATTCTTCAGGGAATCATCATTCCCTTCATTCTCCCTTTCTCTTTGACTGGTATAACAAGGTTGTTAGGAACACTGAAAACTGGTCCCCGAGCGAAGTACCTGAAAAGATCAGAGGGATGTTCCTGAACGACAATAGAACAGACCAGGGTGAGGATCATGGACAGGGAAACAGTACCAAAAGAAAGGTAAGGGATTATGCCAAGAACAGCCTTGGGAGCTCCAAAAAACTAAGTACTCTTTTCAGAATGGTCACGTTTCACTCCCCCATCTCAATTTTGGAATTGGGCACTTGCCTCGGTGTCAGTGCCGCATATCTCGCAGAGGGAAATTCTACCAAGGTCTCCACGATCGAGGGAAACGAATTCCTGGCAGATCTGGCTAAAAAGGCCTTGAAAGAACAGGGTTATGATATCAGGGTAGTAAAAGGTCAGTTCGATGAAAAACTTTCCCGGGAATTGGAAAAACTGCACCTCCCATGGTTCATATTCCTAGATGGAAATCACAGCCTGGATGCCACTATCCGCTACTTTGAAATGATCGTTGAAAGAGCAACCCAGGATTGTGTCCTGGTCCTGGACGATATCCATTGGTCTAAGGGAATGGAGGAAGCATGGAATAGGATAATTGAGGATAAAAGAGTGCCCCTAAGTGTTGACCTTTTCGATCTGGGTGTGGTTTTCTTCAGATTTAACCAACCCAAGCAGCATTTTATCCTACGATAATCACGCTAGTTATAATCATTGATCCAACTAAAATCCCTTTGGATCAGAGCTTCTCTCTTTTCGTTCAGGTAGTTGAGGTAGGCTGTTGCGACCGGACTTAAATTCTTGTTCTTCAACCACACGATATTCCATTCTGTAGAGATCGGCAATCCAGCTGATTGGAATATCTTTAGCTCCCCGTTCTGGATCTCATTCCTTATCCCAATCAAAGGCATGATCGAAACACCCAATCCTGCAATGACCGCCTGCTTCACAGCCTCGTTAGAGGTCAGCTCCAGGGACTTTTTTGGGATAAATCCTTTCTTGGCAAGATATCCCTCCATGGCCTGGCGGGTAGCAGAGCCAGGTTCCCTATAGATCATAGAGATCGATTCATTGCCCTTTAGCTTAATCTTGGTATCCGGAGCAAGGTAATTTGGCGAGGCTACAAGCAATAGCTTGTTTTCCATCAAGCCCAGACGTTCAAGTTTCAACCTTGGAGGTAATACCGATACCATAGAAAAATCAACCCGGTTCCTGTCAAGATCTTCTATGACCCTACCCTTGTTTGTCACGTCCATTTTCAATTCTATCCCGGGGTATTCCTTCAGGAAATCTGTAAGGAAGAACGGCATCACATACTTCCCGGTACTCACGGTTGAAATGGTAAGCTTTCCAGAGATATACCCTAGGTGGGCCATCTTCTTCTCTTCTACCTCTTCAACCTTCTCCAATATCGAACGAGCAGACTCTGCTAACTCCTTCCCGAATTCAGTCACATGGAGTTGCCTGCCAACCACTTCTACCAGGGGTATGTCAAACTGATCCTGAAGGTTTTTTAATTGGATCGAGATAGCGGGTTGGGTCAGATGAAGATCCTCAGATGCCTTGGTAATACTTTGTTTCTCAACGACTTTAAGAAATATTCGAAGCTGGTGAAGGGTATAGTTCATAAACTTATATTTATTCTTTAGATAATAAATATAAATATTATTTATTGAATACAATGCCTCATTTTTGCAGAAACGATTTGACCATGACACACGAATTCAAACTAATTGACACAACCTATTCTCCCAATGAGGCTCAAGAACTGATCTTCAACATGATCAAGGAAAAGAAAAACTTCTTCAAGATCATGGAATTGGCCAATTACGTGAAATTCCAGGAGGATCCTGATCATATTTCCTTGAGGATCGAGCAACTGGATGAATCCAAGGAGGAGTTGAAAAAGGTATTTAAAGATCTAGGTGATGATTATGAACTGGAAGTATTTTGTCCGGTTAAGATCGTTGCGAAAAAAAAGGATAAGGCAGCAGAGGCAACGGATTCCGCTGTTCTATCGAACTGAACGCCATTGGCATGATATCCATGGGAATGAATAATGGAACGACTCATTGCGAGGAGATCCTCGAGACCCACAATCTCGATGCAAATGCTGTTGTCATGGCGGCAGAGATCCTTCGTAATGAGTTCCTTTCCCTTGGAAAAATGTTTCTTCTGGAGCCGGATCCAGACCTTCAAACCCGGAAAAAATATAAGCAGCGGCTCATCAATCTTGAACGAACAATGGGAAAGATTGAAAAGCTGCTTGAGAAAGCTAAAGACCCAAACCTCAAACTAAAAATCACAAGATCGATACGGGTTGAACTCGGCCCGGGGAGCAATAACTAAATGGGAACAGAGCTCTTTCCTGGGACCATGTCTCATCCTGATCTTCTGTTCCCAGATCTCACTAAATCTGATCTTTTCTTAGGATCAGAACCTGGATCGTTGCAATGGTCTCACCGACACCCTTCATGAATTGAAGAGCTATGATGTTGCTGGACCCAAAGAAGATTAAAATCGACTCCACAGGAATAGAACTTGTGGAAATGGAGTTGAGGAATATCTACCGACTTATCATTTTCAGCCGGGATCATCATGCGGACGATCTGCTAAACGCCTTCCTGGATGGCATCAATTCTTTTAGAGAGATGCTTGGGATTAAGAATGCCCAAATGGAGGCCCAAACGCCTGAAGAGGTAATTGAATACCTAAAAAACCTGAAGGTAGCCCTGGTATACGTAACCAAAGAGATAAGGAATAATATCAACCTTACAAATCAGGTCCAGCTGTTTCGGTTGTTCAGGTTGATCTCCCCGGAGTCCTATGCCATGCATCCCAATAATTACCGGAGAACGGAAGTTCAGATAGGCCCCATTATTTGTCCTCCTTCGCCAATTGTGCCCAGCCTGATGGAAGAACTGTTTTATAGATTAAATCATTTCCCCCACCCTATTCTAAAGGCCATCTATTTTCATCATGAAATGATCAGAATACACCCCTTTGTGGATTCCAATGGTAGGGTGGCCAGGATAGGAAAAAACTGGATGCTTATG
>JANQSY010000110.1 GCA_028279065.1 Cytophagales bacterium
CGACGCTGTAATGATCACCCCCCCTGAAGCCTTTCTATTCATCACCGCCATTTCCACCGCTGGTGTTGTGCTTAAACCCAGGTCGACAACGTCCAGACCCAGGGAAACAAAGGTGGATGCGGCAATGCTGGAAACCATATCACCTGAGATCCGCGCATCCCTTCCCATGATGATAAGATTTCCCTGGCCCTGGTCTTTTATCCAGGCACCAAAAGCGGAGCAGAGTTTTACGATGTCGATTGGGGTCAGGGCAGATCCGGGTTTACCTCCAATGGTCCCCCTCATGCCGGAAACAGAAGTGATAAGAGTCAAGTCAACTAAATTTTTGCAAAGATATCAATGAAGGGAAGAGGGTGGGCCTAGTATTTGGCCATCACTTTTTCCACCTCATTGGCTTCCTCCTCATTCTCGCAGCTGCCCACAGCTTTTCCGCAGTAACCACAGGTTCCTCCCTGCTTCTGCAGGTAAGGATTTTGGGATGCACAGGTGCCCTTGAATTCCCCGTTTTTCAGAAGAAGGAGCCTCACGGACATTCCCACAAAAAATAAACCCACAAGGGCTATTGCCAATATTACCGTGGCCATTTGAATTATTTTAGAGCAAATTTAGTCTATGTAGATTAACCCGAGCAGGGTCAAAGAGGTTCAAATGGAGATCAAAGGAAAAAGAAAGACAAAAGCAGAAAAGATCGAAGAGATCGGCAGGTTGCTGGACATCATGGATGAGCTCAGGGAAAAATGTCCCTGGGACAAAGAGCAAACCTTCGAAAGCCTCCGGACTCTGACCATTGAGGAGGTACATGAATTATCTGATTCCATATTGGAGAAAGACTATGATGAGCTGAAAAAGGAGCTGGGAGACCTGCTACTCCACATCGTTTTTTATTCCCGCCTTGGTGAGGAAGCCGGAGACTTCGATATCCGTGATGTAGCTGAAGGCATCAATGAAAAGCTTATCCGTAGGCATCCCCATGTCTTCGGAGATGTGAATGCCGAGGATGAAGAGCAGGTGAAAAAGAACTGGGAGGAGATCAAAATGTCGGAGGGCTATAAAAGCGCGATGTCGGGGGTGCCAAAATCCATGCCCGCTCTGGTGAAGGCTTTAAGGATCCAGGAAAAGGCTGCTGGTGTTGGATTCGATTGGGGGGATCTCAGCCCGGTCTGGGAAAAGCTGGATGAGGAGATCGCCGAGTTAAAGGAAGAAGAGGGAGGGGAGTTGGAGCGAATTGAAGATGAGATGGGGGACCTGATCTTCACTGTTGTCAATCTGAGCAGGTTCCTGAAGGTCAATCCCGAGGATGCGTTGGAGAAAGCCAACCGCAAATTCATCGGTCGATTCCTGAAGATGGAGGAGATGGCGGAAAAGCGGGGGAAGAGAATGAGGGAATTTGATCTGGACGAGTTGGAGGAATTTTGGCAGGAGGCGAAAAATGTGCAATAGGAAAAGAGAAGGAATCTAATGATCCAAGCCCCCCCCTGGATCAAAGATTGGACAAACAAATGTTAATGGATTGGGAAGTTTGATGATCCCATTAAAGCTAGTAATAGTGTGATTCCTTTTAAATTTTATATAACTTCATGTTAAAATCATATAGAATGAGAATTGAATAGACCTGGCTACTTTAACTACATTGAAGAAAAATTAAACATTCTGGCGCTTAGGATTATTTCAAGGGGTAAATTGAATGTTCTTGATTTGCATCTTCATTCTGAGGACTTTTTTCAACATCTTTTAAATGAGCTTTTTGGGTGGAATGTGTCGAACGAAAATGAATTCAAACCAAACGTAGAAGCAATTGATCTAATTGATCACACAAATAACGTTGTTCTTCAAGTTTCTGCAACCAGCACTAAAACGAAAATTGAATCCTCACTATCAAAGGATGTAATAAATAGATATAGTCATTATACCTTTAAGTTTATTTCAATAGCAAACGATGCCGATAGTTTAAAGAAAAAGACTTTTGAAAATCCACACTCGATTAGTTTTTCACCAGTTGAGGATATCATTGATAAGAACACCATACTGAAAAGGGTTAAGAGTTTAAATATTGATGATCAAAAAAAGATATATGAGCTTATTAAAAAAGAGTTAGGGAAAGAAGTTGATTTCCTGAAATTGGAAACAAATTTGGCAACAATTATTAACATCCTTTCTAATGAAGATTGGAAGACATCTGGGAAAATTGATAAGCAGGCAGAATTTGATATATCCAGAAAAATTTCTTTCAATAATTTGATATCATCAAAAGATATTATAAATGATTATTACATTCATCATGGGAGAGTTGACAAAATTTATTCTGAGTTTGATTTATTAGGAAATAATAAGAGTAACTCAGTTCTTTCAACAATTCGAAAAGAATATCTTATTGAAAAAAATAGTAAAAGCGATGATGAATTATTTTTCAAAATCTTAGAAAAAGTGCAAAGCAAAGTTTTAGCAAGCACAAATTACCGTAATATTCCAATTGATGAGCTTGAGCTCGCTGTGGCCATCTTAGTTGTAGATGCATTTATTAGATGCAAAATTTTTGAAAATCCTGAGAATTATGCTCTTGCCTGAGGATATTAAGCCTGAAAATAGTATCTACTATAATGGGGCTATTGTATTAGATTCATTGAAGAGTGAAAAAGAAATAGCCCTTTTTGATTTATTTGAAAAAGTCAGAAAAGAAAATAATATTTCTTTTTCGATATTTATTTTATGCCTTGATTGGCTATTTCTTTTGGGGGTTGCCCAATTAAATCAAAAGGGTAAGGTTTTGCTGTGTTCCTAAAATCTTTGACTATAACGAGTGATGGAAATGAAATTCGAAGAATTTCCTTTAGGCAGGGATTAAACCTAATTGTTGATGAAAGCACAAATCAAGTTACAGGAAATGGAATAGGGAAAACCACAGTCTTGAAACTAGTGGATTTTTGTTTGGGAGCAAATCCAAAAAACATTTACATCGATCCTGAATCCAAAAAGCAGGAACACAAAGCCGTTAAAGATTACCTTATTAATAAGAGGGTACTTATTACTTTGGTATTGGTTAGCTCATTTGAAAACCAATCTTCTGATGAAATTATTATAGAAAGAAATTTCCTTTCAAAAAAGGACCTTGTCAGGAGAATTAATGGAAACCAACTAACTGAAGAGGAGTTTTTACAAAAGCTTTCAAATTTAATATTTCCTAAGCATTTTGCTGATAAACCAACATTTAGGCAAATAATTTCTCACAATGTTAGATATAAAGACGAGAGTATTAATAATACGCTAAAAACATTAGACAAATTCACTTCAGATGCAGAATATGAAACGCTTTATCTTTTTCTTTTTGGAGTCGAATACACACAAGGGAATGAGAAGCAGGAAATTTTAATTAAACTTAACCAAGAAGAGAACTACAAAAAAAGACTTGAAAGGGATCAAACAAAAACCGCTTATGAAACGACCCTTGCTTTGATCAATAATGACATTTCAACACTTAATGAAAAGAGGTCTTCTTTAAATCTTAATGAAAGTTTTGAAAGTGATGTGGATAGCCTCAATAACCTTAAGTATGATATTAATAAGCTAAGTTCTAGTATTGGAAAGCTTAATATTAGAAAAGACTTAATAATAGAAACCGAAAAGACAATTAGAGGTAGTAAATCCAATATTGATCTTCAACAATTAGAACTGATATATCAGCAGGCCTCTAATCAATTGTCGGAAATGCAGAAAACCTTTAATGAGTTAGTTTCATTTCACAACAAAATGATCGAGCAAAAGGTAAAATTTGTTTCAAAAGAACTACCAGAAATTGAAGCAGATTTATTGAAAAAAAAATCCGATTTAAACCTCCTTCTTAAAGAGGAGAAGCTTTTAACTGAAAAGATTTCTAAAAGTGAATCCTTTGAAGAGTTGGAGGAAATAATCGCAGAACTTAACGATAAATATCAAAGAAGGGGTGAATATGAAAATGTACTTTCCCAACTTGTTGAAGTTGAGGAAAATATTAAGGGATTTAATCTAAAACTTGAGAAAATCGACAATGAGTTATTTTCTGATGAATTCGAAAATCATGTAAAGGATCAGCTAAATAAATTTAATGTCTTTTTTGCTTCAATATCGGATAAGTTATATGGAGAACAATACGCCATAAAATATGACATTGTTACTAATCGGAAGAAACAAAGGATATACAAATTCGATGCATTTAATACCAACTTGAGTTCGGGAAAGAAGCAAGGTGAAATTTCGTGCTTTGATATTGCCTACACACTTTTTGCGGATGAAGAAAATATACCGTGTTTACATTTTTTACTTAATGACAAGAAGGAGCTAATGCATGATAATCAATTAGTTAAAATTGCCGAGTTTGTAAGCAATAATAACATCCAATTTGTAGCATCAATACTAAAAGACAAATTACCTGATGAAATCGATAGAGAAGAATTCTTTGTTCTTAAACTTTCTGATAGTGATAAATTGTTTCGAATTGAATCCTAGGATCAATAAAACCTAAATAGATTTATTAAAGAATAACCACCTCCTTGATCTCCGTTCTGGGGTCCATATCCCTTAGACTGGTTGGTATTACAGTGGCAGACAGGGCGTCTATGTTCTTTTTGTAATGGTAATTGATTTTAGAATTTTTTCGAGATTTGAACCGAAAAAGCGTATCTTTCTCGGAATTTTACTAAAATTGACAGTTTCAGAGTATATCAGGCAACTTCTTTCTTTTGAAGAATACTCCTTTTCACTGGAAGAGGTTTTGGAAAAGTCCTCAAAGGACCAGGTTGCGGTGAGAAGAGAAATTTCGCGCCTGGTAGAGAAAGGAGAAATTCTCAATCTTAGAAAGGGCTTCTACCTAATCATTCCTCCAAGGTATTCCAGGTCCGGAAAACTACCTGTTCAGCTTTATGTTGAGAAGCTATTCAAATACCTGACCCGAAAGTACTATGTGGCTTTATACACCGCAGCCCGAATTTATGGGGCAAGTCATCAACAAACCCAGAGAGATTACCTGATCATTGAAACGCCGAAACTGAATGCCATCGGGAAAAAGAATATCGATATCCAATTTTTTACCGCGGGGAACTGGCCAGAAAAAAACATTGAATCCAAGAGGTCAGATGCTGGAATTTATAGAATTTCATCACCCGCCCTAACCTTTGTTGATCTCGTTAACCATCACAGAAAGATTGGAGGCCTCAATCGAATGCTAGCACCTCTTGAAGAACTCATGGAAGAAATAAAGGAACAGGATATAGCTTCCCTGATCTCCTGGTATGAGAACAAAAGCACATTGCAAAGAACCGGCTATCTGATGGATGAGCTTATGGGTCCAAATCCTTTGAGTGATATGATCTTTGACAAGTTGGATCAGGAGGCATTCTTTCCAATATTGCTAAGTCCAATACACAATAAGAAACCTGGAAGTGTGAGCAATCGGTGGAGGGTCGATGTAAACCTAAGGCTGGAGAGCGATCTATGATCCCTAAACCCGATATAGCCAAATGGCAGGAACAGGCTCCTTGGAAGGAGTTTGCACAGGTTGAGCAAGACCTGATCATAAGCCGGGCATTAGTGGAGATTTTTTCTGACGATTTTCTTAGGGAACACTTGGCGTTTAGAGGAGGAACTGCTTTGCACAAATTGTATTTAAACCCCGCTCCCCGCTATTCGGAGGATATTGACCTTGTTCAAATCAAACCCGGACCGATCAAACCGATTATACAAAGGATTGGCGAAGTGATCACCTTTTTTGAGGAAGACCGGAGAACAGATAATCGAGGACATGGCATAAAAGCACTATACCGGTTTACTTCGGAATATGAGGAGATAAGGATGCGACTAAAATTGGAGATCAACTGCCGGGAGCATTTCAATGTGCTTGATTGGGCCGATCTTCCGTTTGAGGTGCAAAGTGACTGGTATGAAGGGAAATGCAAGATCAAAACCTATAGAATCAACGAGTTGCTGGGCACTAAGCTAAGAGCACTGTATCAGCGCAGCAAGGGAAGGGACCTGTTTGATCTGGATTACGCGAGGTTGAACACAAAGATCGACGTCGACGAGATCCTTGCATGTTTTAACAAGTACATTGAATTTGCGACCGGTAAAAACTCACCGAGTCAAAAGGAGTTTTTACAAAATATAATGTCCAAGGAAAGCGATCCGAATTTCACAGGCGATATGGAGGCGCTTCTGAGGCCTGAGATAAGATACGATCAACAAAAAGCCTTTGATTGGCTGAGGATGGAAATTATTTCAAGAATGTAATTGGCTTCGCAAGCAAGCTGGCGCCAGGAGAATATCATCATAAGTACTGACAGCACTAAAGTATAACCACCTCCTTGATCTCGATCCCTGGGTTCATCTCCTGGATCTTTTCCTTAAGCTTGACCCTGTTGGTCAGAAGGAAATGCTTTACAGGACCCGAACCTATCCTGACCATCAATTTACCATCCCTGAACCAGAGATCTTCGGTTCTCTTTTTTACAGACTCTCCGGCCACTTCGGCCCAGCTTTCCTTTAAGGCGGATTTTTGGAGTTTGCCCCCAAGCGGGCCCTTATCCAAAAAGGCATCAATGCATTCTTTTATGGTCTTGATGTCCTGCAATTCTTATTTCTTTTCAAGCAATTGTTGATCCTTCACTTCAAATATCCTGGTTTTGGATCTCAATTCCTTTAAAAGGGGTTTTACCCTTGCAATTTGAGTATCGGAAATAAAGACCTGACCAAAATCCTCAGCCGAGATCATCGCCACAAGATTTTTTGACCTTTTTTCATCCAGGCGGTCAAAAATATCATCCAGGATCAGAACGGGCCTTGTGTCACGATTTTGGGAGAGGATCTGCCTTTGCATTATCCTGGCTGACAGGATCAGCGTTTTTTGCTGACCCTGGGAGGCCACCTTCTTAGCGGGATTTTCCTTCATCTTGAACTCGATATCATCCCTGTGTATTCCAAACAAGTTCCGCTGAGCTTGGATCTCCCTTCTGAAATCCGAGGAAGAATAGGATTCCGGATCCATTTCTGTCAACTGACTCTGATAGGCAAATGACACCTGCTCATCATTTCCTGCCAATGCCTCGTAGGAAGAATTCAAGACCGGCGCTCCTGATTCGAGGAATTCCTTTCTCTTCTTGTAGATTGCCAGATTCAGGGGGCTTAATTGTTGGTGGTAGGTTTCCAAAAGGGCAAAACTTTGATCTCCGGTGGTTTTCAAGCGCTTGAGCTCTGCGCCTTTTTGCTTCAATAAACGATGATAATCCAACAAAGCCTGCAGATATTCCTGATCAAATTGGGAAATGGTCTGGTCTATGAAGGATCTCCTTAGTTCGGGCGAACCCCAAACCAATTGGATATCATGAGGGGCCGAAACAATAACCGGAATTCTTCCGATATGCTCCGCTATTCGCTTCAAAGGGCTGCCGTTAACTTCTACGAGCTTCCTTGAGCCATTTTGAAATTTCACAACGACTGACCTCAGACCATCTCCATTTTCATATTGCCCATCGATTCGGTAAAAATCCTCCCCCTCCCTGATGCAGAACTGATCCTGGATTGAAAAGGCGCTCTTGCCCATGGAAAGGAAGTGTATGGCGTCCAGAACATTTGTTTTCCCAGAGCCGTTAGGACCATAGATCACGTTCAATCCCTCTGATGGGAGGAAATTCAGGGATGCATAGTTGCGAAAATTGGTTAGCTGTAGTTGGGTTAAAACCAAGTCAATAATCAGTTATTTCGTAATTTCGCCGCCCGGCAAAACGCTAAACAGGTTTATGGCCACAGCAAAAAAAGCTCCTGCAAAAAAGACCAAAAAAGAATCAGGGCATTCAAAATCCAGGTATTTATTCTGGTATGAAAAAATGCAGCTGATCAGGCTTTTTGAGCAAAAATGTGCTCAACTCTACGGACAACAGAAGATCAGAGGTTTCTGCCACCTGTATATCGGGCAGGAAGCAAGCGCCGTTGGAGCGCTTACCGCCCTTGAGAAGGATGACAAGTGGATCACCGCTTACAGGGACCATGGACATCCTTTGGCTCTTGGATCTGACCCCAAAAGGGTAATGGCTGAGCTTTATGGTAAGGGGACTGGGGTTTCCTCAGGAAAAGGGGGATCCATGCACCTGTTTGATAAGGAAGTTAACTTTTTTGGCGGGCATGGAATAGTAGGTGGACAGATCCCTTTGGGGGCCGGAATAGGGTTTGCTGAAAAGTACCTTAAGACAGGAAACATATGTATCTGTTACATGGGGGACGGAGCTGTCCGACAGGGAGCGTTCCACGAGGCTTTCAACCTCGCGATGACCTGGAAACTGCCGGTGGTCTTTGTGGTGGAAAACAACGGATATGCCATGGGTACTTCCGTTGAGAGAACCTCCAATGTCACCCACCTGTATCAATTGGGCGAAGCCTATGATATGCCCTCAAGACCTGTAGATGCCATGAAGATCGAAGAGGTTCATGATGAAACCTTTAAGGCTGCAGAGAATGCAAGAAAAGGAAATGGCCCGTCCTTCCTTGAATACAGAACCTACAGATATAAAGGCCACTCAATGTCTGATCCTGCCAAGTACAGGACCAAGGATGAGGTCGAGGAATACAAGCAGCATGATTCTATTGGACAGGTAAAGAAAACAATCCTTTCAAAGAAATACGCCACGCAGGCAGCCCTGGACAAGATCGACGAAAAGATCAAAGCGCTAGTGCAGGAAGCGGTGGATTTTGCTGAGGATTCGGCATGGCCGGATCCTTCAGAAGCTTATAAGCACGTTTACAAGCAAGAAAACTACCCTTTTATCATCGAAGAGTAATTCATTATTTCTAATTTTGCGCCTCGAAAAATTTAATGATGGCAAAAGAGGAAAGGGAAAATCAGGAACAACAGCAGGTAGAGGAAAGCAAGGGCGCAAGTGTTGCCCAGGATTTCATCGAAAGGAATAAGAACCTTGTTCAGTATGTGGGCGGTACCCTTGCTGCAATAATTGTGCTTGGATTCTTCGGATACAATTATTTCACCGGCCAGAACCAGGAGGCACAGGAGGAGATGTTCAGGGCTGTATTCTACTTCGAAAAGGACAGTCTGGACCTGGCCCTATATGGTGATGGGGATATCACACTCGGATTCGAGGACATTGTAGATGACTATGGTTACACCGAGGCCGGCAACCTTGCTAAGTATTATGCCGGTGCCTGCCATCTTAAAATGGGGAATTTCGAAGAAGCGGTTGATTTTCTAAAAGATTTCAGTGGTGATGATCTGTTCGTCCAGGCAAGAGCGTACTGCCTTATCGGTGATGCCTACATGGAGATGGATGAGTTTGGAGATGCTATCGACTATTACAAAAGGGCAAGCGACTACAAACCGAACAAATCATTTACACCTATGTATCTGATGAAGCTTGGGCTTGCGTATGAAACCGTCAATAATTGGGAAGCCGCTGCTGAGGCCTATGGAAGGATCATAAGTGAGTTCCCTGGCTCCACAGAATTGAACGACGCCAAAAAGTTCAAAGCCCGAGCCGAGATAGAAAAGACCAATACTTAATCAGGGCTCAGCCCGGCCTGATGTCATCATCAGATAAAAATCTTGACTCACACTCCAATATCAACCTTGGACATTCCGAAGGCAAGAAGATAGGACTTGTTGTCTCAGAATGGAATGAAGAGATCACCAGCAATCTATTGCATGGAGCAGAGGAAGCACTTTTGGCAAATGGCATCATAGCTGAGGACATCACCACTGCCTTTGTTCCAGGAAGTTTTGAGTTGATCCTTGGTTCAAAATGGATGGCGGAAGATCCGGAGATCGATGCGGTCATCGCTTTGGGATCTGTCATCCAAGGGGAGACGAAACATTTTGATTTCATTTGCCAGGCTGTAGCTCAGGGAATCAAAGACGTCAATCTCAGCATTGGAAAACCAGTGGTTTTTGGAGTGCTTACCACGGACACCATGGAGCAGGCAATGGACAGGGCAGGAGGGGAACATGGCAATAAAGGGTATGAGGCTGGAATCACTGCGCTGAAAATGCTTGGTCTTAAGGATAAACTCTGATGATCTCGGTTTATGTCACTTTTCCGGATAAGAAAACGGCAAAGGAGATCTCCACAACACTTCTCGAAAAAAAGCTAATAGCTTGCGCAACCATGATGGAAGGGGAGAGCCTTTACCATTGGGAAGGAAAACTGCAGAATGATACAGAGGTAGTAGCATTTCTGAAAACCAAGAAAGAAAATTGGGAAAAGGTCAAGCTTGCAATTGAAGGATCACACCCCTATGATGTTCCCTGCATAGTTCGTCTTGAAGTCGAGGCCAATTCAGCCTATAAAAATTGGGTTGAAGGGGAGACTCAATAATCCTTCATCCACTCAAACATCTTATAATGATCCCCATCCATACCGATGGCCTTATAGACCGATTGAGCCGCGGTATTGGTCTTGTCCACGTATAACCGGATCCCCATCAGGGATTCATCCTTCAAGACCTGATCCTTAATATGAGCATAGATCTGTTTAAACACCCCTTTCCCCCGATATTCCGGCAAGACGTAAACCGAATGAACCCAAAGAACATTTCCGTTCCTCCAATCACTCCATTCTTTCAAAACCAGGGTAGAAGCAATTACCTCCTCCTTATGAGTGGCTACGAGGTAATAGCCGATCTCGGCATTACCGAGCAAATGTGAAACTCCTTTTTGCAGGGTTTGAGATGCAAGTTCCTGGCCCTCGGTTTCCATGGCCATCTTTATCTGGAATTCGATCAGAAGGTCCAGATCAGCATCATTAGCAGTTCTGATTTGAAAACCCATAGGCTTTAGGATTTTGTTGCCCTGAAATTAAACTTAAGTAGCCACATTTAGGTTAATTTTGCGGCCCTGAATTGCAAAAAATGAGTAAACCTGAAATCAACACCCAAGCGTTTGAACCAAGGCATATCGGACCCTCGATCAAAGAGGAAAAGGAAATGCTCGAAAAGATCGGTGTAAAGGATAAGGATGAACTTATCATCAAGACCATTCCAGACAATATCAGACTCAAAAAGGAACTGGACCTACCCGTGGCTCAGGAGGAACAGGAATTCCTTCATGATTTCAAGGAATTGATGGAGAAGAATAAGGTGTTCAGATCCTATATAGGAATGGGATACTACGGAACCCATGTCCCCACTGTTATTCAAAGGAACATTCTTGAGAATCCAGGCTGGTACACTGCCTATACCCCTTATCAGGCAGAAATCTCCCAGGGCCGACTGGAAATGCTTCTGAATTTTCAAACTGTTGTTTCCGAACTGACCGGATTCGATCTGGCCAATGCCTCTCTTCTTGACGAAGGCACAGCGGCTGCCGAAGCCATGGCAATGTTCTACCATGTTAAGCGAGGAAGTAAAAAGAACTCTAACACCTTTTTTGCTTCAGATAGATGCTTCCCTCAGACCCTGGATGTTTTAAAGACCAGGGCAGGATTTGTAGGCATAGATCTGGAAATAGGGGATATTGAAAGCCTTGACCTAACCCGCGAGGACCTGTTCGGGGTTTTGATCCAATACCCCGATAAACTCGGAGAGATCAAAGACCATTCTGCTCTGATCGCTACAGCTAAGGAAAACGACTTGTATGTATCCATGGCAACGGACCTGTTGGCCCTGACCATGTTAAAGTCACCAGGAAGCATGGGAGCCGATGTAGCTATTGGTTCCGCCCAGCGGTTCGGGGTTCCAATGGGTTATGGTGGCCCACATGCAGCCTTCTTTGCAACCAAAGAAGACTATAAGAGAATGATCCCCGGAAGGATCATCGGTGTATCTCAGGATAGGTTTGGAAATCCTGCATTCCGCATGGCGCTCCAGACAAGAGAACAACATATCAGGAGGGAGAAGGCCACTTCAAATATCTGTACCGCACAGGTCCTTCTTGCAGTCATGGCAGGAGCTTATGCTGTATATCATGGTCCGGCCGGGATCAGAAGCATCGCAGACAATGTTCATAGCCATGCCAGTCTCCTTGCAGCGAGCCTCAAGGCGGGGGGAAAGGAATTAGCTGGGTCCTATTTCTTTGACACCGTCTTTTTCAAGACTGATGAAGTCGAAAAATCAAACATTAGAAAAGCTGCTGAGGAAAACGAGCTCAACCTGAACTATTACTACGATGGTCTGATCGGTATATCGGTAGATGAAACCACCACCGATAAAGACGTTGAGGCTCTTTTAAATGTACTTGGGATCGAAAAGGCAAATGATCCGGGTTCTCCGGTACCTAAGGATTTGGAAAGGGGAGTGGATTATCTCAAGGAGGAAGTATTCCACCGTTTCCATTCTGAGCATGAAATGCTGCGTTATCTGAAAAGGCTTGAGAATAAGGACATCAGCCTAACTCATTCTATGATCTCGCTTGGATCTTGTACCATGAAGCTTAACGCCACGTCGGAGATGATCCCTGTCTCCTGGCCTGAAGTAAATCAGTTGCACCCTTTTTGTCCGGCAGAACAGAGTGAAGGTTATGCGGAGATGATGGAGAATCTTGAAAGGTGGCTAGCTGAGATCACGGGATTCCACTCTGTATCCCTTCAGCCGAATTCCGGAGCTCAGGGGGAGTTTGCTGGCCTTGCTGTGATAGCAGCATATCATCAGGACCGGGGTGATGATTCAAGAAGCACGGTGCTCATTCCCAGCTCTGCGCATGGCACCAACCCAGCCAGTGCGGTAATGGCGGGCATGGATGTCAAGATTGTTCAATGCGACGAAAGGGGAAACATAGATGTGAATGATCTTCAAGAAAAAGCGGTGGCTGCCGGAAAGGAACTCTCTGGTCTGATGGTGACCTACCCTTCAACCCATGGGGTTTTTGAGAAGGAGATCATTAAAGTTTGCGATATTATCCATGAGCAGGGTGGACTGGTTTATATGGATGGTGCGAATATGAATGCGCAGGTAGGATATACCAGTCCTGCAAATATTGGTGCCGATGTTTGTCACCTCAACCTACACAAGACTTTTTGCATTCCGCATGGTGGAGGCGGCCCCGGGATGGGCCCAATAGGAGTAGCAGAACATCTTGCTCCATATTTGCCAAAGCATGTGCTCATCCCTACAGGAGGTGAAAAAGGAATTTCAGCAATTTCGGCGGCGCCATTCGGATCCTCGAGCATACTTCCTATTTCCTATGCCTATATCAGGATGATGGGCTTGCATGGCTTGAAAAACGCCACGGCAACGGCAATTCTCAATGCCAATTATATCAAGGCCAGGCTTGAGAAGGATTTCAAGGTACTTTATGTCGGAGATCTGGGGATGTCCGCCCACGAACTCATCATCGACCTGCGGGAATTCAAACATGACGGAGTGGAAGCCGAAGATGTGGCAAAGCGCTTAATGGATTATGGCTACCATGCTCCAACTATGTCCTTCCCGGTACCCGGAACCTTGATGGTGGAACCAACCGAAAGTGAGACCAAGGAAGAGCTGGATAGATTCTGTGATGCGATGCTCTCCATAAAACAAGAGATCAAAGAGGTGGCTGATGGAGCTTTTCCAAAGGATGACAATGTCCTTGTCAATGCACCTCATCCCCTTGAGCATTTCATTTCAGGAGATTGGGAGCATGCCTATTCCAGGGAAAAAGCAGGATTGCCTTTGGAATTCCTCAAGGTGCACAAAGTATGGCCTTCTGTGGGAAGGATCGACAATGCTTACGGAGACAGGAATCTAATCTGCACCTGCGCTCCATTGGAATCCTATCAATCTTAGATCTGAATGGCTGATCCTGGATATGATCTTATATGCCAGGACCTTTCCTTTCAATACCAGGGAGGAAAGGAACTGAGATACCCTGACCTCAGGCTAGAGAAGGGCAGCCATTGGCTGATCATTGGCCCTTCGGGAAGTGGAAAGACCACACTGTTAAATATGATCGCAGGACTTCTCAAACCTGAACATGGAAAGATTTTGTTCCTTGGAACAGAGATATACGCTTTAAGCAGCAAAGATCTGGACCATTTCAGGGGCGAAAACCTTGGAATAGTTTTCCAAACGCCTCGTTTCTTTTCTGCCATGAGCGTTCTGCAGAATCTGTTGATCTCAAACTATCTCGCTGGCAAGAAGCAAAGCAAGGAAAGGGCTCTCTACCTCCTGCATACCCTTGGATTGAAGGGTATGGAAAGAAAGAATGTAAAGGAGTTGAGTCTGGGGGAACAACAAAGGCTTTCTCTTGCCCGGGCCTTGATGAACAGTCCGGAGATACTGATCGCAGATGAACCCACCTCTGCTTTGGACGATAAGAATTGTGATGAACTTACCAATCTCCTGGAGAAGGAAGCAAATGAATTCGGAACTACCCTCATTATTGTTTCCCATGATGCCAGGTTGAAGTCAAGATTCCCGAATCAGATAGAACTGAAATGAATCTCTTTTACCTGGTTTGGAAGAACGTTTGGAAGAAGCCTTTGGCTAGTCTTTTGAGCATACTCTTATTTTCACTTGGCACCACCATTATTCTATCTATTTCCTCTGCTCAGGAATCCTTAAAGACCCAGGTTAAGGAAAGCGTTCAGGGAGTAGATATGATCCTTGGGGCAAATGGTAGTCCATTGCAACTGGTTCTTTCCTCCCTTTTCCATATTGATTTCCCTACAGGGAATATTCCCTTGGAGAAAACCGAAAAACTCCTGAAAAATCCCTTGATCAAGGAATATTTACACATTTCAATTGGGGACAATTATCAGGGCTATAGGATTGTAGGAACTGAGCCCGAATTCCTAGATTGGTTCAAGGCAGAAATTGAGTTTGGAAAACCTTGGAACATGTCTTTTGGAGCTGTGATCGGCGCTGAGGTTGCCCAAAATATGAACCTGGAATTAGGAGGGCAATTCCATAGCTCGCATGGTTTTTCCGGGGAGGGCATGGGTCATGACGACCACCCTTTTAATGTGGTTGGGATCCTAAAAGAAACGGGAGGTGTAGCAGATAGGCTCATATTTTGTTCCACTGAAACGGTTTGGAATGTTCACGGTAAGCAGCGAGATGCGGATTCAGAGATCACAGCCAGCCTGATCCGGTTTCGGAACCCAGGAGGGCTGGTTGCTTTTCCAAGGATTGTTAGAAAAATTCCTGAATTCACTGTTGCCTCCCCTGCTTTTGAGATCAACCGTTTATTTCTGGTTTTTGAACCGCTAATTGGATTTCTTAAAGTCCTTGCCTGGGTGATCATCATTATTTCTTCCCTGAGTATCATGTTCGCGCTTTTTAATGCGCTCTCCGAAAGGGTATATGAGATCTCACTCATGAGGGTCATGGGGGCATCAAGGAGAAAAGTATTCCTGTCCCTGATCCTGGAGGGCCTTTATCTTGCTTTCTTTGGTTTCGTGGCAGGGTTTTTGTTTTCCAAAGTGATCAGCCAAAATCTACTTGCCTGGGTACTCCCAGGATTTGCAAGCAGTGGCTCCTGGTTTGAAATCAGCTCATTTGAGATTTCTTTATTTGTTTTGGTGCTGCTAATGGGTGTAGTCGCCGCCTTGATCCCCGCGATCATCGGTGCCCGAAAAGAGATTTCTAGGATACTTTTCTCAGAATGATGAACAAACTGATACTTGGATTTTTCTTTATTGTCTTTGCAGGTGAGACTGTCGTTGCTCAAGGGATGGCCGTATGGAACGTCCTGGCCGATGTGAGATATGGGATAAGATATGACGAGGACCTTGAATACGATGTTGAATACCCGATCTTTTCTGAAAAGATCAAGGCCTTAGAAGGGAAGGAAGTTGAGGTCAAAGGATATATGATCCCTTTGGATGAGCTGATAGGCCAAAATTTCTTCATTCTCTCTGCGTTTCCCTTCAATATGTGTTTTTTCTGCGGTGGGGCCGGCCCCGAAACCGTAATAGAGATCAATACCCTTAAAAGGATCCAATTTACAGAAGAGCCTATATTGATAAAGGGCAAATTGGAATTGAATCAATTTGATTACAATCACATGATGTATATTTTGAATGATGCTGTCCTTGTGGATTAGGCATCATCAATAAATGATTTCAAGGGCTACCATTTTTAAAACCTCCACCAACCTTGCATTGCGGGGTTTATCGGTTATTTCCAAGCTTTTCCTGGTCATTTACCTGGGCAAGTACTTTTCTCTGGAGGACCTGGGAACCTATCACATCTTCGCGGTCTCCCTGGCTCTTTTTGTATTTGTACTGGGATTCGAGTTCCACTCATTTAGCTCCCGGGAATATGAAAAAATGGAAGTGGATGAGGTTGGAAAATATTTTTCCAATCAACTGTTGTTTCTGCTATTAACGTATTTTCCAGGAATCCTGTTGATCCTGGGGTTCTTTTCATTCGATCTTCTAGGATGGGAATTTTTTCTCCCTTTTTCCCTTGTACTCTTCTTCGACCTCTTAGCTATGCAGACAGGGGTTCTGCTCGCGGCACGGAAACTCAGCATTTGGTTCAATTTTCTTTTTTTCCTGAGGGGAGGGTTATGGATCTATGCTTTTGTGGGTTGGAGTCATTTTGTAAACCCCCTTGGGATTAAGGAACTCCTGATTTTTTGGGTAATCGGGGTAGGTATTGCTCTCTTTTTGGCGCTGACGCTTGTAAGGCTCAAGGGACTTTGGCAGCCGAAGGGCTTTCGCCCTGATTGGGCCTGGATCAAAAAGGGAGTCAAAACTTCTTTGACCTTCTATGTCCTCGTGATCTTCATGCGGCTTATTGATTATCTGGACAGGTACTTTTTGGAATTCTTTAATGGAAGGGAGGATGTAGGTATCTATAGTTTTTTTTCCGGGATCTCCAATGTTCCCATTACCCTGATCGGTGCTGCAGTGACCATCCAATTCATGCCTCTCTTCCTCAGGGCTTATCGGGAAGGAGAGAGGGATATCAAGGTTAAGCTGGCAAAGGAATATATGGGACTAGTTCTGGGGATACTCCTATTTGTATTCGCGGGGGTTTATGTTTTTCTGGACCCATTACTCGTTTTCGTTGATAAGCGGGAGTTGATGGATCATAAGGATGTGTTATGGGCGCTGTTGATAGCTGCGACCTTCTTTGCATTGGGCACCTTTCCTCAATTGGTATTGTATTCCAGAAGAAATGATAAACTACTGTTGTTGACAGGGTTTTTTGGCTTGCTGGTTTGCATTGCTGGAAATTATTTTCTGATCCCAAAGTATGGGATCATAGGGGCAGCATATGCAGCGATCATTACCCGCGGGTCAATTCTCCTTTCAAGATCTTATTTTTCTTTTCTGGGTCCCATAAAGAATAGTATTAAGCCTTCCCAGGGATGAAATTATTGTTCATAAGCAAGAAAAAGAAAGGGGTAAACTGGTCTGATTCAATTGATCTTTTGAGGGAGGATTTGGCAGCATTAGAGGGAGTTGAACTCCTGGGATTTGAGGTGGACACAGGGGGATTGAACAATTACCTTGGAAATTCAAAGAGGCTTTCTGAGATTCTGAATGAACAAGATTTCGATGTTATCTTGGTCCACCATGTGATATGTGCCTGGCCCTTGGGAAAGGTCATTAAAAAATTCAGAGGGACAAAAGTGATTGCGCTACACGAGACTGAGCCCGTCCTGGGCTTTTCTTACTTACTAAAGAATATCTTTCGCCTCCCTCTTAAGCATTGGATAAGGTTTCCAGGGTATTGGAACTCAAGGCCCCTTCATTGGTTTGACCAGGTTTGGATCTTGAGCAAGAAGCAGGCACTTTTCAAAGGGTCAATGGAAAAATATAAACAGGTCAACTTTCTTGGGGTAGATGAGCAGAGGTTTCAAGCCAAGACAGATTTTGGAGGAAATCCTAAGGTTTTTTTTCCATTTGGACCTGAGAGAGCAGAAAAAGGATACTCCCTTGCTTTTGAGTCCTTAAATGGTTTGCAAGCTAAGCCAGAATTGATCCTAGGAGGGAATTTTCCATTCGAAAAAATGCCTGCGGTCTACAAAAGCTGTCAAGTCCTTTTGCTTCTCAGTCTTTTCGAGACCTATTCGTTGGTTGTTTTGGAAGCAATGGCTTCGAACCTGTTTTTGGTTGTTTCAAAAGGAATTGGACTTGTTGAACAGCTTTCCAATTTGTACACAAAGAATGAATTGAAAGACTTGGGAGTTTATGTTGTGGAAAGGGAACCTTCTTCTATCTGCAAAGCACTTGAAGAGGTCCTGCTTCGCATTGAAAAAGAGGAGATACCTAAGACAAGAGAGTTACTTTTAAGGGAGGCGCTTGATCGAAAAGCGGTTGCAAAATGGGTCAAGAATGAACTGATCAAATCCATGGAGGATGAATAAGCTCGGACTTGGTTTCTTTTCAGGGATGCGATTTGCTGAGAAGGTTTTCCTTGGTTCTCTTTCATTGGCCATCTCAACTATTTTATTGGATCAGAATATCAACAACCCGCTTCTTGGGATAATGGTCATCAGCTGGTTTTTTGTGCCTAAACCTAAAGGCTACTTAAGGTCTGGTATATCCGATAATTGGGTTCTTACCTGTTGGGCCTTTTATGCTGTCTATATAATCGGCATGAGCTATACCGAAAACATTTCAAGCGGTCTTTCCCAGCTCGAGACCAAACTTGGATTGGTAATTTTCCCTTTTCTGATCTCATCCTATGGCCGATGGAACTGGGAAAAAAGAAACTTTCTCCTATTCGTTCTTGGGGTTTCACTTCTCATGCTCGCATTGATCAGTCTGGGCTCTGCCTGGCACCAGAGCTATAAGGTATCAGGGTCAATAATGGAGTTAATGAGTGAATTCTTTGTTTACAATAAGCTGGTCCGCTTCGTTAACATCCAACCACTTTATATGTCGCTCTTTGTCATATTCTTCCTGGTAGGATTGCAATTGATCATGATCAGGGAATGGAATGATTGGGGGTCAAGAAAAAGAATGCTCGCCCTGGGGCTTGATCTTTTTTTAATCGCCTTCCTTCTCCTCCTATCCTCCCGGACCAGTGTAGTCACCTATTTTATTTGGGCAGTACTTCGGACTCTTGTTCTGGTATATCAGAAAAAGCAATTAAAGGAATCCCTGGTCATGCTAACCGTTGAAGGGATGCTTGCTTTGATCCTTCTTACCCAGCTTAATGTGAACAAAACCAGATTCTCAGAAGCCCTGGATCCCGACTCTGATTTCCAAACTGATCAATATGCGGGCCGATCCCTGCGTTTGGAAAAGTGGAAATGTGCAATGGAGGTTTGGCGAAAGGAACCGATCATTGGTGTCGGCACAGGTGACGAAAACGCAACTCTGTTGGAATGCTTCAAATCAAAAAATATTGAAGAGGCAATCCGTTTCGGTTATAACAGTCATAACCAATACTTGAGTACCCTGACTCAGGTAGGGATCATAGGTCTATTCGCCTTGCTGGCCCTGGTTTTATTCCCCTTATGGAAAGGTTACAAAGAAAGGGACCTGATGATCTTTGCTGTAGGAATGGTATTCCTGCTTTGCATGGGTTCGGAGACCATGCTTAGTCGAAGAATAGGGGTGCTTTTTTGCTCCCTTGTTTTGTCGATTTGGTTTGTAGCCCCGGTTATGGGTTCTTCAGGACGTAGTAAAGGAACTTAGGGTTTTCTACAAGGTATCTTTTTCCCAGACGAACGGGTTCAAGTAGCATTCTATAGAACCATTCCATTTTCAAATTCCGGAACAGCTTTGGAGCTAGGCTTCGCTTTCCCGCAAAAAAATCGAAAGCTCCTCCGCAGGGAAAAAAGGCATTGCAGGAAATGTCTCCCATATGGTCCATGATCCATTTTTCCTGGTCTGGCATCCCAAAGCCTACCAACAGAACGTGGGGCTTGAAGGAATTTATGGTTTCAATCACCCTTAGGTTTTCAGGATGCTCTTTGCCCTTGTTGAAATATCCGTGGTGGTGGGAAATGATCAATTCAGGGGCATGCTTTTTCATATTCTCGGCAGCCTTCACTATGACTTCCTCCCTTGCACCTAAGAAAAAGATCCGGTATCCATTTTTTGCACAGAAGGAGGCATAATTCCAAAACCAAGCATTGTATGCTATCTTTTGAGGGACAGGTTTCCCTCTCAGCCAGGCACCCATTTGAATTCCAGCACCGTCACACATAACGTAATCAACCTTTTCCCTGAACAGTTTTTTAAGCCAGGGGAATTTGGTATTTGCGAGCACGACCATATGTGCATTGCTGTTAAAGAAGGTCTTTTTCTGATTGTTTCTTACAGATTCAACAAGTAATTGCTCATAATCCCTTTCCTCAAACAGGTCAACGGGGATTCCCCCAACAGATATGGCCTTTTGTTTTTCCAAATTCTTATATCGGGTTCTAAGGAACGCTTATTCCTCTGAATTATCCCTCAGCCCAAGGAGAAATATCCTTATTTTGCACGAAAACCCAATTCTTGAGGAGTCAATATAACAGGTTTCTAAAGGGACTGTTTTTTTTCGTTGATCTGCTGGCTGTAAACCTTGCTTTTTTCTTGAGCTTCATAATCAGGTTTGGCTCCTTTGATCAGATCTTTTATTCCGAATGGCATAGCAATCTATACCTACCCTTCTGGCTTTTTTATAATCTGGGATGGCTTGCAATTTCTTCTATTGCAGGCTTTTACCGACCCTTTAAGCATCCTAAGACCTTTAACATTGCCCAGCGGGTCTTAAGGATCTGGTTCTTCTTTGTTCTTTTCCTGACCATTTACTTCATCCTTATTGCAAGGGAAGATTATTCGAGGCAGTTCTTTTTCGTTGGCTTTGTGCTTAACCTGATATTCTTACTTATCGGAAGGATGGGGATCCATTTTTCTTTCCGCTTTTCCAGAAAACGTGGAATGTATCAAAGCCGGGTGGTTATTGTTGGGTATGGAGAGGCCGGAAAGGAATTAAGGGACTACTTCATTGAGCATCCGGAGCAAGGATTTCAGTTCAGTGGATTTTTTGATATTAAGCAGGGCCCTGACGTCCAGGGAGATATTCTGGAACTCAAGCGCCATTGCAAAAAAGAGAACATCGAAGAGATATACCTCTCAACCTCGGATATGCCTGGAGAAGCAATTGAGGATATCATTGATTTCGGTGAGCAAAACCTGATCAATGTAGTGCTTCTTCCAAATTTCCTGAATTTTTCCGCCAGGAAATTGGCCCTTGATTTTTATGGGACCATTCCTATCCTGGTAACTCAAAAAATACCATTAACAGACCCGTTCAACCGTTGGATCAAGCGAGCCTTTGATGTTTGTTTTGCTTTGTTCATTATTGTTTTTGTTCTATCCTGGTTCATCCCACTTCTTGGTCTTATCATCTATTTTGATTCTCCCGGGCCCATATTCTTTTCGCAAAACAGATCAGGGTTCAAGAATAATATCTTCAAGGTCTATAAATTCCGGTCCATGGTTGTGAATAAGCAATCCGACTCTATCCAGGCTACCAAGGACGATAAACGTGTTACCCGGGTTGGAAGGTTTTTAAGAAAGACAAGTATTGATGAACTCCCTCAGTTCTTCAATGTTTTGAAGGGGGACATGTCAGTTGTTGGCCCCAGACCTCATATGCTTTTCCAAACTGAGGAATACTCGAAATCAATAGACCGCTACATGGTCAGGCATTTTGTTAAGCCCGGAATTACGGGCCTTGCTCAGGTTAGTGGTTATAGGGGAGAGACCAGCGAAGAACCATTGATGAAGATCAGGGTTAAGCTGGATCGGATCTACATTGAACAATGGTCCATGCTTTTCGATGTAAAGATCATTTTGCAAACCTTCTTATTGGTTTTCAAAAAGCAGGAATATGCCTACTAGAGGATGAAGGAGCAGGTTATACAACAAGCTTTTGGGGACCTAAAGTCCAAATGGACCAATTGGAAAACCTATAGGATCTACATATTCCTGTTTTCCAACCGGATCTTATTTTTTACGATGGCCATATTCATCCTTTTGGTTGGTTTGCTTTCACTATTTGGATTTTTTGGCCCGAAAGAATACCAGGCCCTGGTTGGAGGAGTATGTACTCTCATCTGCTTTTTCATTCTTTCCTTGTTCTTTGCCCCTGTTTTCGGTCTTTACCAAGTGCTTCCTAATATCAAAAGCGAATTCTTTGAGCATTTGAAGGCCTTTTTGAAGATCCGAAACTTCAAGTATAAAGCTGATGGAGAGGCATTCACCAAGGACTTTCTGAAAAGCAAACTATATCCTTACAAGCTCACCAAAATCCGGGGAAGAGATTTCTTTTCTGGATTCTCAGGATACTTTCCTTTTTTGATCTGGAATGCATGGGGCTGGTTTCAGGAAAGGTCCTTTCAATCACCAATGACATTTGCCTCTGTTAACACCTCCTATATAGGGTTTGCAGGTGATCAGGTTATTTTCAGAAACATAAAACCTAATACAGGGGACCTTATCGTGTTCTCAAAGAAAGGTGAAGAATACTACGGAGACCTTATGCAATCCTTTAAGAGCGACCCTAAATTCAAGCAAACAGGTTTCTCCGATGAAGTTTTGACCAAGAACCTTATCGCGTTCAGGACCGCTTCTTTCGGTGGCCTTACCTCCAGGATCTTTCACAGCATCATGGAAATACTACATTTATTTCCTGGCGGTGCAGCCTTCCATTTCTCTCCTGAGGTCATATTTGTGAATGTTCCACATGAGGAAAAGTGGTTACAAGGTAATCCGTTTGAAAGCCCGGATAGGATCTTGCTTGGCAATGTTCATAGGTTCTTCAGACTCATGCTTATCCCCGGAATACTTGAAAAAGGGATTACTGGGTCTAACCAAGATTGAATGGTATAATATACCGAATGCCCTACTATGCATGTAATGTGTGCTATTTCTTAGTAATTTTATTACCGAAATAGTCAATTAGTCCAAACCAAGACTGGGATAATGAGAAATTTAAGATTAGTAGCCCTGCTTTTTCTGCTTGGTGCTGTAAGTCTCGATGCCTTTTCCACACCGGCACCCAAACCAAAAAAACTCAGAAAGACCGCTGATAAACATCTATCTAAGGGGGAATTTGTTGATGCCCTTAGAAACTACCTTGATTATGCGAAAGAGGTGGACAATGTCGAACCTGAGGTTAACTATAAGATCGGGCTTTGCTTTGTTCAATTGGAAAGGCCTGCGTCAGCACAGAAGTTCTTCCGGGTGGTTAGGAGCCAAAACTGGCGGCCTTACCCAACCGAATTTGAGTTTTATCAAGCGAGGGTCTTCCACCTCTTGCATGATTTTGATTCTGCTCATCATTACTATGAAAGGTTTCTCCGACGCTACAATAAGGACCATGTTGATGACAAGAAATTGGAGATAGCCGTTGAGGAATTGGTTTATCCAACCATTTATGGGAAACTATATGAGCAAAACGAAAATCTGATCCCAGTCAAGAGTGCAATTGAAAAGCTGATCGCCTCAACCGAAGAAGGACACAAGCAAAAAGGGCATGGACGCAAAGTTTATGTCAAAGCTCTCGGTCCGGAGGTCAATACTTCACATGATGAATATGCCCCCTGTATTTCTTCTGATGGCAACCTACTTTTGTTTGCATCGAAAAGGCCTCATTCAGGCAATGATTCAAAGAAGGATGCAAAAACCGAAAGTCTTTATTTCACCCAGAAGGTAGAAGGAGATTTTGTGAAGGCCGCTAGGGTAAATTTCGGTGAGGGAGGAAAAAAGAACTACGCCCCTATCGCCTTTGATTATGAAATGAACGGGTTTCTACTTTATGAGTCCGTATCTGAAACCGAAGGGGATATATTCTATTCCGGTAAAAGCGATGACAAATGGGGTGCTCCTGAGAAACTACCCGAACCGGTTAATTCCGAGCATTATGAGCCAAGTGCAGGCCTGAGTTCAGATGGCAATACCATATATTTTTCCAGTAACAGGCCGGGAGGAAAAGGGGGTCTTGATCTGTATAGATCAACCAAGGGCTCGGATGGAAAATGGTCTGTTCCGGTAGGTCTTGGTGATCAGATCAATACTGAATTCGACGAGGATGCTCCATATGTGAACCCTGAAGGAACGTATTTGTATTTCAGCTCAAGAGGCCATGAAGGTTTAGGGGGATATGATATATACAGGGCAAAACTGGATGGAGAAAAGGTGGTGTCGGTTGAGAATCTGAGAATGCCAATTAATTCGGCTCAGGATGATATCTACTTTTCCTGGACAGGTGATGGAACCAAGGCATACTTTTCTTCTTCGCGAGAAGATGAGGGAAAGATCAATTCCGACATCTATCTAATGGACTTTTCGAAATCGACATTGGATGTGAATGTATTCGCAATGGATAATGATAGAAGGGTAAGAGTGAGGGATTTCAAAGCATGTCTTTATCAATTGCCGGAAGAGAATCTATTTGCCTGTGAAGAGCAAAAACTGAAGAACCAGGCCACTTTCTACATTGTACCGGGAAAGCAATATCACTTGACTGTAGAAAGCAGCGAGTATGGAATACACTCGGAAGAGGTGATGGCAGAACAGGATTTCGATCTTGTCTCCTATATCACAAGGAACGTGGTGCTTGAAAAGATTGAGGTTGTGGTCGACACAACTCCAGCAGAGCCTGTGGCTGTGGTGGTTCCTGTAGTCGAAGATCCCAAGAAAGATCCGAAACCTGAAAAACCAAAATCAAATTCCAAGGTGAAATTCAAAGGAGGTTATTATGGTTTAGGTGATAAACTTCCCGCAAAAGTGCATTTTCTGTTCAATGAGGCTGAGAACATAACCGACTTTTCGAAGAGCCAATTGGACATGTTGGCCGACCTGATGAAAGGACATCCCGAACTGAAGGTCAAGTTACTCGCATACACGGATCTTGTCGGAGATGAAGAGTATAACCTTGACCTAAGTATCAAAAGAGCTAATACCACCAAATCCTATTTGATCAGCCAGGGGATTGAAGAAGAGCGGTTGATCTATAAGGGGGATGGAGAGCACAATCCGGTAATAAAGACCGAGAGTGCCAATCTCATGAACCGTAGGGTTGAATTTGAGATCGTAGAGATCTAGGGGTCAAATATATCTTAGGTCTGGGCTATAGAGCTCGGGATGTCTTGGGTTGACTTCCATGTAATGCTTCATGATCATTTTCATATCCGCATCCATATCACCGGTCGGGTGGAATACCTTTAGAACTCCGGCCTCCTTTTTCCTGAAATCGCAATAGCCGAGGGCGATCGGGACCTTGGCCTTCATGGCGACATAGTAGAATCCTGTTTTCCACCTGGTCCTTTTTTTCCTCGTTCCCTCAGGAGTAAGTACTATACAGATCTCTTTATGCTCCTTGAAAAGATCTGCCATCAGATCTACCATTTTCTTTTTGGGTTTTCCCGGTTCTGGCGTTCTGTCAATCGCAATTGCTCCCAGGGGTTTCATGATAAGGTTGAAAGGGAATTTCATCCACTCCTTTTTTATTGCAAAACGCATCGGGATCTTCATTTTGGTAAAAGCTGCGATGGTAATCGGAAAATCCCAGTTAGAGGTGTGGGGAGCTGCCATCATAACACATCGATGCAGTTCCGGGCTGTCCTCGTACTTCAGTTTCCAACCCTGTTTCCAAAAGAAAAAATTGCAAATTGTCTTTACCATGTAGTATTGTCAGACCCGGACTGCAATGATACAAACGTCATCGAGTTGCTCTTGGTCGCCTTTCCAGCTTTCGTATTCTTTTTCCAGGTTTGAATTGATCTGAGAGATCGGCTCATCGATTTGCTGGAGCAGGAATTTTTTAAAGGACCGGTACATGTATTTTTTCCCCCTAGGCCCTCCGAATTGATCAGCGAAACCATCAGTGAAAAGGAAAAGCAGGTCATCTTTCTTTCCCTGGAAAGCCTTTGTGGAGAATTGCCCTTCCTTTTCGAATGCCCCTATAGGCATCTTGTCCGCCTTGATTTCAAAAAGGAATGCTCCATTGTCTCCTTCTATTATGGGCTGAAGCGGTTCAGAATTTACCTTTATTGGGTCGGGCTCCTTCCGGATGATATATAGACTATTGTGCGCACCTGAGTATTCAACACTAAGGCTTTTGTGATCCAGTGCACATAAGCTGATATCCATTCCATCTTTAACCTCGTTTTCATCTCCGCCTGTGGGATTAAGCGTCTTGGTGACGATCTCGTTCAAGCTATCCAGAATATGCCCTGTTTCTAATGCTTCGGATTCCCTTACGACCCGGTTCAATCCGTTATACCCAATAATACTTACAAAGGCTCCAGGAACCCCATGACCAGTGCAATCCACAGATGCAACAAGGGTTTTTCCCTCATTTTTTCCCCTTCCTTTCTCGATCCAGAAAAAATCACCACTCACAATATCCTTGGGCCGGTACATTATCGAGCTGTTCGGAAGAAGTTCCCGGATCTTAATGGGGGGAGGTAGTATTGCGAGCTGGATTCGTTGGGCATAATGAATGCTATCTGTGATCTGCCGATTCTTGTTTCCGATAACCTGGTTTTGTTCTTCTAGTTGATCCCTTTGGGCCATGATCTCCTCGTTTTGAGATTCCAACTCTGAATTTTGCAATTCGATCTCATCTTTTTGAGCTGTGATCTCTTTCGTTTTCTCTTTGATGATCATTCTCAACCCCCGGTTTGAAACCGTGACCGCCCCATAGACAAAACCAACAAAGAAAATCCCATACATTGAATATGCCCACCAGGTCTGATACCATGGAGGAAGAACCCTGAACTGGTACCTAAGAATCGGGCTCTCGATTCCAAAAAAGTCTCTTGCAACCACTTCAAGCATATATTTTCCTCCCGAAAGATTGGTGTAGACCACATCATTTTTTTCCTTCCACTCAGACCAGCTCTCCTCGAATCCCATTAACCTGTATTTGAAATTCAGACCATCTCTTTTTTTAAATGATGTTGCGGAAAATTGAAATGTTAAAGGCTTGGTGGAGTAAGGGATAATGACATTTCCTGTATTCATTGGACCAAAACCGCCGAACAATACAGAATCTGACCCAAAAGTCAGTTTTTCGAGGTTGCATTCAATACGATAATCAAGATAGGACTCTCCATTATTCATTATTCCATAAAGCCCTAATTCACCACCAAACCAAACATCTGAGTTTTCCCGGCTTGAATAAATGGTATGAATTGTAGCCTCCGTGGTCTCCTTGAAGGGTTTATAGACCAGCCCAATTCCATCCTGCAGGAAACCGTTCTGAAAATCATTAATTCCAAAATCGAAAGTTACAGCCCATAATCTGCTTTCGTCCGGCCCAAGGCAGTAGAAATAATTGGTATTCACTTCCCCGTTCAATGAACTAATTTCTGCCGGGGAAAACGCGTCTCTTTGTTCATCATATTGGAAAAGTCCATCTGTGGTTCCAAAAATTATCTGATCATTAAAAAGAATTGGGTATGGGTCTCCGGTAGCAAGGCCGCTGGTAGAATCGTATTGTATCCGATTTTCAAAATCCGGCTTGCCTGAGTTTTCATCAATCTGGATCTTGAAGGCACCAAATTCATCGCTACCCATCCAAATGTTTCCATTTCCGTCGGTCTGGATCTTTCGGATATCCAGATTCATTGCCTCATTTCTGTGCTCTTCAGTCATGAAACCATCATGATCTATGATCGTGATGAATCCGTTCTCTGTTCCTATCCAATATCTTCGAGGATCATTCAGTGATTGATGAATGTAGTATGGGCTGGTTTTTAAAAGGGTTTCAAATCCTTTTCCTTGCTCATACTCCAATACTGATTTGGCTCCAAGGATTATTAAAGAGTTCTTGCCATTTGATTTTTTTGCTTCCGCGATAGACCATACCTCACCGGAGAAACCTGAAACCTCCAGGAATTTTTTTTCTTCATAGCTCCAACTTAAGAGCCCGGAAGCGGTTCCAATGTAGAATTCTCGTCCTGATTCAATTATGTTATCAACGTTTGAGTTAACCCCAAACTCCCCCCCGAAATAGGTGACTGGGGAATTCAGGTCGATTACCGAAACTCCAAAATCCAGTGCCAACCATAGATTGCCCTGATGGTCATAAAGCATCCTTTTGACATAATTGGATTGAAGGCCTTTCCTAAGATTCGAAATTTCCTGGATCTTGCCATTTTCATCCAATGCCACCACGCCATCGGTTTCTGTTGAGATCAGGATCTTCCCGTCTTTCCAATCAAGGGCATCAGTTATTCTGAGATCTCCTAACTCGGCTGAGGAATATTTCACTTCGGGAACAAGACCGTTCCCTTCAGCCCTGTATTTTCCAAGCGTTTTTTCATTCTTGATCAAAAAACTGTTTGGCCCGATCTGTCTGACATTTACTATTCCATCTTTTGGATCCCAGTCTGTTTCCAATTCAATAAAAGCTCCTTTTTCATCCAGGATCTTTGGATTACTGAATTTCTCAAAAAGGATAACCCTTCCATCAAGGAAGAATATCTCCAAGAGGTTATCGAGAGAGTATTCTCTTTCCAACTGGTGGCTGGAATTGATAACAAACAAGGTCTTATCGGAGTAAAACCATATTTGCTGATTCCAGAATTTTGTTCTCCTGATCCGTCCAAAACTGGACTGATTGTCTCCAAAGACCTCAACCATATCCTTGAGTTTTCCCTTCCCCTGGTCATTTATTTCTACAAAACCAATGGAGTTCTCTGAACCGAAATACAGGGTTTGATCTGGCCCAAAGCCCAATGAGAGAATCACTCTTTGGTCTAGATCCTCAATCATGGAAAAGAATTTTCCGTTATAGACCAAAATCCCACCGTTGTTCGCGATGTATATTTTCTCGTCCGGACCTATGGCAAGGTCATGGTTTTGACCCTCCCTGCTTTCAAATTCGTTTGGACTAAAGTTGGTGGTCGGGAACTGCCCTTCGATCGCCCGAAGCTCTTGGCATATTGCTCCCTGAAAGGAGGCAAAAATGATCAGGAGTACCAGAAGGCAGTTTTTCACCTTCCGAATTACGGAAAAAATACGACTCTAAACCTGAAAGGCTTTGCTGAGCGGTTTTAGTACTTGATCAGCTTAACAGTCCTCTTTTCATTTCTAGAGGCCAATTCCACAATATAGATACCCGGGTTCAGATGCTCAGCTGGGATCGAAAGATGTTTCGCGGTAAAATCACCCATGTACTTCACGGAGCCCTTGGCATCTAAGATCCTGATATTAAACCCGTTCAAATCATTGAATCCTGAAGCTTCAATCTCGATCGATTTGTTGAAGGGATTCGGATAGACCCCAATGGAATTAAGCTTAGATATGCTTTTCCCTGATACCTGAGCAGAATTAGTAGAATTGGAATCATTGGACTTCGAGCGCCTGAAGGTCTTACCCTTTTTGTCTGTATCACATCCTATAGCCGGCCTTACCATTATAACATAGTATAGCCATGGATCATTGATCAAGGTTGGGATAACATCGGTATAGCTGTTTAATGTAGCGGGTACTGAATCGATCTTTTCCCATCCATTTGCAAGAGTGTTCCTGTAAATGAAATAGGTTGAGTAGGCGAAGCCCTGATAATCATCCCAGGAAAGGTTGATTGAATTTGGAACCAGCCCCAGGCTTTGGGTAAGATGTATGGTCTTGTGCTCAGGACTCAAGGAGCTTTCGTTCCCACAGGTATCAACAGCGGAAATCTTGTATTTCCAGGACCTGAATAATGGCAGAGCAACCGGATCTATGAATTCTCCGTCCTGAGAAAAGGGAACAGAGCCTATCAATTGATATACTCCTGCTGCAGATGATTCTCTATAAATATTATAATGGTCAATCCCTGCGAAATAATTCTTCTCCCAAACAATAAGATTTGCCCCCGTGCTGCTGTCAACAGTAACCAGGCAAATAGGGTCCCCAAAGTTTGGGCTGGCTCCAAGATTGGCTGTGGCCGTTCCGAGGCATCCCTGGGTGTTGGAAACGGTAAGGTTGTAAACCCCTGAGCCTACGGAAATCAGATCCTCAACATTGGATCCACTTGACCAGGTGTAATTAAAAGGGGTATTGACCCCGGTTGCTGTAACATATATTGAACCTGCCGGAGAGCTGCATGAAGGCTGGATCACCGAATCCAATACCACCTCAGGTCCAGCAATCTCTGATACAGCAGCCCAAATCGAATCAGAGCAGCCATTCTGGTCCGTAACAAATACAGAGTAAAAACCGGCAGAAAGTGAATTGGCAATTGAATCGAATGAACCATTGGACCAATTATGGATATACGGGCCTGATCCTCCGGTGGCATGAACCACCGCACTTCCATTTGCAAGTCCACAATCGGTTTTTGTAGTTGTTGTGGACAGACTAATTTCTGAAGGTTGAGTTACCTCAAATGTGGCCAGGGAAACACAGCTGTCTCCGTCAATCAACATGACCTCATATGGCCCAACTGAAAGGTTTGAGATGTCCTCAGAAGTGGAGCCATTGGTCCACCAATAATTGAAGGGAGAGATCCCACCTAAAACTGAAATGTCAATGGATCCATTATTACCTCCAAAACAACTTACAGGATTGATTTGATTTGCTGTAATTGTGGGAGCCTCTGCGTCCGAGATCAAGATCTGCTTGTCAACTTTGCAACCTGTAGCATCTTCAACCTCTACAACGTATATCCCTGCTGCCAGGCTATCCGCAAAGGTGGTTTCATCCCCATTGGTCCACCGGTGATCATAGGGAGGAATTCCTCCATTGATGGTTATGCTTGCGGACCCATTATTAAATCCGCAGTTTGCGTTGGTGGAACTTGGGGTAAGTATCATTTCCGGTGGGCGGGATATGGTTATGCTATCCAATCCATAACATCCATTGAAAGAGGATGCTGAGTCATATACATTAACATAATAAGTGCCAGCCTGAAGACCATGCAGATCAGAAGTCCGCAGCCCATTTGACCATTTATAAGAAAATGGCGCCTTTCCGGCCAAAATGGTCAGGTCTATGGATCCATCATGAATGTTAAAACAGCTTTGGTCCTGAGCATTCAATGCAAAGCGAGGCCTTGGAGGGTCTGTCAATTCCACCGAATCAGTTGAGGAACAACCATTGGTATCTGTTACGATTACGGAATACCAACCTGCAGACAGGTTGAACAGAACCTGAGTGGAATCATTTGTAGACCAATTAATATTATAGGGTCCCGCCTGGCCTGAGATCTGAAGTACCGCAGCACCATCGGAGCCTCCGCAGGATTGTGGATCGTTTTTCGTCAGGTTCAGAAAGGGCTTATTGTATCCTGCTATGGTAAATGGAATTGTTTCGGAGCAGCCGGCTGCATCGGAAATGGTTACGGTATAATTCCCTGCTGGAAGTTGATTTACAAATGGTCCGGTAGCTCCATTGGACCAATTTATTGTGAAAGGGAATTGACCACCAACCATGCTCACACTTGCCACACCTGTATTTTGAGAACAGCTATCAGAGTTGAATGTGGTCAAAGTGGTTGTAAAAGTCACATTATCATCCAAATCGATAACCCTGAAAAATTCACACTGTCTTGAATCCCTTACTCTGACCCAATATTGGCCGCTTTGAACATTGAAAAGGGTTGAGATGGTATCCCCAGTTGACCAAAGGAATTGGTAGGGAGGGTAGCCCCCCTGCCCAAATGCTGTAATAGAACCATTTGATTGAGTGCATGTGGGCCTGATCGAATCTATGTTGACCCCTAATGGCAATGGGTCAGCGATCACGAATGTATCGTAGGTAGTGCAGTTGTTATTGGCAAAATCCGAGTCAATGATCGAAACAGAGTATGTTCCCGGAGCAAGGCTGTCCAGATCTTCAGTTGTAGGTCCATGTGCCCAGGTGTAAGAATAAGGCGGCAAACCTCCTGATACACTTAGATCGATCTTGCCATCATTATCTCCTGTGCAGGATGGGTTAGAAATGTTGGCAATTATATCTGCTTTGTCCGGACCATCCACAAAAACAGAATCGGAAGCCTGGCAACCAGTAGAGTCTGTGACATCAACCGAATACCATCCTTTTGGCAGGCCAGGCACTACGGAGGTGATTTGACCTGAAGACCATTGGACCGTGAATGGAGGATTTTGGCCAGCAACATTTACGATCGCGATCCCATCAGAACTACCACAAGTGGAAGTGGGAGTGGAAGTTGTGGTGACCTGTGGAGGACTTGATCCTCCTACATCTATCACGCGGATCACTTCACAGTTGTTCGCATCGGTAACAGAAAGGGTGTATTGGCCTGAAGCGAGATTTGAGATCACCTGGTTTGTGGATCCGGTTGACCAAAGAAAACTGTAGGGAGGGGCTCCGCCTGTTACGGAAGCGATGGCCATTCCATTATTGGCACCGCAGGTATCAGCGCTAAATACCGTAACTGTAGGGTCTAGGGTTATCTGCTGCTGGATGTTAAATGTCTGCTGGGTTTCACAACCATTGGCATCCCTAACGGTCAAGGTATAATTTCCTGGCACCAGGTTGCTTAATGTGGTTCCTGTTGGACCATGCGACCAAACCTCGGTATAGGGTGCCTGCCCTCCGGAATAATTAACACTGATCGCGCCATCATTGCCAATTCCACATGTGACCTGGGTAACAGAAGAAACGAATTCTATTGGTTCATTTTTTAGGATTGAATAGCCCATATCCCAAGACCCTGCACCATTGATAGTCTGGTTCCCCATGGTGTATGTTGGGCTGTTCGTTCTATAGCTCAGTATGATATCTTCATTTGGCATGACATTGATCGAAAAGCCATAGTCATTTGCCAATCCGCCTCCGGACCTGGCCCATACCAGGTTTCCAGAAAAATCAACCAGTCCCCCAAAAGCATCATAAAACCCAGCATTGGTATTTATTAGGGTATCCTGGCCATCACTTAGTTGAACTCCGTCAAAATACCCAGCTATATAGAGCCCCTTATCAGCATGATCATCGAGCTCATAAATAAGGTTGTTGCCGGGAGAGTTAAAGTTGGAGGTCCAAAGCATGCTTCCTGTTGAAGAAATCTCACCAAGGAAAGCCTCCCTGGTACCTGCTCCGGGATCGGTATTGATCAGTTGAGTTGCACCAATCGAAATGGTATCACTTGTCCAGTACCCTGAAATAAAGGCTTTTCCGAAGTTATTGACCTTAACCTGTGTCAAATAGTCATCGCCGCTTGCCCCATTCATCATGGTATGCCATTGAATGACTCCTCCACTGTTGATTTTTGTGACATAGGAATCGAAGCCGCCTTGAATATTATATACCTGGCCATTTAAGGTCACGGTATTACCATCTGAATATCCAACCACGTATACATTACCGCTCAGGTCGAAATCGGCATGTCTGGCATAGGCATTGTTAGGAGAATAGTAGCCATGAGCCCAGGCAGCAGTACCATTGGAATTATATTTTACCACATATCCCTCTGTATTGGTGGGATTATTCAATGAGCCCCAGCCAGAAAAACCTGCAGCTGCAGTGGTATAGTAGCCTGTAACAGCCACCTGACCGGAAGGAGAGACTGAAAGATTGTACCCGATCACGTTTGCACCACCACCACCTCCGGATCTTGTGTTCCAGATCTGATTGCCATTTGGACCATACTTGAAAACGAACATATAGGTCCTCCAAGGAAAGCTGTTATTTATGCCATTGAAGTGGTTTGAGGTGTATCCCGTGAAGTAAATATTTCCGCTTGCATCTGTTTCGGCGTCATAGATCACAACCGTTGGACTATTTATCGCCCAGGTTGCATGGCCGGTCGAATCGAGCTTAACAATGAATCCATTATAGGTGCCCACTCGTTGGAATGTTGTGTCTCCAACGGTAAGCGAATCGCTATAGAAATATCCACAGATGATCTGATTCCCAAATGGATCGATCTCAGTATCCATGTGATAATCATCAAGGGCCCCACCCTGGTTAACGGAAATGTCCCATTTTTCACATTGAGAGTAGCTTATTAATGGAATGGTAAGGAGAAGGAGGAGAGGTAAGAGTAATCTTCGGCCCATATACCTGGTGTTAGATCATACAAATATCGCAAAAAGCACAGGTTTAACCTGTTTAGCCGTCTTATATGGATACGATATATTGAATAATCTGTTCGAAAAATCTTGGAAAAAGGCCTGGTTGTAAGATTCCGATAAAGATCATACCGTAAACAGCACCCCAAAAATGGGCCTCATGATTGATCATTGAATCCCGGTTTTTTGAGGAAACATGGGAATAATAAAGAAAAACCGGAGCTAAAACGAAGCCGGGAATGCAGATTAGGGCAAACAGGCAAACCTTTTCCAACGGGTAGATCAAAATGCTTGCAAACAAGACCGCGCTTACGGCACCAGAAGCTCCCAGCGATGCATATTGAGGGTTGTTTCTGTGCTTGATAAAGGTTGAAAGATTGGCAATTATTATTGAGGAAATAAAGAGGCCTGCATAAATGAATCCGCCTAATCTTAGACCATACCAATAGCTTAATGACCGTTCTACAATGGGCCCAAAGAAGAAAAGAGTGAAGAGGTTGAAGAATAGGTGAGAGTAGTTGGCATGGACAAATCCAGAGCTAACAAGAGGGAAGAAATTTTTGGATCTGGAGTTTGAGTAAGGCCTTAGTGCCCATTTGATAAGAAAAGTCTGGTTTTGAAAAGCAATTATTGACATCAGGGCGCATATGCCCATGATTAACCAGGTGTACATCAGGATTTTCTTTTTCCCAATTTCCTAAAGTAGGACAGCAATTCATCCTTTGCCCCCTCTCCCGCAGAGATGGATCCTACTAGTTCCTTGACCTTTTCAAACCGTTGATCAATCATTCCCTGGATCTTTTCTTCCAGGTTCAGCTCTTTAAAAAGATCAATTACATTTTCCACCTCCTCAGTATCCCTTGAATTCTGTTGATAGATGGACGCCAGAAGCTCTTTTTTGGCAGCCGATGCTTCTTCGTTGGCCAGGAACCACAATATGGTTTTCTTCCCTGACCTGATATCCCCGCCCGGGACCTTTCCAAAAGACTCCGGATCACCGAAGGCATCCAGATAGTCATCCATCAATTGAAAGGCTATCCCGGCGTTTATCCCAATTTCATAAAGCTTTTTGCAGCTGGAAGCATCGGCCCCCCCGACCTTTCCACCAAGCCAACAAGAATAACCCAAAAGAACAGCCGTCTTTAGCCGTATCATTTCCAAGTATTCCACCTTGGTTGAGTCCGCCTTTCCTTCCAGATCCATATCCATCTGTTGGCCTTCGCAGACCTCCAATGAGGTTCGATTAAACATGTCCAGAATTTGTTTCAGGTTGACCTCGGTGCCAGCTAATTGCTGATAAGCCTTCACCATTAAGGCATCACCTGAGAGTATTGCGATGTTAGGATCCCATTTTTCATGGACGGTTTCCTTGCCTCTCCTCAGCGGAGCCTCGTCCATGATATCATCGTGTAGGAGGGTGAAGTTGTGGAAAAGTTCTATGGACGATGCCATCTTGGCGTCATTCTCATCAACCGCTCTGAATAGGGAGGTGCAAAGAAGAGAGAGGGTTGGCCTCATCCTTTTTCCGCCCAGTGAAAGAAAATATCGGATGGGGTCATAGAGGGATTTGGGAACCTCCGGAAGCTCTATCTCAGACAGGGCTGTTTCTATCATTTCCTGGTATTCCTTAACCCTGTTCATGTTTTGATATGAAGCTTAAGTCTATGGTTCTTTTGTTAAGATCTGCAGAGGTGACCTCCACCATGACCTCATCCCCGATCCTGATCTCCATTCCACTCTGTTGACCGATCACCCTGAATTTATGGGGTTCCGCTACGAAGAAATCATCCAGAATATCTCTTATTCTTATCATTCCCTCGCATTTCATCTCGGAGATCTCAACATAGATCCCGAAATCCGTCACCCCTGATACTATTCCAATGTATTCAGCCCCGATCTGGTCCTGCATGAATTCCACCTGTTTGTATTTTACCGATGCCCTCTCCGCCTCGGCAGCGGATTTTTCCTTTTCTGAAAGGTATTGGCACTTTTTTTCAAGATTTTGATCTTGCTTTTGCTTATGTCCAATAATCTTTTCCTGGAGGAAGCGGTGGACCATTACGTCGGGGTATCGCCTGATAGGAGACGTGAAATGCGTGTAATCCTTAAAGCCCAATCCGAAATGGCCTGAATTTTCCCTGGTATATTTTGCCTTTGCCATCGACCTGATAGCCAGGCCCTGAAGTACGCTTTCTTCGGGTTTTCCGGAAATTTTTGCATTGAACTGATTCAACTCTTTTGAAAGATCCTTTGAAGAAATGTTTATGCTGTATCCAAAATTCTTAGCGAATAGCGAGAAGTTCTCTAGCTTTTCCTGGTCCGGCCAATCATGGGTTCTAAAAACGAATTCCCTTGCCACCTCACCTTCTTTTTTTCTGAACAGGGCAGCCACTTTTTTGTTTGCCAGCAACATGAAATCCTCGATCATTTTATGGGCATCCTTTCTTTCCTTTGGAGCCACTTCTATTGGATATCCTGTTTCGTCAAGCTTAAACTTCAACTCAGTGGTTTCAAATGATATGGAGCCCTTATTGAATCTGTCCTTTTGAAGTCTTTTGGCTATTTCATTCAACAAAACCACCTCCTCAGCATAATCACCTTCCTTTTTTTCAATCCTTTGCTGAGCTTCTTCATAGGTGAATCTTCGATTCGAATGGATCACCGTTTTACCATACCATTCCTCCTTAACCTCTCCATTTTTATCCATATCAAACACGGCTGAGAAGGCCAATCGATCCTCATTGGGTCTGAGGGAACAAAGGTTGTTTGAGAGCTTTTCCGGCAACATTGGAATGGTCCTGTCAACCAGGTACACAGATGTGCCCCTTCGATATGCTTCCTTATCTAGGCTGGTTCCAGGCTGAAGATAATGGGTTACATCAGCGATGTGAACACCTATCCTGTACAGGCCATCACTCAGATATTCCAATGAAATTGCATCATCGAAATCCTTGGCATCTTCTGGGTCAATGGTGATGGTCAGAACATTCCTGAAGTCCTTTCTTTTCTTTATCTCCGTTGCTGAGATTTTCTCAGGGATCTCACCTGCCTCCTGCTCAACTTCCCCGGAGAACTTGTAGGGGAGACCATATTCAAGCATGATGGCATGCATCTCTGCATCATTTTCACCCTCAAGTCCCAGTACATCTATAATGCTGCCCTCCGGATTGCGGTGCCGATCTCCCCATTCTTCGATCTTTACGAGAACAATACTCCCATCCTTGGCCTTTTTTAACTCAGGGCCCGGAATGAAAATATCCTGGTGCAGCTTCTTGTTGCTGGGAACTACAAATCCATATGTAGCTGCGATCTCCAGTTTTCCTACGAATTCAGTTCTTTTCCTTTCAATGATCTCTACAACCCGGCCTGTCCTTCTGCCATCTCGCTTTCGATTTGCGGGGTTGACCTGGACCCTCACCCTGTCCTCGTGCCATGCCCCTCCCAACTCAGGTGCCCTTACCATGATATCTTCAGCCATTCCTTCTACCATGACAAACGCATACTGACTGTTTACATGGTCTACAATTCCCTCATGGGTCTTTAGTTGATGGGCACTGAAGTATTTGTTTCCTGACTTGCTAAGCTTTCCCTGGTTAACAAGGTCATTGAGCTTGGACTCGATCAATTCCTTATCCAAATGACTTTCAGGTGCAAGGGATCTAATGATCTGCCTGGAATTCAACCCTTTTCCCGGATTCAGATCCAATAGTCTGACTATGCCGGAGATAATTGGTTTCGGGCTTGACTTCTTCCCGTAATTCTTTTTTGAGATCTTTTTTCTTTTTCTTCCCACTTTCTATGGTTTTGAAAGGTCTTTTATCAGACTTCCTTTTTCCAATTCAATAACCTGATCACACAACTCTTCAATTGCCGGGATCTCATGAGAGATAAGTATAAATCTTACCCCCTGATTTTGTTTCAGTTCCTTTAAAATGGAGATTATTTCTTGCTTATTTTTTTTATCCAAGCTCGAAACCGCCTCGTCCAATACGATGACCTTAGGGCTTAAGACCAAGCACCTTCCCAATAATACCCTTTGCCTTTGTCCTACAGAAAGTTGGTGAGGAAACCTATCAAGTATTTCTTCAGGAAGATTGAGCAAACTTAAGACCTTCCTGACCAATTCCATCTGTTCCGAGGAACTTCCTATGCCATGGATCTTTAATGGTTCAAGCAAATGAAAGCAAATGGATTTGAATGGATTCATGGAAAGGGTGAGTTCCTGGAAGACGATCTGATAATCCTTTCTGGATCTTTTTTGGTCCTTTCCAAACTGATTGCCATCTATTAGAATTTCCCCGGATGTTGGATTAATCAAGTCCAAGAATAGTTTTCCGAGAGTGGATTTTCCGGCTCCCGATCTCCCGAAAATTCCCAAAGATCTTCCTTCTGATACCTTTAGATCAATATTTCGGAGTGCAGGCGACCTATCTTTTTTGGAAGAAAAAAGACCTCCGGAACCAAATTCCATTGTCAAATCTCTGACTTCCAACCAGGGTTCGGATCCTTCTTCTGTGGGTCTCCATCCTGAGAAAAATGCAACATCCTGATCCGGTTTTTCATCGCTTTGAGGCGTTTGTTCCCTGATCTCCCCGTCCTCAAGCACAAAAATCTTATTAGCGGATTTTTTCAGGATCTTCTCATCGTGTGAAATGAACAGAACCGATAAGCCCTTGCTTTCCACCTGGGATTTTAACAGATCAATGATCAGGCTATCATTTTCCTGATCCAATGAAGAGGTGCACTCATCTGCAATGATCAATGAGGGTTCGTTTGCCATCGCATTTGCCACATTGACCCTTTGGGCCATACCTCCTGATAACTCATGCGGAAACTTTAGAGCATCTTTTTCTGGGCTTTCAAAATTCAGATCTTTTAGAAGGTCCAAAGCCTTGATCTTGCAATCACTCGTCGATAGATCGGAATGCCTTTTTATGGTTCTGGCTATCTGTTTACCGATCCTCAGGCTTGGATTTAGGGCTGCGTTGGTTTCCTGGAATAAAAGGGTCAATTCCTTCCCTCTGATCTTCTGAAGTTTTTTCTCCTCCAACTTCAATAGATCGATGCGACCAAATTGCTCACTTTGGAAATGAGCATCTCCTGCCTCTAATGTGGCCAGGTTTTTTGGTAGCAACTTTATGATTGATCTTGCCAGAAAAGATTTCCCAGCACCTGATTCACCTGCCAATCCAATAATTTTTCCTTTTGGGATGCTTAGATTGACTCCATTAAGGACTTGGTGCTGGGTGTTCTTAAAGACATAGGAGGCCTTTAGGTTATTAACCTGCAGTATGTCTGACGAGTGGTCTATCTGTTTTGAAATTAAATGGGATCAACTCCATTCCAAATGTAAGCTCAAATTTTTCTTTAAGGCTTTCTTTTACCTCTTCCATTGGCACCTTTTTGCCAAGTTCCTTTTCAAGACTGGTGACCCCCTTATCTTCGATTCCACAAGGAACTATGTAGTCAAAATATTCCAGGTCTGTGTTTATGTTGAATGCAAGGCCATGCATGGTCACCCATCTACTTGTCTTTATTCCAATCGCGCAGATCTTCCTCGCCTTTTTTTCATTTTCTGGTTCTAACCACACCCCGGTCAAGCCATCTATTCTTCCTGATCCAATTCCGTAATCCTTCAGGACCAGGATAACAGCCTCCTCCATGGCCCTTAAGAAATAACTCAGGTCAGGTTTGAAATTCTCAAGATCAACGACCGGATAGGCCACCAATTGACCCTGGCCATGATAGGTAATATCTCCGCCTCTATTTATTGGGAAATAACTTGCGTTAATAGATGAGAGATCATTTAGGTCTATTAATAAATTGTCAGCGGTTCCATTTTTCCCAAGGGTGAAAACATGAGGATGTTCTACAAACAATAGGTAGTTGTTGGTGGGAGATTTTGGATGGTCCCTATTCTGCTTTTTTTGTTCCAGTATGGATTCAAAAAGGCTGGTTTGTATGTCCCAACATTCATCAAAGGGCCTTAAACCAAGGTCCTGAAAAGACACTTTCTTGTTTATCAGGGAATCCATGTTTTTATAAATGCTGTTTCCTTTCTTGAATCGATGCGGAAGCCGTCCAGCGCAGCTGGAATCAGTAAGGTATCTCCTTTCTCATATTCGAGATTACCTTCAGAAAACTCGATATAACCCTCGCCGCCTGTAAACATTAAAACCTCAAATGAGTCTTTTGAGTTTGTAAGATCCAAGGTTTCTGAGGCTGGCACTTTCCAGGATTCCGTAAAAAAGTATGGGCAAGACACCAGTTCGTTCCCTTTAGCCCCTGCTGGGGATGCCTTTTTATTTGATCCTATGTGTTGGAAGTCCAAAACCTCAAGGCCTTCTTCTATGTGCAGTTCCCTTTCATTACCATCAGCATCTTTCCTTTTGAAGTCGTATAAGCGGTATGTGGTATCAGAGCTCTGTTGAATTTCGGCGAGCACCAACCCCTTTCCAATTGAATGAATCCGGCCTGAAGGAAGAAAAAAAACATCATTTTCCTCAGCCTGGTCCTTGTTTAGCAATTCCTCAAGAGTCCCTTCGTTTATTGCAGACTTTACTTCGGCCTGGTCGGTTTGCTTTGAGAATCCTGAATATAATTGAGTTCCTGGCTCTGACCTTAGAATGTACCACATTTCTGTCTTACTATTCCTGGAGCCTTCCTTTGGATGAACCTGGATTGATAGATCGTCTCTGGCATCAATAAATTTGAAAAGCAGGGGAAATGTCTTTCCATACCTTCTGAAAACCTTGTCTCCAAGTATCTCCGCACCAAACTCATTGATCAGTTCTTGCAGGTCTTTGCCTTTAAACCGTCCAAGCGAGACCTGACTGATGTCCCCGGGGACTGCTGATAGTTCCCATGATTCTCCAATAAGCAAGCTTGGGTCTGTCCCTTTTTGAAATTCTGAGAATAACGCATTTCCCCCCCAGATCTTTTCTTTTAGAATAGGCGTGAATTTGAGTGGCTCCAAAATATTCTTCAGCCCCATTTCTTAATTGTTTCTATAAGAGCGGAAGTTGTGGGATCAAGGTCATTTGAATCCTTCCCATTTAGTATAGGCAGCAGTTTGCCGGCCATTTCCTTTCCCAACTCAACACCCCATTGATCATAACTAAAAATGTTCCAAATGACCCCCTGGGCAAAGATCTTATGTTCATATAGGGCTATTAAAAAACCCATTGTTTCAGGATTCAGAGTTTCAAACAAAAGTATGTTAGACGGGTTTAAACCTTGAAAAAATCTAAAAGGCGCAGTTAATTGCGCAGACTTCTCATTTCCCATTTGTTTCTTTACCGTTTCGATACTTTTTCCCTCCCAAAGTGCTTTGGCTTGTGCCAGTCCATTGGCCAAAAGCATATCGTGTTGATTTTGGTATTCACCATTGGTTTTAGAAAAAAGGATCAAATCGCATGGTATGAGGTGAGTCCCCTGATGGAGCAACTGGAAAAAGGCATGCTGACCATTGGTGCCTGGCTCCCCCCATACAATTGGGCCCGTGGAATAATCAACGGGATTCCCCGATCGGTCAATTGCTTTTCCATTGCTCTCCATATTTGCCTGTTGAAGGTATGCAGGGAAGCGATGAAGGCCCTGAGAATATGGAAGTATCGCTTCTGATTCCGCACCCAGGAAATTGGTATTCCATATTCCGATCAAGGCCATCAATAGGGGAATATTCTGTTTGAATTCGGAATCTTTAAAGTGTTTATCAGCCTTTGATGCGCCCTTCAAGAGCTTCTTGAAATTATGATAGCCTATAGTGCAAGCTATTGATATGCCTATTGCAGACCAAAGCGAATATCTACCCCCTACCCAATCCCAAAAACCAAATACATTCTCCTTATCCACACCAAAACTTTGAGCTGCCTCAATATTGGTGGACACAGCTATGAAATGATCCTGAACTTGTAATTCATTTCCTCCATTTCCAATGAACCAGGACTTTGCGGCTTCGGCATTTGCCATTGTTTCCTGAGTAGTGAAGGTTTTCGAGGAGATGATGAATAAGGTGGTCTGTGGGTTAAGTTCTTTTAAGGTTTGGTCAAGATGAAAGGGATCAACGTTTGAAACAAAATGAGGTTTTATTCCCGGTTTCCAATATTCCTTAAGGGCTTCTGTAACCATATATGGGCCCAGATCTGATCCGCCTATCCCGATGTTGACTATATCGGTGAAGGGTAACCCGGAAAATCCCGTTCTTTTTGAACTATTGATCTCATTTGAGAATTTTTCGATCCTTTTTAAACTGCTTTCAACCTCTTCTCTCACGTTCAACCCATCTAATTCAAGATCAAAAGCTGCAGGGTTTCTCAATGCTGGATGAAGTACAGATCTATTCTCGGTTTCGTTAATTTCATCACCTGAAATAAGTTGTCGATATCCTTCCCTAATATTCGCCTCATCGGCTAGCCTTTCCAGCTCAATTAGAACCTCCTTATCCAACAGATTTCTGGAAAAATCAAACACCATATTTCCCAGATCTATCCTCCAACCAGGGTTTCCAAGCCGGATTTCCTTGGGAGATTTGGATAGGGCAGCAAGGACAGATTGAGATAATTCTTTAAGTCTTTTCCAGGACTTGAGTTGTGTGGGAGGGGTTTTTGAAAGCATGATTTAGGATGTAAAATTAGCTAAATTGAATGTTAGTGAATGATCATAAAAAGCCGGGTTCCGGAAAAGTTGCTGAAAACTTTGCTGCTGAATTCCTAGAGTCCAAGGGTTGTAACATAGTCGTGCGGAACTATAGATATAGAAGATCCGAGATCGATATTATCTATAACGAAAGAGGGGTCCTGGTATTCGGAGAGGTTAAATTCCGCTCCAACTCAAAATTTGGACACGCTGAAAGCTTTGTTTCTAAGAATCAAGAGGAAAAGATTCTTGATGCCGCCAACAATTACCTGTTGGAAAACCCTTGGGATGGGCCGGTCAGATTTGATATTATTTCTTTAGAAGGACCAATTGATTCTCCTTCCGTTTCCATTTTCAGGGATGCGATCAGCGGCGGATAATCTCTTCAGGGCTCATTGAGGAATACCCCTTTAACCTTAAAAAGACCTGTGCGCATACGACTACATCTTCCATACAGTACTGGCTGATCCTTTCCAGGTTCTTTTCTTTGTAATAAACCTCCGAAACCATACTTCCGTCAATATCGCTCTTGCTGGAGGGCACATCGAAAAGTTTTGCAAGAAGATCCAAAGAAGTAAAGTTCTTTCGATCTCCGAATTTCCACATTTCCATAGTATCCAAATGGGGTATCTCCCAGGGTTTTTTGCCCGAGTTATCCAGGCAATTTGGAATTGGAAGACCCTGGATAAGCATCCTTCTGGAAAGGTATGGGAAGTCGAATTCCTTTCCGTTATGAGCAACTAACCTAAGGTTGGGTTTGCTGATTTGGTCTATAACCGAGATGAATTCTTCTAGTAATTTTTTCTCGTTGTCATTTGATATTGCTTTTACCCTGAACTCTTTTTTTTCCATTGAAAATGCTGAAAAAAGGCCAACCCCAACCACAATGATTTTTCCAAATTCAGAAAAGATCCCAGCTCTGTCAGAGTATGCATCCCTGTAGGCTTCCTCAGACTCTTCGCCCACAAAGTATTGGGCTTTTTTTGCCCAAAGGGCCTTCCATTCCTCATCCAGTTCTTCATACGCAGAGTTAGAGGGGACTGTCTCGATATCGAGGAATAAAAGGTCCGAAAAGTTCTCCACTATAAGAGGTGTTTTATGGATGAAAGCGCCTCTATGCTTGAAGCGCCAAGTACCTTGGACTTTTCAGGGGACCAGCCATTGAGAGGATCGGGATGATTGTGGTCATCGGTGAAGGGCATTTCTATGGTCAGGGAAAAACAATTGAAGCGCTCGCTAACCTGATTGGTGCATAAGGAAAGATCACCTTTTCCAGGTTCGTCCTTGTCATAACCATGCTCCACCTGAAAGGTCTGGTTTATTTTCATCCAGTTTTGCCGAAAGGCATCATCAATGGTTTGAAGCCTTTCGGTGAATCCAGGATTTCCCTCAGCGCCTGATCCAAAAACATATGGGATATCTTCATCGCCATGGATATCCAAACAGGCATCAACGCCAATCCGATCCATTTCCTTAAGTGCGAACAGAACCTCGGGCGAATATTCTTCTGAGGCTTTGTCCCATTCCCTGTTCAGGTTGGCCCCTTTTGCATTGGTTCGTAGGTTTCCATGGAATGTCCCGTCAGGGTTGATGTTTGGAATAAGATGAAGATCGGCCCAGGAAAGAATTCCTTTTGCCGCTTCATCCTCAGGATCACAAAGGCGTTCGATTAAGCCTTCCATGAACCATTCAGCCATTGACTCCCCAGGGTGTTGCCGGGCAAGGATCCAAAGATTTTTCTTTTCCCCGCCACCCGAACCAAATGAGAGAAGCTCAATGTTCCTTGACTCACAGCTCTTTCCTACTTCAATGGAAACAAAATAGGGGGATGCTTGAGCACGGCTAATCATTTCCTTATGCCTGGTCAGATCATATGGACCGAAATAAGCAAATGAAGCGGCTCCGATCTTTGGAACCAGCTTAAAGGTCAGAATGGGGTCTTCAAAGCTTGAAGGAAGCCTTTCCCAGGTTTTACCATCTTCCGAATAGGGAATGTTGTGGATTTTCCAACCCTCTGGGTAGGAGGACTTTCCCGCATTGAGGATCCTGAAGGTGTATTCTTCGCCTACACTCAGACCCTCAGCTCTGAAATGGAACCATTGAAAAAAGTCAGACCGTATGTCCTTCCTAATATTGACATCAATTCGGTTTCCAGCTATTTCGACAAGCTCAGCATTTCCACTGTCGAAGTCACTACTAATCACTATGCTCATATTATTAAGGTATTTTGTTTTTTGACTCTTTCGATCACTGTTCTATGAAAGCACCGAGTTAAGATAATCAAAGAATTCTCTGGATAGATAAGCAAGGGGACTATACGGAATGAGGATCTCCTTTTCTATCCGGATGGAAACCAGAGATCCCCCCTCAATTTTTAAAGTACCGTTCCTTTTTGATTTGATCAGGGCATTTGAATCCACCTCAAACGGGGGTGTTTTCCCAAAGGTCCAGTCCCAGGACAAATACTTCTTTTGCTTGACCCTGATCTCGGAGGGATCCAAATTGAGTTGATCGATATTTGTGCTTTGGGCCTCAAGAAGTTTCCCTATTTCCTCTACGCATTTTTTTTTCAGGTTAGCAGGCAGATTTCCAACTCTCGACCTTACCGAAGAGACCGCCTTTGAATTGGAAATGATCTGTTCGGTATCTAGAAGGGGGTTCAGGAAATCCAGGTCAGCATCAAATAATAAGGTTCCATGGCTTAAGCATTTTCCGTTCCTGAGGGTCTGGGCATTCCCACTTATCTTTTTTTCGTTGAAAAATAAACAGCTTCGCTCATCCTCGGTTATCTGAATCCCAAGAGATCCGAAAGCGGATATGATCCTTTGATTGTAGTCTTTCATCGGGATCAGGAATTTGCCCGATGCTCTTTCGACAAAGCTAAACAGGATATTCCCCGGGCCATGGAAAACCGTGCCTCCTCCTGATATCCTTCTGAATACCGGGACAGAATTGGTTTTTGCATATTCAAGATCAACCTCTTGCCAGGGATTCTGATTCTTTCCTAACACTACGGCATTAGGGTTTTCATATAGTAATAGTATTGGATTTGGAAGTTCGACATCCAGCAACAGCTCCTCGAGTGAAAGGTGGAATTCCGGAGGCCGGTTATCTCCAATGAGATCAAGGATCTTCCAATCAGGCATTTTAATCCTCCCTGGTGAAAACCCAATAGTTTTCGGTACTGATCTCGGGGTTATACGTATAACCCTCAGTATTGAATTCCTTTAACTCCTCGGCATTTTTGATCCTGTTTTTAACCATAAACGCAGCGGCGTAGCCTCTGGCCTTTTTTCCAAGGAAATTAATGAATTTGTACTGACCATTTCTGTATTCCTTCATAGAAATCTCTATTACCCTTCCATTAACTTTTTCAGGTTTTACCGCAGCAAAATACTCTTTGGAAGCCAGGTTGACTAAGGTATCCGAGCCCGTTTCTCTCAGAGCCTCATTGATCTTTTCCGTTACTGAGTCTCCCCAAAAATCATACAGGTTCTTTTTTCTCCCAATTTTGATTTTGGTGCCCATCTCGAGCCTGTAGGGTTTTATTCTGTCCATGGGCCTTAGCAAGCCATGAAGCCCGGATAGTATCCTAAGATGATCCTGGGCAAATTCATAATCATCCTTGTCCCAATCCCAGGGCATCATTCCCTGATAAACATCTCCCCTGAACATCCGGATCGCAGGCCTGGTGCTTTCCGGATCCATTTCCGAAGTCCAGATTTGATTTCGGCCATAGTTCATCTCTGCCAATGCCCGGCTAATGCCGTGGAGTTTTGCTAGGGTAGGGACCTTTTTCTTTCTCAAGGTTCCCATTATTTGTTCGGAATCTTTCAGAAAATAAGGTTCGGTTGTTTTAAGCGATGGGATTTCGGATTTTTCATCCAGGTTTTTGGCAGGGGAGATGACGGCGATCATTTTATTGGTATTTTAAAGAGAAACATAAAGAGAACAGTTGGTTCTGATCCATTTTGAAGTTTGAATATATCCAGAACAAGGAAGATGTAGAAAAAGCCTTAAATGGTCTCCAAAAAAATGAGATTGTAGGTTTGGATCTGGAGTTTGACAATAATTCATTTTCCTATGGGGTCAACCTCTGCCTGGTTCAGATCTCCACGACTGATGGGAATATTTATCTGATCGACCCGATTTCTGCAGGGATCAGCAGTACCTTAATGGATTTTTTTGCAAATCAAAAGATCAAAAAAGTAATCCATAGTGGAAGTGAAGATGTTTTCGTAATAAGGACTTTGGGGGGAGAAATAAAAAATCTTCTTGACACGGAAAAGCTGGCAAAACTTGCGGGAGAGGAAAAACAAGGTTTATCGGACCTAACACAAAAGTATTTTAATGCCGGAAAAATGAAAGACCTTCAAAGGTCCGACTGGAACCAGAGACCTTTGAGTGAAGAGCTTCTAAAATATGCTGCTGCTGATGTCGATCATATTTTGCCACTAGCTGGAGTTTTGGAAGACAGGGTAAAACATATTGGACTCGGGTCCTGGATTACTCCGCTGATGCGAACATTCGAGGCAGATTTTAATTCTGAGCGAGCTCAAAAATCACTCTGGGTAAAGGGTATGAATGAGCTGTCCAAAGAGGGAAAAATTAACGGCCTTGTGCTTCTTGCTGTGAGAGAAAAATTCGCTGAAAAGAATAATGTTCCTCCTTATAAGGTTCTCAGGAACCACCAGGTATTGTACCTGAGCGATAGAAAGTTTGAGAATTTTCAATCCTGGAAAAAGCACAAAGGACATAATTCAACCAGTGGATCGAAGGAATTTTTTGAAGAGTATCACAAGGGGTTGAAGGATCCAAGTTTCCGTGAAAGAGCAAAAAAGACCCTTGAGGAGAAAAAGCAGAGGAAATTTGTCAAACCTCACATTTTTCAAAAAAGGGTCTCTTTTTTGGAAAGGTTTAAAAAGCAGCTTGTAAATGAAGGAGGGGATCAGGCCGCCCGGCTGGTTTTAAGCAAGGCAAAGATCAACGATATTGCGGTTAGCGGAAATTTAAGCAGGATCGATCCTTTTTTCCTTGAGTTGTGTTATGGTAGTCTTGGGATAAAGGATTCAGATCTGGAGCAAATTTTTCAGTAAACGATGTGTTTAGTTGCTTTTCAAATAAGAAAGGAAGCTGAGGATTATGGCATATTGGTTTGTGCCAATCGGGATGAGTTCTTTAACAGACCAACCCGGGAATTGCATTCCTGGGAAGATGGTGTCCTCGCCGGAAGGGACCTTGAAGCCGGAGGAACCTGGATGGGCATTGGGCCAGGCGGAAGAGTAGCTTTTCTTACGAATTTCAGGGACCTTAATAACATCAGGAAAGATGTCAGATCGAGGGGGGGGCTGGTAGCGGATTTCCTTACAAGTAAGGATCCCTCAGAAAAATATCTTGAAACCATTTCTAAATCCTCAAAGGAATACAACGGTTTTAATCTGGTGGTGGGATCTAATAATGGTTTTTATTATTTCTCTAATGAGGAAGAGGAGATCAGACAATTGGAAGTGGGGATCTACGGTCTGAGCAATGGCATTTTGGATGAACCCTGGCCCAAGGTATCTCGAGTTAAAAGGGAGTTTGGTGAATTGGTTATGGGCAACTCTTCTGAGCAGGATTTTTTCAAGGTGATGAAGAATACGGATACCTATCCGGATGATCAATTACCTAGCACAGGGGCTGATTTGGACCTGGAAAGGGGCCTTTCGGCAATGTTCATCCGCCTGAAGGGCTATGGTTCAAGGGTGAGCTCCCTTCTGGATTTTAAGACTGAAAACGATTTCAGATTCTGGGAAAGGACCTATGATTTTCCGGGTAACGAAGTTCAGACGAAGTTCTATTTTTCGGGTTCATCAAAGCTTTTATCCACCACTATTTCTCCCTCATAGTTGGCGATGGCGAGAAGGGTATTATAAATAAGCTCGGTCCTTTTGTTATAGATATCAAAATTGATCTTATCAACCGTGTCGGTTGGCTTGTGGTAATCCTCATGTGAACCATTGAAATAAAAGATCACCGGGATGTTGTTTTTAGCAAAATTGTAATGATCGCTCCTTTTGTAAAAGTTGTTTGGATCCTGGAAGTTATTAAAGGTGTAGTCAAGGTTTAGGCCACAACATTCTTGATTGGCTCTTTCACTTATCTCATGGATGGTTGTAGAGAGCATGTCAGACCCGATCAAATAGACGTAGTTACTGTCCTCAATATGTTCCTCGTCCACTCTGCCGATCATATCGATATTCAGATTGCAAACTGTATTTTCAAGGGGGATCACAGGGTCTTGGTCGCAATAGTATTTTGAACCCAACAAACCTTTTTCCTCACCGGTAAAAGCAAGGAACAGAATACTTCTTTTTGGTTTTTCCTCTCCTGAAAATCTGGCAGCAATTTCCTGGGCTATCGAAATGAGAGCCACGGTACCGGAACCATCGTCATCCGCCCCGTTGTTAATATCATCTCCGGACCTCCCGATATGATCATAATGAGCAGTAAGCACAACATATTCATCTCTCATTTCCGATCCAGGGATTAGGCCAAGGACATTTGATGTAACAACATCTTCAATGGAGTAAACCGTTTCCAATGTTATTGAGTCCATTTCGGTTTGAACGGGTTTTCCACCGTCTATGAGTTGTTCTATGGATCTTGAAAAAGACTTGGAATTTACTCCTATGGCTTTTGCCCAAGCTTCAGGATAGGTATACAAGGTCCCATACTTGGACTTTTTTCCTTCCATATCCAGATCATTAGGAAGCATATAGGAGCCCCTTTTGGTATATCTTGATAAGCTTTGTCTTCTTGACTCATACTCTTCCTTCGAAGGCATGATAACTATAACGTCTTCAGCCCCAAGGTTTCGAGCTGCCTTTACTTTTTTATAAACACCGTAACGGGTTCCCCAGGCTGAGTTCTTTTCCTCCCCGGTTAAAAGGAAATTTCCATCCTTGCTTTTTGGTTCTCCCCAGACCATCACGGCTATTTTTCCTTTTAGGTCTTTTCCATCATAGTCAGAGTACTCTTTGGTGTCGATCCCGAATCCCACGAATTCTAAGGCAAGTGTTTTTTCGGTAGGATAAAAAATAGAAAAACCATAAACCTCATCCCACCAGCTGATGGATCCTGAAGTAGCGGAGATATTTATTTTTTCTAGCCTTCCATTTTTCAAGGGAACGTCCTGGAAGTAACTCTTTCCGTAAGAAGTTTGTACAGGAGGTAAGAGATTAGACTTCCTAAAAACATTGGAGATATATCTGGCAGCCTTAAGTTGTCCCAATGAGCCAGTGTTTCTCCCTTCAAATTCATCTGATGCGATAATGGAAAGGTGCTTTTCAAGGTTTTCAATATCATAGGCCATTTGAGAAAATGCGACTTTTCCGGGAAATGGTATTATGTAAAGAATAAAAAGGAGGTAAAAAACAAGTTTCATACTTTTTGCGGCCTAGGGTAATTTTTAGGATTTCAAAATTGAAGAAATGGTTTTAATGCGAATCACTTTTTTGATTTTTATCGTATATAAACATTACATAGAGCCTAAAGTTCTATTTTTGGGCCGCTTGCGGCCTTATGTAACCAATCAATGAATATGTTTCGAGACTTTCTACGAGTTATCGCACTAAGCCTTGTATGCTTTTTTCTATTTAACCAAAGGGCATCCGCACAATGCTCAAACCTGTCAGGTAGCTTTGTTAATGATCTAAGGGTAGCAAGCCTTTGTGCTCCCACTCCTGTAACCTGGAACGTTGAGTTCGAATTCCTTTTTTCTGTTTCAGTTGCGGATACCGATAAGGTATATATTAACATTAGGTGGAATGATCCAGGCAATAACCAAGTCACGGTCCAGGCATCCCCGAATGGAAACAGAAGGCGTTTTTCTGTAAGTGAAAGTTTTACCTATCCCGCAACTGGAGGAGATTGTAGTTATGAACCTATTGCGTTTGCTTGTTGGGACGCGGATGGGAATGGAATTATTAGTGGAGCAGAAGTTTGCGTAGGATCCAGGATTGAAGCTACACTGTCTTCATGGTCTACCGATGATTCAAACGGAGGAACTTTAGCCATAAATCCTGCTCAGGAAGATATTTGTGTGGATGATTCTGCCCTAAATTTTCAATTCCAAGATGCCACCTTTCCTAATTGTGAAGTCACAGTGGAACCTGATGTTCCCAACCAACAGACCAGATGGGTCCAATTCATTTATGGTACCAACGTAAATCCAGGACCATATATTCCTCTGGTGTCTATAGATACCGGGGGTGGAACAGTCCAGATTACGGATGCTGCTGGAGCAATTATTACCACTTTTGCCGGACCGATTATTGAAATTCCTGCCCCCGTTCTCGTAGGAGATCTAAATGAACTTACCTATCCAATTTCCTATCCTGGTGGAGTGGCAGCAATAGGTGATGTTTTCGAAATCACCCTTAGAAACTGGAATATTTGTAACCCTTATGATACGCTTCCGGATGGAAACCCACCAACTGACCCGGTTAACGGAGATTTTCCTGCGATTACCACAGAGGCAATTTTAAATGTGATTGGACCAACTCCGGCTACAGCTGGTCCTGACCAAGACGTTTGTGGAACTTCAACAAATTTTGCTGCCAATACACCTGGGACTGGCACAGGGACCTGGAGTCAACTTACCGGTCCTACGGTTGCCTCAATTACCGATATCAATGACCCGACCTCAAATGTTTCCATTGGTGGTGGTGGAGCGGCTGTAAAGGTTTACACATTTGAATGGTCCACGGCTTTAGGTGGTTGCGCAACGAGCGTTGATACCGTTCAAATCACTTTTTACCGTGATCCCAATAATCCTAATGCGGGACCAGACCAAGACATATGCGGGTTGAGCACTACAATGGCTGCAAACAATATTACTCGAGGTTTTGGGCAATGGGTTCAAACTGGGGGGCCAGTTGCAAACCCGGGCCTTTCTTCAATTTTTGACAGAAATGCAACGCTCAATGTCTCTACTTCCGGTTATGGGGTATACACCTTTGACTGGACGGCTAACAACCCACCCTGTGCGCAAAAAACAAACGAAGTAGTTATAACTTTTGAGCAAGACCCAACTACACCAAATGCGGGCCCAGATGACACCACGGTTTGTAATTCTTTAAACTATACGCTAGCAGGAAATTCAATTGGTGTTGGAACAGGAACCTGGACAAAGGTTTCCGGCCCAGTGGGAGCAGTAACATTCGCCCCCAATGCAAACGATCCGACTGCCACTGCCACCTTGCCCACCTACGGTACATTTGTTTTAAGATGGACTGCAACAAACGGAACCATTTGTGCTGACCAAACGGATGATGTTACAATTTCTGCATTCCAAACCCCAACGGTTTCGGTAGCTGGAATAGACAGTACGCATTGCGGATTGAACATAAACCTATATGGGAATACACCTACAGTTGGACAAGGAATGTGGACCCATGAATCCGGACCCGGACCCGTGGTATTTGTTGATGCCACCGACCCGAATACCTTGGTTACGGTTCCAAATGCAACAGTTTACAGGTTTAGATGGACAATTAGCAATGGGAATTGTCCTGATTCTTTTGATGACGTCTTTATTACCTTTGGCCCACCTGCTGATGTTGCAAATGCCGGACCGGATGATTCGGTGTGTGCATCAGAACAGATCACTCTTGGAGCAAATGACCCTACTCCGGCACCTTCGTTAGGAACGGGAACTTGGACTATAATCAATGGCCCCGCAGGATATGTTCTAGGGGCTAACACATTCATTTCAAATGTTAATGATCACAATGCAGTATTAAGTTGGGATACCCTTTCTGCTATCGGAAATGGGCCATTCAGCTATACCCTAGTTTGGACAGTAACAAAGGTTTCTTGCCCTACCACCACGGACACAGTAGTTGTCTGGAATTATCCAAAGCCAACATCTGCTGTTGTCACCGGGTTAAATCCGAGGGTAACTTGCGCTTTAACTCAATCGATTTCCGCAAATCCACTTGCTGAAGGCCATGGACAATGGACACAAGTTTCAGGACCAGGTATTTCAACATTCGTTGATGATACTCTTGCTACCACCAATGTCACTGTTTCTCAATCAGGGTACTACAGATATAAATGGGAAGTCGTCTCAGGTCCTTGCTCGCCTCCTTCTAGAGACACATTGGATGTGGATTTCACAAGTCCTACTCCCTCTGCCGCTGGAAATGATACATCTACTTGTGCATTCTTCGACACCCTAAATGCTAACACTCCTACTGTAGGATCAGGTACCTGGACAGTAGTAGGACAACCTGTTGGTGGTACCTTAAGTTTTGATGATGTTAACAAGCCCAACGCAAGAACTGACCTTTCTGGAGCTATAGTCTACGGAACTTACACCCTCCGCTGGACAATTACCAATGCCGGTTGTACTGATGAGGTGGATGAAGTTGATATAACATTCTTTGAGGACCCTACAGTGCCCAATGCTGGTACAGATATTTTCGTTTGCGCCAACTCCACAAACATGGCAGCAAATGCCATAACTATAGGGACGGGTCGTTGGAAACAGGTTTCCGGCCCTGCGAGTATCGTGATTGGCAATGTGAATTTGGAAACCAGTTTAATGACAGCACCTGCATTTTCTGATTCCGCTGTCTATGAATTGGAATGGGCATCCTTTAACGGGGTTTGTGATACTCTTAGAGATACTGTCCAAGTCACCTTCTATGAGAGTCCAACCAACCCCAATGCCGGTACTGACATAGCAGTTTGCGCGACCTCAACCAACCTGGCTGGCAATGCAATAACGGTAGGTATAGGCACCTGGACTCAAGTTTCCGGGCCTCCTACATTAACGATCACTTCCCCCAATTCTGAAACCAGTGCGATCAATATTTCAGGATTCACTCTTGACTCTGATACATTCTTAATAGAATGGGCCACAACAAATGGTAATTGCCCCGTTGAAAGAGATACTGTTCAGGTTATTTTTCATAATGATCCGACCCCGGCTACAGCGGGAACTGATATTGATATTTGTGCCGATACAGCAATTCTTTCTGGGAACCCTCCTACAGTAGGTACTGGAACCTGGACTCAGGTATCGGGAACCGGAGCCCTGACCATTGACAATAATACCGACCCAAACACCACGGTTAGGAATCCTGTTTTTGGCGCAAATGACTCTTCAATCTACCTACTTGAATGGGCAACAAGTAATGGGAATTGTATTGTTTCGAGAGACACTGTTCAGGTGGTATTCTTCCTTGATCCGGATGTGGCTGATGCAGGCCTTAACGATGCGATCTGTGCTTTAACTTACACCCTTGCGGGAAATTCTCCACCCTATGTGGGTCGGGGTCTTTGGACTCTCGGAACTGGCCCCGGAACAGCGAGTTTTGTAGACCCAACCGATGAAGGTACGGATGTAACCGTCACTGCCTATGGTTTGTATAAGTTTTACTGGACCTTGAGCAATGGGCCGTGTCCTTCAAATACTGATTCGGTGTTAATAAGGTTTGATGAATTCCCCTCCAGCGCTTCTGCAGGACTTGATGACACGGTCTGTGCATTGACCTATACTCTGGATGGGAATGTTCCTGGAGTTGGAACCGGAGAATGGTCTCTTGTGTCTGGGCCAGGTACTGCAACATTTGTTGATTCCTCACAAAACAACACCGATGTTACTGTTTCGTCAGTTGGAACATATGAATTTGAATGGAGGATCTCTAATGGAGTTTGTGCGGATTCTACCGACAATGTCATAATAATATTTGCTGCATCTGGTGGAAATACAGGAGTAAATGGTGATACTACTCAATGTATTGGTGCAACTAATGAAGTTTATGACGTTCCCTTTGTTCCTGGAACTACCTACGAGTGGTTGCTTCCTGCAAACGTGGATTCACTTTTTGGAGGAGGAGAATTTGATAATTTCTATGTCCTTGAATTCAACACGGCGGGAACATTTACGATTGGGGTTATTCCGACCAATAATTTTGGATGTTCCTCGGATACCCAAACAACCGATGTAACGGTTTACGATTTCCCAACTATAGATGCCGGACCTGATCATGCTATCTGTTCCGGTGATACTGTAGTTCTTGGAGGAGCCCCTACGGCTTCCGGCGGTTCTGGGGTTTTTGGTTATAACTGGTTTCCAACAAGCGGACTGGATGATGCAACAGCTGCAAATCCAAATGCATTTCCAACATTCGACAGGTCTTACTTTCTGACCGTAACTGATTCTGTTTCAGGATGTATCACCCAACAGGATACCGCTGTTGTCACAGTCAATTCCAGCCCGTCAAGCCAACTTCTGGTTCTTGATCCTTCCATCTGTGAGGGGGATAGCGCAAGGCTCTACATCACCTTCCCAACTGGGGTTGGACCGTTTTCCGTAAGCATAAGTACTGGTGCTGATACCCTTGTTTTCCCGAGTGTGAGCAACCCGGATACATTGTTGGTTGGTCCTGATTCAACGATCACCTATCAAGTCATAGCGATTTTTGATTCGGCTACTTCTTGTGTAGGATCTACCTTCGTTGGGGCAGCTACCGTGAATGTAAGAGCATTACCAACCGCCACTTTAAGCACACTTGACTCTGTGATTTGTGAAGGTGACATAGCAAATCTTAACATATCGGTTTCAGGGCCTGCTCCTCAGATCTATACCATTGAATATGCCATTAACGGACAAGACACAACTGTATTTAATCTTGTTGGTGGAAGTGGAACCATTCCGGTTGCACCGGATAGCACAAGCCTTTACACTCTGATAAGTGTTACGGATAACTTCAGGAGTTGCCAGGTCAACGCTCCATCGATAAGATTTACGGACAGTGTTCTTATTACTGTTGATTCTCTGCCGAGGGGAATTCTTACTGGTGGGGATACGATTTGCGCCGGTGATTCTGCTGCTTTGGTAGCCAATTTCACTGTGGGTGATGGCCCGTTTACCCTGGTGATCAACAACCTTGGAACAATTAATAATTATAACAGTGGTGATACGATTTGGGTAACCCCAACGTCTACAACTGTTTATTCGCTTGCTTCTGTCTCTGATTCAAACTCCTGTGTTGCAACGGGAAGTTTGATCGGGGGATCGGCAACCATTATTGTTAATCCTCTCCCTGTAGCGACATTGCTTGGGACTTCAACTATTTGTCTGGGAGACACTGCGAATCTTTCTGTTCTTGTTACTGTAGGAACAGGACCATTCACGGTCATCATCGATAACGGTGATACTGTTCTGAATTACAACAATTTGGATCCGATCCCTGTTGCTCCGTTGGTCACCACAAGTTATAATCTACTGGAAGTGACGGATACCTTTGGCTGTACTACTTCAGCTCCATCCCCAGACCTGACGGGCAATCCATTGGTTACAGTGAATCCACTACCGACCGCCCAGGTTCAGCAGGACGATACCATATGTAATGGTCAGACCACTACCCTGACTTTCAGTATGACAGGGCAAACGCCTTTCATTGTTACCTTCAGGAACAACACCACAGGGCAGGATAGCACCATCGCAACCGTAGGATCCGCAACTTCTATCAACCTGGTCCTTGGACCTGATACCACAACCATATACTCCATTGTTAGTGTGATGGACGGCAACGGCTGCATGGACTCTGTTGGAAATCCAATAAACCCTGCTTTTGGGGACAGCGTGGAGATCTTTGTAAGGGATGTTCCTTCTGCTACTCTCGCTGCCGATACGACAATATGTGATGGACAAACCGGTCATCTTTTCGCTACGGTGAGCAATGGTCTGGCTCCATTTACCCTTAACATCAGTGGTGGAGTTGGCATCATAAACAATTACAATTCAGGGGATACAATTTTTGTAAACCCAAGTGATACCACCGACTACTATATCATCTCACTGACCGATGCCAACGGTTGCGGGGTAGTTGCCGGTGATACCAATCTGCCTGACACAGTTACATTTAACGTAAATCCACTGCCTGTGGCAGATCTATTTGGGGATGCAACTATCTGTTTTGGTGATTCGACACCGATTCAACTCACAATGTCTCCATTCACAGGACCTTATATTGTTGAATTGAGCAATGGCGTGACGGATTCTTCGTACTATAGCCTTGACTCGATATGGGTAAGTCCGACCACAACTCTTACGTACAATATTGTTAGGGTTACCGATTCAACAACGGGTTGTGTGATCATTGCACCTGATGCCAGCCTGACCGGCTCAGCGACCATCACGGTCAATCCATTGCCTACGGCTCAAGTAGCCTCAGATGATACCATCTGTTTTGGTGAGAGCACCATTCTGACTTTCAGCATGACAGGCCAGGCCCCATTCACGGTAACTTACAGGGATAACCTGACCATGCAGGACAGCACCTTTATGACTATAGGTTTGTCCACTTCAAGAAACATTACGGTTACCCCGGCTGATACCACCATCTACAGCCTGGTGAGCGTAATTGATGCAAACGGATGTGCTGACTCGATCAACAATCCGATCAATCCGGCATTTGGAGATTCGGTCACCATCATGGTAAGGCCTGAGCCTTCAGCGAACTTCTCTGTATTCGCTGATGTAGATACGATCTGTAACGGGGACATCTCATATCTGACCGCTAACCTGACGGTTGGAGTTCCTCCGTACCAACTGATCGTAAGCAGTGGAGTAGGAGTGGTTAACAATTTCAACAATGGAGATTCGATACTGGTGAACCCAAGTATCACGACCCAATACTGGATCGAGCAGTTAACCGATTCAAATGGTTGCGTTGTGATGGCGGGAAGCCCAAATCTTCCGGATACGGTAACGGTCCATGTGGATCCGCTACCAACGGCAGATCTAAGTGGAGATGCCACCATCTGCTTTGGGGACAGCACCCCACTGGTACTTGCGATGGGTCCAACCACGGGCCCATTCATCGTTGAGCTGACCAATGGGGAGGTTGATAGTTCCTATTATGATATGGATAGTATTTGGGTGAGTCCGACCACGACGACCACCTATACCATACTGAGAGTTACTGACTCCATTACCGGATGTTTTGTGGATGCCCCGGACGCCAGCCTGACCGGCTCAGCGACCATCACGGTCAATCCATTGCCTACGGCTCAGATCGGATCTGATGATACAATATGCTTTGATGATAATGTAGTCCTCACCCTGAGTATGACCGGACAGTTCCCATTCACGGTCACCTATAGGGATAATACTTTAATGAGGGATTCCACCATTACTACAGTTGGATCACTTACATCACATCAGGTAACAGTTAGTCCTGATAGTTTCACCATTTATTCTCTTGTTAGTGTGATCGATGGAAACGGATGTGTTGACTCGATCAACAATCCGATCAATCCGGCTTTTGGAGATTCCACAACGATCTGGGTGGATAGTCTGCCTATAGCCGAGATAGTGATCGATCCATTGACAGACACGATTTGCGATCTTGATACGGCATTCCTAATAGTGAATGTCAGTACTGGGCCTGGTCCATATAATATTCAGATCTCTGGTGGAGTAGGTGCGATCAACGGGTATATCAGTGGAACTCCTATTCCTGTTACGCCGTCAACCAATACCACGTACAGACTTACCTTCCTTGAGGACGCCAATGGATGTTCGGTGATCGATGGTCATCCGAATATCGATACGACCGTAACTGTGGTTGTCAATCCTCTTCCTGTAGTAGAGCTCAGACTTTCTCAGAATGAGATATGCCTAGGTGATTCTGCTCAGCTATTTTGGAATGTAACTGTTGGAATAGATCCAATAAGAGTGGTCATCGATGATGATCCAAGTGATACCATCGCCGCTGGAATAAACGATTCGATCTGGGTAAGTCCGATTGACACAACAACGTACACTATCCTTTATTTCGAGGATGGAAATGGTTGTGCTGTATCAGCTCCGAATCCAAATATTTCCGGTACCCCAACCTTGATCGTCAATCCTTTGGCTACTGCGTCCATCTTCCAGGATGATACCATTTGTTATGGAGATAACGCCGAACTGATCTTCAGGATAGCGGGGGCAAATGCGCCCTACACAGTTACTTATTTGGATACTGGCGGTGCGCCATTGACCCAATTCAACGTGGTAGACAGCACTATAGTGAACTGGAGTCTGAACCCTGGGCTGAACACCTTCACTCTGAGGAATGTAGTGGATGACAAGGGTTGTGTTGCAAATCTATCAGCTGACACCATTGTGGATATTCTGGTACATGAGCTTCCTACCGTTGCGATCAGCGGGGACACCACTCTTTGCGAGGGAGAAACAGGTAAACTTTACTTTGATTTCACAGGGGTTGGGCCATTTACAGTAGTTTATACCCATGGAATCACCCAGGACACGGCCACATTGAATGGCCCAAGGGATTCAGTTGACTTTGATGTTACTCCTTCTCCGATTCCCTATGTCTATACGCTGGTTGAGGCCTTTGATTCAAATCTTCCGGATGCATGTTATGCAACCAGCCTGACCGGAACTGCTACAGTAATAATGTACGAGAGAGCAAGGATCAGCTGGGCAAATGGAAATGACACCACCATTTGTGATCGTGATTCCTATGTGTTGACATTTGATGTTCAGGGCGGAAGACCTACCTACTCCGTAGATATATCCTGGTCGGATGGAATAACTGTAGATACGACTTTGACTGGTATAGGAGATAACTCTATCTACATAGTTTCTCCAAGTGATACCACCACATATACCATTGTGTCAGCGATCGAAGAGTTCACTACGGAGCTTTGTGAGGCCGTAGTTGTTGATGATTCTGTCGTGACCATCAATGTCAATCAATTGCCTACGGCTGATGTTGCGGTTACCGGGCCAACCGATGTATGCGATGGAGATAGCATTACCCTGGAATTCAATTTCACCGGACAGGCGCCATGGGATCTGACCTACCTGACTACCTATGCAGGAACATTGGATACGCTTGGAGTAACAGCCAATCCATTGGTATTGCAGGTAGCTCCGCCATTTGCTGGAAGCTATTCGGTCTCTATTCTATCCGTTAAGGATGGGCATACACCTCAATGTCAGGTATTTGCGCCCGATGCCAATATTACTGGTCTTGCAAGCTTCACAACACATGGACTGCCATCTGCCAGCCTGAACCCATTGGGACTCACCACCGTATGTCGTGGTGATACCACCGACCTGCTGGTAGTTGCTTCAGGAGGGACTCCTCCATACAGGATCTTTATCTCTGATGGAGCTGGCTACAATATTGACACAACATTCAATAGCAATACGATTGTCATTCCGGTATTCCCGACAAATACCACCACCTTCAGCATTGACAGTCTGATGGATTCGAATGCTCTTACTGCCGCCGGATGTATGGCTGATACAGCCAACCTGACCGGTCAGGTTACAGTAACCGTTAATGATAGGCCAACAGCAGGTATAAGTGGAATCGACACGGTTTGTTCTCTTGAGAACAGTTCATTCCAGATCACTCTGGGTGGTACAGGTCCGTGGTTTGTACAGTACAGCGATGGCACCAATACCTTCCCAACTGTAGCCACTAGCTCACCGCATACCGTAACCGTGATCAATCCTTCGGTTGGAACAAATGTATATAAGATCGTTACGGTCTCCGATAATGGATTGATTCCATCATGCCCTGCTGATTCTCTTCCAACGGATTCAGCCTGGGTGCATGTCAACGACCTGCCGTCTGCTACGCTTTCAGGTGATACAAGCATTTGCGAAGGCGACCTCTTGCCCTTGGCCCTTGATTTCGGGGTTACCAATGGGCCATTCGGAGGACAGATCATCGATGGAAACGGAGTGACATATCCGTTTACAGGATTGCTATTCCCAACAGACACCGTCCTGATCCCATATACTCAGACCGGATTGCAGACCTACTTCCTGGATTCCGTGATCGATGAAGGAACGACCTGTGAACCATTGTTTACAGTCGGGCAGGCTATAGTTACCATTAGGCCTACAGTGACCGTTGATCTTTCAGGCTCCGATACCATTTGCGATGGGGCATTCGGTGTGGGACGTTTGTTCTTTGACTTCACCGATGCTAATGGAACCGCTCAAGGAGCATATGATGTGGAAATTTTGAGAAATGGAATTCCGGTTGATACGGCGCTTCAAGCAACCCCAGGAAGCTTTATAGATGCCCCGGATCTCCAGGTTGGAATGAACAACTATACAGTTGGCTGGGCAACCTACACTTCAGTGGGTGCAGCCACACCTCCGTATTGCGACCTTGTTCCAGGAACAGGAGCGGATATTCTGGTTCATCCACTTCCCAATGCAACCATCCAGGATGATGACACAATATGCAATGGGCAAAGTACCACATTGACTTTTGATTTGACTGGGCAAGCGCCTTTCGATATCAGATACTCGGCAGGGTTTACTAGTGAGGATACAGTTGCTTCAACTGGTTCACTTACAATATCTGTTTCTCCTGCTAACCGCACAACCTATGCCCTCTCTATAGTGACTGATGCGAATGGTTGTTCACAAAGCAACTTCCCTTCAAGTGACAGCACTGAGGCAACGATCATTGTCAATGATCTGCCATTAGCCCAGCTGAGGATCGATGGATTCTTCTCCAATTCGGTGAACTTCTGTGAGGAGGATACCGCTGCATTGCAGATCCTGCTGACTGGAAATGGGCCCTTTGATGTTGAGGTCGGTGATAATCTCGGAAATACCTATAACAGGACCGGGTTCAACAGCGGTGATACCATACAGGTATTCCCGCCATTGAGCGTGCCAGTCAGATACTTCATCAATTCGGTTTTCGATAGCCATAATCCGACCTGTAGTCCTGCGACTTTGACCGATACGGTCACCATATTTACTGATCCTTTGCCAACCGGGGATTTGACCGGAGACACTACAATTTGTCTTGGCGCTACCGCTCCACTAAGAATAGACCTTACTGGTATTGGTCCATGGAATATTCAAGTTGATGGTGTTCCGGGGACTACTCAGGTACTTTCCTCACCTTTTATTTTAGATGTTACACCAGTAACCACGACCACTTACAGGATCATAAGCATTGTGGACGTTGGAACCAATAATGATTGTGGTGTGGATTCCACCCATGGAAATGTTACCGGAATTGTAACCGTAACCGTAGCACCAGAGGTATTCGCCGGATTCACATTTACCGAGGATGGAAGATGCGGTGATCCCACATTCACTTTCACTGACACCACCGCACCACCCAATACCTATAGCTATTTCTGGAGTTTTGGAGATGGGGATACCTCAACGCTTCAAAACCCTGTACATCAGTATAACAACACTACATTGAATGTTGTGAACTATGATGTCACTCTAATAGCAACTACCGTAGCCAATCCAGTGGGTTGTCAGGATTCTGTAACCCAAACCATTTCGGTCAGACCGGCGATCACCGCTGATCTGACTGTATCTGAGGATTCAGGTTGTTCACCGTTTGAGGTGACCTTCACCAGTAATAATGCTGCTGTTTCGAGGTACTGGGATTTTGAGTCTAATGGAACGGATCTACAGGTAGGAAATGCAATAGAGACCTATACATTCGAGAATACTGGATTGACAGATGTTACATTCAATGTGTGGCATGTGGTTGAAAACCAATTTGCTTGTAGGGATACTTTGATCCAGGATATCAGGGTCTTTGCCTTACCAAAGCCTGCGTTCACGGCAAATCCTCAAGTTCAGAACTGGCCGATTTCTCCTGTGTCTTTCACCAATAACACCCCGAATGTGAATACGTTCACCTATTTCTGGGACTTTGGAGATGGTCTTGGCGCATCAAATGCAATCAATCCTCCGGATTATACTTACAATACCTGGGGCGACTTCGATGTTCAGTTGACAGCCACCTCGGTTAACGGTTGTGTGGATTCATTCACTCAGACCGTAACTATTTTGCCTGAGCTTCCGGTTGCGAGCCTTCCAGGAGATACAGCATTCGGTTGTGCGCCGTATGAATACACTTTCACGCATAACTCACAGTTTGCATTCTCCTCAGTATGGAAGTTCACCGACGGCCAGACCTATGCTTCGGATGAGGTTACCAGAAGCTTCCTTACGCCAGGAGACCAGGGTGCGCCTAAGTTCATTGGAGTATGGCTTGTGGTAACTGGGTTGAATGGATTCCAGGACTCCACCTTCCAGCAGGTGATCGCGGTTGTTTATCCTACCCCACAGGCTGCATTTACGACTTCGTTTGATACGGTATTTGCACCAAATAACAAGGTCAACTTCAACAACTTCAGTCTGTATTATGATAGCCTGAAATGGGATTTCGGTGACGGAACTACTGCATTCACTGTCAACCCAACGCATACCTACGAGAAAGAAGGTGAGTATGATATCACAATGATCGCGTACTCGGATGAGGGTTGTACGGATACAGCGGTAAGACCTATGGTTGTGAAGCCAACCGCAAATATTTTCGTACCGAATGTATTCATTCCAAATCCGGCAGGGCCAAGTGGAGGGGATATTTCCTCTGCCACGGGTCAGTTGATCAATACGGTGTTCTATCCGGTGCCAAATAAACCGGTCAAGAGCCTGATATTCCAGATCTTCAATCGCTGGGGTGAGGTGATCTTCGAGTCACAGGATGTCAATATTGGATGGGACGGTTATGTCAATGGAAAATTGGCAACACAATCAGTGTATATCTATAGGGTGGATGTGAAGTTCACCGATGGATCGGAAGAAACGATAATTGGGGACGTAACTCTCCTCAGGTAGAAAAATTGTAAAGCATGAAAAGGATACTCCTACTTGCAATTCTAATTATTGGGTCCGGCCTTGGACTAAAGGCGCAGGATTTCCAGGTCTCGCAGTACTATGCTGCTCAGACGTTCCTTAATCCTGCCTTCGCCGGAAATACCACTATGGCAAGGGTAAATAGCATTGCCCGATTGCAGTGGCCATCGAATGCAGCAAGGTATCGGACCTTTGTTGTAGGTGCAGATCATAATCTTCCTCATCTGAATAGTGGGGCGGGAATACTGTTCACCAGGGATGCCGCTGGCTCGGCCTCTCTTGCTACCAATTATGTGGGAGGAATGTATGCCTATCAATTGGGAATAAACAAGAAGTGGGCGATGAGGACAGGTTTGCAGATCGGATATTCCTGGTTATCCATCGACGAGGGGTCTTTGACCTTCAGAGACCAGTTGAATGACAATGGTACCATCGCTGGTTCTACATCTCAGACCATTCCTTTCAATACAAAGAATTTCTTTGATGTCACCGCAGGTTTCCTTTGGTTCACCAACAAGGCCTGGATAGGAACGACCTTCAAGCATTTGAACAGGCCTAATCAAAGTTTGATCACCGGTGAAGAAGGAAATCTACCGGTGTACTTCTCATTGCATGCAGGATACCAGTTCCCCCTTTATCCGGGAGGAAGGTATAGGGGAGATGCCAGGCAATCCTATTTCAGCCCAACCTTCAACTATAAGAGACAGGGAAATTTCAACCAGCTTGACATAGGTGCTTACTTCTCCTATGAGTGGTTGGTAGTGGGTTCATGGTACAGAGGTCTGCCAATCTTCACTGTGGAGGATAACATCACGATCACAAATCACGATGCATTGGTTTTCCTTTTGGGATTCCATTGGAAAGGTTTGAGTATGGCTTATTCATATGATGTGACCATCTCAAATCTTAATGTTTTGAACACCGGTGGTGCACATGAACTTTCGATCATTTATGAGTTCGAATACCAGATCAACCCGAAATATCGCAAGCCACCCAGGCGGATGCGATCCATCCCCTGTCCAAAATTTTAAGAATTTGAAGCCACCGAAAGGTGGCTTTTTACATGTTCACTATCGCCAATGCTTCCTGAGCCATCTTTTGATTGTATTCAAAGGCCAGGCTCCTGTAATTGACAAGGTCTACTATGGTGCCGATCAGGCAAAGACCCGCAGTGAAAAAATAGAGCAAGCCCATTCCTATCTGGTTGATTATAAATCTTTGCAATCCGGCAAATCCCAGAAATCCTATCAGGGTTAATAGAAGGATCATTTGAGCGTCTTTTCGCTTAGCAATGTACAACGAGGCGAAGGCTCTTTTTTTGTCCGGGTCCAGGTTGTTGATCAATCCTCCCACATAATTCATCTCCTCCATCTCCAGACCTGGGAACATGTTAATTGTTTCTGAATCCATAATTTTTGATTTGGTTTTTTATTAATGTATAAATCCTGAATAGCATCACCCCAAGGGCAAATACTCCTAACGGATGTGCTGAAAACGATTCGATTATTTCTGCTCTTAAAATATGCCCGATCGAGTGACCCAAACCGCAACCGGGGCAGAAATCAATTCCGACATTTGAAAGTGGGCAAAGGCTAAAATGGGCCTCATGAATTGGGCCTGTCGTAAAGAAGATAAAAAGCAAGGCAGCCACCCAAAAGAGAAGCTCTCCTGGAAATTTCACCAAAAAGGGTAAATGTCTTTTCGCTTTCCCCGCCTTCACCAAAGCTCCCACCTTCGATAAATCTTCGGTAGGCAAGCCGGGCGGGCGACCGTTTTCCATTTTCAATTTTCCGTTTTTCATTTCTCGTTTCTCGCACCCCAATCCCTTATCTCAATCTCCCTTCTCATATCTCACCCTATATATTTTTCCCGCATAATCATCCGAAATTAACATACTCCCATCTTTAAGAAAAAGCACATCTACAGGTCTCCCCTTGACTTTTTTTTCTTCATCCAGCCATCCCTCAATGAAAGGCTCATAGGAGACAGATTTTCCATTTTCCAATACCACCCGGGTGACCCGGTAGCCTACAGGTACTGAGCTGTTCCATGAGCCATGTTCAGCAATGAATATGTCGCCCTGGTATTCCTCCGGAAAGGCATTTGAGGTGCAAAACTTCAGGCCTAGCGAGGCTACATGAGGCCCTAGCTTTTGCCTGGGTTCTTCAAATGCGGAACAAGGATATTGATCCCCATATTCTGGGTCTGCCAGATCGCCCCCATGGCAAAAGGGATAGCCGAAGTGGAGATTTGCCCTGGGTGCGCAATTCAATTCATCAGGAGGGGCATTATCCCCAAGGTGATCCCGACCATTGTCCGTAAACCACATTTCCCTGGTTTCCGGGTGCCAGGTGAATCCAACTGTATTTCGCACTCCTGAGGCAAAGATCTCCCTCTTTTTACCATCAGGACTCAGCCTGGTAATGCTTGAGTAAATGGGGTTTTCCTTGTAGCAAATATTGCATGGAGCCCCAACCGGAACATAGAGCCAACCGTCTGGCCCAAATGCAATGTATTTCCAGCCATGATGGCGGTTATCCGGGTAATCGTCATAAAATATTTCCGGTTCAGGTGGATTAGCCAGGTCTTTTTCAATATCCTTTAGAACGAGTATCCGGTTTACCTCTGCTACGTACAGGTTTCCATCTTTATAGGCCACCCCATTTGGCATGTTCTTCAACCCACTTGCTACCACCAAGACCTCATCGACTGTTCCATTCTGATCTTTGTCGACAAGAGCGTGGACCTTTGAACCTTGCCGCGTTCCCACATAAACCACACCGCTCGGGCTTTGACATAGGGATCGGGCCTTTGGGACGGAAGCGTATTCTTTAATCTTGAAGCCATCCGGTATGCTCAGATAGTCAAACTGGGCACTTCCAGTAAGAACGGAGAAAAATATGAGAGTCAGGCAAAATGAATATCTCATGTGTCTCACAATTTAAGCAAGCCATGCCAAAAAAGGCTACCGTTTAGAAATATACCCTTGCAGAAAGCCTGAAATTCAAGCCTGGTGCTGAGATCCCTGAGGAATAGGTCCTATACTGGCGGTCAAGGATATTCTCAATTATCAACTGCAGATCTGCACTATTGTTCACCTTCCTTGAGATCCCCCAATTCATCACCCACCAGGAAAGAGCTCCCTCAGAAGAATAAATATTGGTCTTACTTTGTTCGCTTGGGGCAAGGTCTTCAAAGGCAATCCCTCCGCTATATAAAAAATCTAATCTGGTTGACCAGAATCCCTGCTTAACCTGGAAGGAGGTGTTCCCAAATATTGGGGGAACATGGCGTAAAGGGGTGCCGTCTTCGGTTTCTCCCCAGGTATAGGTCAATGTGGAAATGATCTTTGCCCATCGAGTAGGGTGCCATTCGATCTGTCCATAAGCCCCGGCCAATTGTGCATTCCCCAGGTTTTGCTCGGCTGATATGTTGCTCCATTCTCCATCATAAAGAATGGAATCCTGCCCATGGATAGAATAAGGGGCTCTGATGATCGCGTCAAACCACCTGGAATAAAATACATTTCCACGAAAGACAAGACTCCTTCCAAATACCTTATTGAAACCTATTTCTGAACTGATAACGTATTCTGGTTTCAGTTCGGGATTGGGAACAACAACATCCCCAGGTTCGGAATCAAATACCTTGGCCACATCATCCACATTTGGGGCTCGAAATCCCGAACCAAGGTTTATATATATATTGCTTCTGCTCGCCCAATCCTTTTTTAAACCCAAGGAACCCGAAACAGCAGCGTTGTCGAGCTGGATGCTATTGTATGGAAAATCGTAAAAACTGGTATCCTCGAAGCTTGAGCTTAAACCGACGTAATTCAACCGGAGGCCTGAGTTGAGCGTAAGGCCCCTGGACATCTTATAGATATAGTTCAGGTAAGCTGCTGCAGAATAATAATCACTCCCCCCGTCGGGATAGCGGGTTGATGCGGGCGAGGATTCTCCGGTAATGATGTTAGTAGATGTAGCCTCAGACCCTACATAATTGTAGATCCCTTCCGCGCCAAAGTTGAATTCATGTTTGGTCCCCACCTTTTCCTGAAAGTCAAGATTGAGAGAAAAAACATCCACTGTTTCCGTTCGGGTTCGCAATTGATCGCTTTGGTATTTCCTGTCATTCCTTTCTTCTACCACCCGCTGATATGCAAAAGTGATCCTTGAACGATCATAGAACTTTCCTTCTCCTAGGTTCAGGCCAATTGAACCCAAGAAGAATTGCTGTGGTCCATAATACCATTCGGCATTTTCGGGAATCCCGTTTTCCTCAACGGTTAACCTGTCATATCTGGGAATGTCTGAGCTATTTGAGTACAGGAAATTCAGATCCAGACTTGTGTACTCCTTTAGCTTGAAGCTGAACTTCTGGAGGATATTTGCCTGCCTGTACCCCGATGGAACCTGAAGTGTGGGGTCATCATTTTTTATGATACTATCTGAGAATCCGAACCTTTGGACATAATAATCCCTTCTTCCGAAATCCTCATCCCTAGGGTCCCAATTTCCGCCGGAACGCAGATCCTCAAAATCCGAAAAGGTCAATTGTGTGAATGAAGCCCAGTTCCGTTTTCCAATGTTTACTTCAGCCCCGATGGTCTTTTCGTAGTTGGCAGATGAAAACCTAAAGAACCCTCCACCATACATTAACAAAGTACTGTCAAGGCTCATTTCAGGGCTCTTTGTGTTCATTGCTATGACGCCTCCCAAAGCATCACTTCCATAGATCACAGACCCAGGTCCATAAACTACCTCCATGTTATCCAGGCTATTGGCATCGAGAGTGATGATGCTCTGGATATTCCCACTTCTGTAAATGGCGTTATTCATTCTTACCCCATCAACAGATAGCAGGATCTTGTTTGCAGAAAAGCCTCGAAGCATTGGGCTTCCTCCTCCTAATTGGCTTTTCTGGACGAAGACCTGGCCTGTTCCCATCAAGGCATCAGCGGTGGTCATAGGGTCTGTGGATTTGATTTCCGCGGGAGTGATCCTACGGATCTGCTGAGGCACGAACTTGGATTCTTCTGACCAACGATTCGATGATACCACGACCTCATCCAGATCTATGGCAATGGCGCTGAGCTCTATTGGTTTTTTTAAAGCTTTGGCGGTTGAAAGAGTTAGGTCCTGATATCCAAAAAGCTTAAAGTATAGAGAATCTATTTTTTCCGCATCGGTTATTCCTACCTGCCCAAGCCGATTTGTGCTTCCAATGATCGTTTCATTGGATTGAAAGACCAACACCCCGGGAAGAGCCTCTCCGGTCTTGGCATCAAGAACTGTCACCAGTTGGCCACTGGAGGATAACCAGACCAATGACAAGAAAACAAAAAGAACTACTCGCATGAGTAAATTCAGTGCTTTTTATCCAATTCTTTGATCGCCAACCAGCTCATCAGGGCAGGTCCCGTGACCAGGGCTGATTCATCGATGTTGAATGTAGGTGTGTGAACATTTGAGGTGATCCCCAGATCTTCGTTTGCGGTTCCCAAGCGGTAGAAACAGGAGTCGATCTCTTGGGAGTAATAAGCAAAATCCTCCCCTGCCATCCATACATCCAAGTCTTTTACCTTTTCTTTTCCCAAAAGCTCAATTGCAGACTCTTGAGACCTTTGAGTCAACTCAGGAGAATTTTTAAGATGAGGGAAACCTTTTCGAACCTCAACCTCACAGGAACCCCCAAAGGAACTTGCTATTCCCTGAGCGATCGATTTGATCTTTTCGTGCGCCTGCATTCTCCATTCTTCGTCCAGGGTCCTGAAAGTTCCTTCGATCTTGACTTCATTGGGTATGACATTGGTTGCTCCCTCGGCATTGACCTTCCCAAAAGAAAGGACACATGGTATTTTTGGTGAAGCAGTTCTTGAAATCAATTGCTGTAATGAAACCAGTATCTGTGAAGCTATCATTACAGGATCTATGTTCTTTTCCGGAACTGCAGCATGGCCGCCTTTGCCGATCACCCTGAGATACACTTCATCTGCGCTTGCCATATAGAGTCCCGAACGAAAGCCAACCGTCCCGGCCGGAAGGAAGGGCATAACATGCTGGCCAAGAATTGAGTTGGGTTCCGGATTTTTGAGAACGCCTTCTTTGATCATTATTGAAGCCCCCCCAGGGATTCTTTCTTCTCCGGGTTGAAAAATAAACCTTATGGTGCCGGCCCAATCATTTTTTAGATCGTTCAGGATCCTCAAGGTTCCCAATAAGGATGAGGTATGCACATCATGGCCGCAAGCATGCATAACCCCATGATTTTTGGAGGCGTAATCAACCTGGTTTTCCTCTACTATAGGAAGGGCATCCATATCAGCTCTTAGCGCAATTATTTTATCACTTTCTTGCTTTTCCCCTTTCAGGTCTACAACCAACCCTGTTGTTGCCATTTCGCTGCAACCCCGGATCCCCATTTCGGAAATTGATGACGCAACGTATTTCGCAGTGTTATATTCCTTGAAGGATAGCTCCGGGTTTTGATGGATATGCCTTCTCCATGCCACCACATCTGAATGGATCTCTTTTGCCCTGGTCAGGATCTTTTCTCTAAGTTCAGTCAAATTGGATCTTTTGGATATTGATAGGTTCAGGGACAAGCAAAGCAGTTGGAAATTCTCTTTTCATTCTGTTGAAGGTGGGATATGCTGAATAGCGGTCGAAAAAATTCCCAACCTTAACCCTGAAATATGGTCTGTCATAGCTATAATAGACCTCGGTTTGGGCATTAAGTAACTTCATTGCCTTTCCCTTTGTGATCAACGCCTTTTGTCTGTCAGGGCCTGTATAAAGCACTATCCTGTACCCCTCAAAAGGAACCCTGTGATTCAGGATGCTTAGTGTGTCCATTAAAGTCAAAAGCGAATCCGACAGAAAGTCGTTTCGGGAAAACGAAGAATCGTTGATCACATAAACCGAATCCATTGTGTTCTCCGAAAGCCCCATGGAATCAGTAGCAATGGCCGGATAACTATTCTCAAACTTTGAGAAATCAATGGAAAAGGGAACCTCTTGTTTTTGGTTCTTATTCTTCTTTCGTTTCTTCTGAGCCTGGGCATTCTGAAATACGCCAAGTACAAGAAGAGACAATATAAGGAGCCAAAACCGCATCTAGTTTTGGCTTAAAAGAACACAGCGATTGCTTTCAAGGTCCTGCTCGATCACCTTGAACTTCACATCCTTTTTAATGGTACCATCGTTATACTGGACAGTAACCTTCTCATTTCTTCCAAAGGTCTTTTTGGATTTTACAGGAGCCTGAACAGGAGGGGGAGAAGGCCTGGGTCCTTGCGGCGACCCTCCTCCCTGGAGAACGGATTGGGCTTCTTCCTTTTGGGTTTGAACATTCTGCTGCTGACGCCTCACCTGTCTTGCCTCTCTTACTTCATCCGGGTTTTGCTGGGGTATATCCGCTTTGAGCAGGAATGAAATGATCTCTTTATTGACTTTGGAAACCAGCTGTTTGAAGAGCTCAAAAGCCTCAAATTTATAGATCAAAAGGGGATCTTTTTGCTCATATACCGCTCCCTGAACAGACTGTTTCAGGTCATCCATTTCCCTGAGATGTTCCTTCCAGTTTTGGTCAAGGATGGCTAGGCTGGCAAATTTTTCCAGGGAGAGGAGGAGCTCTTTGTTTTCAGTCTCAACTGCTTTGTTGAGGTTGCAAACCACACCGATCTGTTTGGTTCCATCCGTGAAAGGAACCACGATATTCTCCACTGTTGCTCCCTTGGTTTCCTGGACATTCTTGATCACCGAGAATGTTTTTTGAGCTATGCTGCCATTTTTCTCCTGGTAGTTTGAATAGGCCTTTTCATATAGGCGTTCAACCAATTGCTCTGGATTTCCTTTTTGTAGGTCTTCCATGGAGAATTCGGGATCCACAGACAGTATTGCCAGACAGTCCAGTTTAAAACCTTCGAGATCCTCTGATCCCGCATACCCTGAAACCAACTCCTCACTAAGGTTATAGATGCTTTCCATGAGATCGAACTCAAGGCGATCACCAAACAAAGCATTCCGCCTTCTCTTATAGATCACCTCCCTTTGAGAGTTCATCACGTCATCATACTCCAGTAATCTTTTTCTGATCCCGAAGTTGTTCTCCTCCACCTTCTTCTGAGCTCTTTCAATGGACTTAGTCACCATTGAATGCTGGATCACCTCTCCTTCCTTCAAGCCCATTCTGTCCATCAGCTTGGCGATCCTGTCGGAGCCAAAAAGCCTCATCAGATTGTCTTCCAAACTCACGAAGAACTGGGTCGAGCCAGGATCACCCTGACGCCCGGAACGTCCTCTTAACTGTCGATCAACCCTTCTGGATTCATGCCTTTCGGTACCTACAATTGCCAATCCTCCCGCTTCCCTTGACTCAGGGGCTAGCTTAATATCTGTTCCCCTTCCGGCCATATTTGTTGCGATGGTCACTGTTGATGGTTGACCCGCATGTGCCACCACTTCGGCCTCTTTTTGGTGTTGCTTGGCGTTCAGTACCTGGTGCTCAATATTTCTGAGCTTCAGCATTCGACTTATGATCTCAGAGTTCTCAACGGAGGTTGTACCAACCAGGGCCGGCCTGCCTTTTTCAGTAAGATCAACAATCTCATCTACGACTGCATTGTATTTTTCCCTGACTGTCTTATATACCTTGTCCTGCTCATCCTTCCTTACAATAGGTTTGTTTGTAGGAATCACCACAACGTCCAGCTTGTAGATCTCCCAAAACTCCCCCGCTTCGGTTTCTGCGGTACCCGTCATCCCCGAAAGCTTTTTGTACATCCGGAAATAGTTCTGGAGAGTCACGGTGGCATAGGTCTGTGTAGCCTTTTCAACCTTGACATTTTCCTTGGCCTCTATCGCTTGATGCAGACCATCTGAATACCGTCTTCCGTCCAACACCCTTCCGGTTTGTTCATCAACGATCTTGACCTTATTGTCACCGATGATGTAATCAACATCCTTTTCAAAAAGCGTATAGGCTTTTAGAAGTTGATTTATAGAGTGGATACGGTGAGACTTTTCTCCGTAGTCCTTTACCAGAGCACTTTTCTTATCGGCTTTTTCCTGATCTGATATCTCCGAGTTGTCTTCAATCTTTCCGATCTCTATTGACATGTCGGGCAAAATGAAGAAGTTGGGGTCTTCGCCTTCTCCCGTGATCAGGTCTATCCCTTTTTCTGTCATTTCGACATTGTTATTCTTTTCGTCGATCGTAAAGAAGAGAGGTGCATCCGCCTCGGGCATTTGTTTGGCGTTGTCCTGTAGGTAAAAGTTCTCTGTCTTTTGGAGTAACTGCCTCACCCCGGTTTCCGATAGGAATTTGATCAAGGGCTTGTACTTAGGCATTCCCCTGTAGGCCCGGAAAAGAGGAAGCCCCGCATCTTTTTCATTCCCATCCCCGAACAATTTCTTGGCTTCGTGCAGATAATTCTGAACCAGTTTTCTTTGTTCATCGTGAAGCTTGGAAACTCTGGGCTTTAGCTCATGAAACTCATGTTTGTCCTCACCTTCTGGTACAGGACCCGAAATGATCAGAGGAGTTCTGGCGTCATCAACAAGAACAGAATCCACCTCATCGACCATTGCATAATGTAGCTTTTTCTGTACCAGTTCCTCTGGAGACCTGGCCATATTATCCCTCAGATAATCAAAGCCAAATTCATTATTGGTTCCATAGGTGATATCACTTTTATAAGCTTCCTGTCTTTCCGGAGAATGAGGTTCATATTTGTCTATACAGTCTACTCTTAGACCATGGAATTCCATTATTGGGCCCATCCATTCGCTGTCCCTCAAAGCCAGATAGTTATTTACAGTGACAATGTGGACTCCCCGGCCGGCAAGGGCGTTCAGGAATGCAGGGAGGGTTGCGACCAGGGTCTTTCCTTCGCCTGTAGCCATTTCAGCGATCTTTCCCTGATGAAGCACTATTCCGCCAATCAACTGGACGTCATAGTGAACCATATCCCAGGTAATCCTGATCCCTGCAGCTTCCCAGCTGTTGCTCCAGACAGCCTTTTCTCCGTTTAAGGAAACATAGTCTTTATTCTGGGCTATGGTTTTGTCAAACATGGAAGCGCTTACTTCAATGCTTTCGTTTTCCTTGAATCTTCTGGCCGTTTCTCTTACAATTGCGAATGCCTTGGGAAGGATCCTTTGAAGGATCTTCTCAAGTTCTTTGAATCGGTCATCTTCAAGCTGATCGATCCTATTGAAAATATCCTCTTTCTCATGGATCCCGAGTGACTTATCGCTTTCCGCCTTATTCTGAAGTTGCTCTATTTGGGAATCGATCTCGGCCAGTTCATCTTTTATGATCTTTCGCAGACCATCTGTTTGAGCCCTTAGCTCATCATGGCTGATGGATTCCAATTTTTGGTACTCCTGCTTGGTTTCCTCGACCATTGGAAGGACCTCCTTAATATCCCGTTCTGATTTGGTCCCAAATACCTTGGAAAGTCCTTTGTTGATTATGCCTATCATTCCTCGAAGCTTCTTTCAGATGGAGCGCAAAAATAATCCAATTTGAGCGCGGATAATGAATTTCCCTCATCAATAAGGGTGCCATTTGGCCATTTGTTTGGATTTTTGAAGCATGAACAAGGAATCCACTAACAAGTTGTCAGTCATTGCCAAAAGACTTGAGGCCCTAGGCAAGGACATCAAAGAATTGGCAGATGGGATAAGTCTTGATAAAACCACAGGATTTGGAGGGGAGGAGGAAGAAGTTGAGACCCTTACCGAGATCTCGAATTGGTTGCTCCAGCTCAAGGTTGATCTTGATGAGCTTATTGCAGAGCAAGGGGGCTGAAAGGACAAAAAACTCTATTTTTGTCGCCCTTATTGAATTGGGGCCTTAGCTCAGTTGGTTTAGAGCACTTGCTTGACAGGCAAGGGGTCACTGGTTCGAATCCAGTAGGTCCCACCCTGAAGTAGAAAACCACCGAAAGGTGGTTTTTTTGTTTAAAGCCGGTCAAAACTTGTTTTGATAAGACTTTGAGCTAAAATATCCAGTCCAAAGGATTGGTGGTTTTCATTTCCAGACTCTAAGCCATTAGAGTTGCCGAATCCCCAAATCAATCCTTTACAAAACAATAATACCTAAAGGTTTGAAGGTAGGATGGGGTTTTAAATCCTGCTTTTAGTAGGTATGGAAATTCATTTACGATCCCTAAGTAATCCCCATTTTTTTCCTTTAAATGAACTTGGTTGTCATAGGGATCTGGAAATTCAATTAAGAACCTTGTTGCTTCCTCGATCTGCTTTGCAGATGCGGTAATTGCTTTTTGATTCTGCTCATCGATCTTGAAGTAATTGCCATTGTGGGCTCTTATACAGATCATATTTCCTTTTATGTGTACTACATTCAGGTCAGCATACTTATTGGGTAAGCTTAATTGAGAAGCAATCGCATATGGTTTCAGTTCATTCATTAAAAGGTAGGTTCCAAGAGAGCTGCGAATATTTATTATTTCCTTATTCCCAATATTGCTAAAATGGACTTTTGAATATTTGATCTGACTCCTGCCTTTTAATCTTCTATTCCAATCAAATGGCCGTAAAAGGCTTCCCCAATTTTCTTTTTGTTTGGTTTGAAGAAATCCTGACATATAGGACTCTCGGGTCATGTCATCAAAATGGATCAAACCATTTTTGTATTGCCAGGTCTGGAACAAGTTCAGGATCAATAATAATGCAATAACTAAGCTCGAGAAGACCTTAATAAAAAGTTTGCGACTGATCAAGGCCTGAATTCCTTGTGAAAACGGAAAAGCAATAAAAGGAAAGAAGTCAATTAGGTATCTGTTGCCCCAAGAGGGTCCGGATGAAGAGACCCACCAGCAAGAAATAAGATAAAACGAAGTTGAAGTAATAAGCAATAATGCAATAAGGAGGTTTTTCTTGTCATAAAACATGAAGACAAATCCGGGGATAATCAATAGAAGCAATGGTGAATAAATGAACAGACCTTTTCTAAATCCAAAGATCAAAGACCAAAAGTGGGGATCCCAAAGAATAAAGCCTTCTTCATTATAAGGATTAAAGATCCAGCTTCCTGTGGAAATTTTCCAATAGATTATTTGTGGAAGAATTCCAGTTAAGAAAAGAAAAAATGAGATTAGGAAATTTTTAGCGGAAGATATTTTTGGTTGAATTAATTTTTTAAACCCATTATTAGAAGATAATGCAAGTGCTCCAAAAAATAAAATAGAAACCAAAAGGATCGGTCTTGTGAGGACCATTAATCCGAAAAAAAGTGAAAAAAGATAAAGATATTTTTCCTTGGGCGTTTCATCATATTTTAAGAAGAGATATATATTTAGTGACACAAGAAAAAACACCAAGGCATGGGACATTAGTCCCTCAAAAGTCGTATACCAGAACAAGTTTGTTCCAAAAAAAAGAATCAGAAGGGTAATGGCAGATATGTTCTCTTTGAAATACTTTTTGAGCACATTGCCCAACAAGAACATTCCAGAAATAAGGTATAAAAATATTCCTATACTCAATGCATTTTGATAGATCAAAGTATACCCGTGTGAAGGGCTATTTGTTAATAGTGAAATTAGATGGCCTGCTAGAAAGAATGGTGAAAGAAATAGACTAAACCCTATAGTGTGCTTGATTACTCTTTCATTTGAATTGGTTGTGTAATACCAAATCTTGTCTGCAAAGAAATCAGGGTTTTTATTGATATAGTTTAGTTTGATGTCATTATAGATAAATATTGATGGGAGGTATGCATAAAAACTAGGGACATCCAATTTCATCCTGTCATGTTTTGTCATCGTAGAAGAAAAAAAGACTCCAAAAAATGCAAGGGATATCAAGGAAATTGCCAACCAATTCGCTGGAAGGGTTATACCCTCTCCTTTGGAGGGCCCCACTCGGCCAATTTGAAAATTTCGACTTGAAAGGTACCTAAGTGACTTTCCAAATGGAATTGGTTTTGCCATATCATGTTGGGTTGTGGGTTTTATTGTGCTGTAATACTATATCAACATCATGTGGCTGACAATAATTTGTTTTGCCAATTTTTAGATCCGATGGGAACTGCTATCAGGAACTACTCCTTCAATAGATTCAATTGCCATCTCATTACTGCAATGTGATGATCATCGTGTTCGGCAACAAAATATGCCAGGTCGACTATGCGCATTTGCTTTCCAAGCCTTTCATGGAAACCCGATCTTGCAATATCCTGATCTGGGAAGTCCAAAATCTTGGTTACGAAACTCTGCCTTGCACTTTGGAAATCCCTTAGGACTTCTCCAATATCCTTTTCATTGTGTTTCGCCTCTTCGGTTCGTAGATTCTTCATGTCGGCAGGTCTCAGGATTTCTTTCCTTTTCTTAAAATCCTCCAACCTTCCTTCATGCAGGTCATCCAGATCCACTAGGTGACCAGCATGCTCCTGGATGGACCATTTACCTTCGGGTTTTTTTACCAGTAATGCTGGAGCTACAGTGGAAATAAACTCCTCAAGACGGACAGGAGTACTCTGAACTCTTTCCATAATGGCTGGAAACATTTCAACAGGAAAATTGAATTCAAAGGATCGCTTGAGCCAGGGGAGTGGTTTCATGACTGAGATTTGCTAATTCTAAATTTAGCGAACCAAGCTTGTATCTTGACCCCTTAGACCTTTTATAGATACCGCTCCTGTAATACCTTGATATGGTGTTGTTCGTGGCCCGCGATCTGAAATGCAATGGCGGCAACTGTATGCGGAGAGCCATTGGCAGAACCCCTTCTTTCTAACGCTTCCTGATCTATATTCTTGAAGAATTCAAGAGTATTGGTTCGAACCGCTTGGTATTCTGAAAGAATAGAACCCTTTGTTCGTGTTTTGGCACCGGAAAAAGGGGCAAAATCATCCTGGTCAAATCCTGGCAGATCCACCTTGTCATTTCTTGCTATTCTAAGTGCCCTGGTCAGAAAGATCCTTTCTGCATCCATAAGATGGATGATGATCTCCTTAATGGACCATTTCCCCTCCTGATAACTCCAATTCAATTTCTCTTCATCCAGATTCGCGATCAATCCCGAAAGAAACAGTTCGTTTTGTTCAAGGATGCCGATAACGTCGATTTCATCGTTGAAAAAATTCACATAGTTCGAAAAATACTCAGGGTAATCGCCGGATTTAGGTTTGGGTATAGTTATGCTCATTCGGGGATCTCTTCTTTTCCATCCGAATATAGGGCAAATCTTGACTTTTCCTTTCCGTGTGTTGGGTCGGCAGAATCCCAGGGCCAACCTCCAAATTGAGTTCGCTGATAATCGAAAATAGTCTGTTGGATCTCCTGTTGCTCATTCATTACGAATGGGCCGTATTGTGCTACGGGCTCGGAGATTGGTTTTCCCTGAAGCAGGAGTAATCGAGCCTTTTCAGAACCTGACTTGATGGTCACGTCCGCCTGGGGATCCAGTTCAATCGCCCGATGGTCTTTAAGACTATCTCCATTTATTTCAATCCGGTCGCCTTCAAAAAAGTACAAAGATCGATTAACCCCTTCTGATGCTGTCGGGATTTGAACCTCACCGCCAGGATTCATTTTGAAATTCCAGATCGCGACTTCATTTCCTGGATCTGATGCCCAGGAATCCGGAGTTGGATCGGGCGCTTTGATCATCTGAAATTCTCCTGCAATGATCTGAACGTCAACCCCAGGAGCCTTGAAATAGGGTATGGTATTACCCCAAAGCATTCTAAAATAGGGTTCTGTCATCTTTTTTGATCTGGGTAGATTCAACCAGATCTGGAATAGCTCAAGTGGATTGTCCCTATCTTCATTTAGTAAGGGGAACATTTCGCTGTGTTGCACACCTTTCCCTGCAGTCATCCATTGAACGTCACCATTTCCAAATCTCCCCGCAGATCCAAGTGAATCCGCATGATCCACCAGGCCTTTATTTACAACGGTCACTGTTTCAAATCCCCGATGGGGATGGGAGGGAAAGCCAGGAATAGTGGACCCATGGTACATTCTCCAGCCATCTTTGATGGTGAAATCGTTTCCAATCGACCGGCCTTCCAGTGAGGCCTTTGGGCCAAGGCTTCCATTTCCTTTCGGATAGAAATCTTCATGAAAAACACAGAATAGGAAGGGGTCCTGAGTTACCCAGGGGAATCCTAGTGGCTTTATGTCTTTTATTGCTGAAGTCATGAAATAAATTTTATTTGTTACAACAAATTTTATTCCAAATTACTCAAATCTATTAGGGAGGGCCTCGAAGAAGGTCTACCTGTTATGCGTTCCGTCGCAAAAGGGTTGACCAGATGTGCCCTTACAAACGCATAACCATCGTTTTTCAGTTTTTTCAGCCTTAAAAACAATAGGCTGAAGGTCTGTTCTTTGATGGGTGCCATCGCAAAAGGGTTGCTTAGAAGACAGGCCACATTGACACCAAGCGTAGGTCTTTCCTTCCTGAAGCTCTACTTCCATGGGGCTGTCTCCTGCACGTTCCGGAGTATTCATAGATTATGAACAGCAATATATCAAGATGGTTTTCAATAAAAAAGTCCCGCCGGGAGACCAGGCCTTATCAGTTCTTCAAAAGCAAGTCTTATTGGTATAATCCAAGTGGGTTTCTAATGTCTGATAATCACCCGCCTTGTGAACTTGTCTCCCTCTAAATTGACCAGTTCAAGAAGATAAATCCCGTTTTTAACTTCTGAGACATCCAGATCAATTTTAGACCTTTTTGTAGCTTCAGCCCTAAGGAGAAGAGCCCCTGTAACATCCAGAAAAATGGCTGCAGCCAGATCACTTCCTTCAACGCTGATTGAAGTAGTTGCCGGATTTGGGTAGAGGAAAAAATCATTGGAATGCTTATCTGAAACCCCATTGATATCGAAAAAGATCAGGGTCAGGGTGGCTGTGTCTATTGGATAATTCGGTTCCTGTTGTTGATATATCAGCTTATAGGCGGCTGGCGAAGTGACTTGACTTCCCAAAAAAATGCCTCCGCTTAGAAAGCCGCTGGATGAAAAATCAAACCATGTACCACCGGGGCGGGGTGTTCCTTTTAAAAGGGGCAATAAAGCCATGTCATTGGCTGTATCCAGATCGATCAAAACTGTATTTGAATTCCCCGCATCTGACACATTCTGAAATTGTATAGGAATGGAAAGGGTCTTTTGAAATTGGGAAACGCAATTGGTGTCAATTGTGATCAGGTGAAGAGTATCAACGGAAACCGGTTGTGAGAGATCTATAAGGATCTTGTTTGATAGGGTGTCTTGGCCTGAATTAAAGAGCAACGAATTCGATTGAAGAGCCAAATCTGAAGATCTAATGGAATTGGATAGGATTCCAAATCGAACAAGGTTGTTGGTATCAGATTCTATTGTATTAAAGGGAATTTCAACTTGGCCTTCCGTGGCAAGGACCTGCCCCCCAACATTCGAGGCATTAACCCATCCGGAATTCCCAAGTTCAGATGTTGCCTGATTGAAATTTGCGCTTGGACAGAATTTTGAAATATTTGGAAGCAATCTGTAGTTCTCCGAAATAAGGGTACCATTCCTAAATTCTCGGAGTTTTTGCCCTACGAGATATAGGCCCTGATTGCTGGGTTTCCCGGTGACCAAGCCAGAGGCGGGATCCATGAACATAGGTGGGAAGGAGGGAATTACGCCATCAAAACTGGAGGTACCTGCAATCAATGGAGTCGAATTTTGACTTGTGGACTGATAAGAGAAAAACTCATAGACCAGACTATCACCATCTGCGTCGAATCCGGAATAATCAATGAAATTATTGTAGTTGGTACACAATTTTATTTCAGGGAGAAAAGACCAAAACGGGAAGTTTTGAGCGGTGCCGAATAGCCCTACAAGATTCGGAAGATGAAAGAACATTTCCATGGAAATAGGATTGCCAGGACTTGAATTTGAGTATTGTGGTGAGAGACAGCAATTTTCAAATAAGAAGCTTACTCCATCCGAGTAAGTAAGAGCTCCAATAGGAATAGAAAATGTGTCCAGAAAGTAGGATTTATGCAATGGATACTGAGACTGCAAACAATTTTGATTGATATTGGCAGTATCGATTTGGATAACATTTAAGATCCTACTCTCTATCGGGATTCTGGTTCCATTATTATGACCGTTTAGGTTTAGCTGTACCTGGTTCACAAATATTGGTCCTGGAAACCCAAAACTTGGCTCATAGATCAACTCAAATTGCACCTCAAAAAACATGGTATCGAGCTGACGAACCGAAAATTGGCCACCAATAATGTGAATGGCGCCCGCCTTGAGAAAAACCAGAAGGAAAAGGGCCGATAATAGGAGTTTCAATCGATGCATGTCAATAGGATCCTTCCTTAAAGATACTCAACCCCAATGAAACATTAGCCTGCATATTTTTTATTCAATGACCGGTTTTTCGTTATATCTATCCCTGCCCAAAAACCTGAAGAGATAGATTCCAGGGGGTAATCCCGATAAATCCAGTCTGTGGGATTCAAGCTTTGCATATGCCTTCGGCAATTTTCCAGAATGGTCCAGCAGCTGTACAATTCTGATAGATTCGTTTTCAGGAATCTGGAAGTGAATAACGCCTGGGCTGGGGTTTGGGAAGATTTTCAGGCTTTTCTTTTTGGCGGCAAAAAGTCCGTTTGGATCGAAGAAACGCAGTTCAAGAATTGCGGTATCTGCAGGGTAATTGGGCTCAATTTGCCGATAG